>JAEYPY010000151.1 GCA_023410295.1 Pseudomonadota bacterium | reverse complement strand
TTTCAGGGCTGGCGTTATCTCGAAGCGAAAGACGCGCCGGCGGATTTGAGCGCCGCCAAGGGCGGCGCCGAGCTGCCCGAGCATCTACGGCGGCAATTGGTAGAGCTGGGGGCGTGGTGAGCTAGAGGAGCGCCGCTTTCGCCGCGGCGCAGAACGCCGGCACGTCGTCTTCGTCCTGGTAAAGCCCGAAGCCGATGCGCAGAACGTCATCGCGCGCGTCGGTGATGACATTGGCGGCCATGAGCTTGGCTTTCCATTGCGTGGCGCTGGGGTGGCGCAAAGCGAGGAAGCGCGCATTCGGGCCAGCGGCGTTGGGCTTCAAGATTTCCGCTTCCGCCAACACGCCGGCGTCGCCGGCCTCGATCGCCGCCAGCATCTGCGCGCGCAACGCCTCGCACCGCGCGGAGACTTCGGTCGTGCTCAACTCGGTCTCGAGCAACATCGCTTGCACGGCGTTGAAGCGATACAGCCCGCTCGCATCATACGTGGCGCCGAGGAAGCGGCCGCCGTCGCGGGGGTAGGCGACTTCGCCTTGCTTGGCTTCGATCGCGCCGAAATCGGCGAACCAGCCCGTGTTTTGCGGCCGCGGCGCAAAGCCTGGCGGCGCGTGGATGAAACCCGCGCCTTCGCCGGCCATGGCGTATTTATAGCCGCCGCCGAGCAGGAAGACGCGATCCGCAACAGCGCTGAAATCGCACGGCATCGCCATGAACGAATGGTAGAGATCGAGCACCGCCCACATGCCGTCGGGCCGCGCGCGCGCCGCGAGTTTCTCCACACCGTCGAAGCGCAAGCCGCTCCGGAACATCACGTGCGAGACGAAGGCGATGTCGGGCGTCTTTTCCTCAAGCGCCGCGAGATAGCGCGCGGTGAAAGTTTCGAACGGTTCGCACGGCACTATGCGGCGCGCGATGCGGCCATCCTCCTCCCAGCGCGCGCTCTGGCGGCGGAAGGAGTGAAATTCGCCGTCGCTGGTCAGCACATCAAGCGGCGCGCGTCCGCCCTTGGCCGAGAAGAGCCGCACCAGCAGTTCGTGCGTGTTCGGCGCAAATCCGATCGCGCGCGGATCGGGCAAGTGCAGTTCGTGCGCGATGTTCTGCTGCGCGCGCGGCATCACCTCGCCGAATATCTTGTCCCACTTTTTGTCGGCAAGCGCAGCCGCATCATCCCAAGCCGCCATGTGGCCTTCGTAGGAAGCGTCCGGCCAAAGATGGTGCGAATGCGCGGCGAAGTGGATGCGGCCCGGAGCAGCCGCGAGCGCGCGCGAGAAGAGATGCTTGTAACTCTTCATAGCTTGGTGCGCAGCGACCAGATTTCCGGGAACGCGCGCCGCAGCAGCGTTTGCTGCAGATAGCCGACGCCCTCAGTGCCGCCGGTGCCGCGCTTCCTGCCGATGATGCGCTCGACCGTCAGCACGTGCTTGTGGCGCCAAGTGAGGAAGGCGTCGTCGAGGTCGATCAGCTTTTCCGCCAGCTGATAGAGCTCCCAGTATTTGTGCGTTTCGCGATAGACCGCGAGCCATGCAGCTTCCACGGCATCGCTCGGTTGATAGGTTTCGCGTTTGGGCCGCTGCAGCACCTCGCGCGGAATGTCGAAACCGGCCTTTGCGAGCTGCACCAACGTGTCGTCATAGATGCTCGGCGTCTCGAGCGCCTCTTCCAGCATGCGCCGGTCGGCGCTTCCCTCGGCGTGGAATTTGAGAAAGCTCTCGTCCTTGATGCCGAGTTTGCTTTCGAGCACGCGAAATTGCGCCGATTGGAAACCAGAGCTTGTACCGAGCAGGTTGCGGAAGCGCAGATAATCGGCGGGCGTCATCGTCGCCAGCACGTCCCAGGTTTGGGTCATCACCGCTTGGATGCGCGAGACGCGCGCGAGGTGCTTGTATGACGGGGCCAGGTTGCCGGCGCGAATCTCGGCTTGAGCAGCGCCGATTTCGTGGATGGTCTGCTTCATCCACAATTCCATGGTCTGGTGCAGGATGACGAACAAAAGCTCGTCGTGCTCGCCCGTCTGCGGGGCCTGCGCGCCTAAAATCTCGTGAAGCCGCAGATAGCTGCCGTATGTGACGCTCTCGCTCATCGCGCGCGTTCCTTCCTTTGAATCACGACCTTAGAGCATGAGCGGGGTCCCGGAAACGCGGCGATCCGCGCCGCTGCGCGCGAGGTTCCCAAAATTGGGGGTATGGCGGGCGGGCTCGGTTTGCTAGGGAATCGCGCACCTGGGTGCAGAAGCCGAAGGAGGGTAGGCTATGGCCGCTGCGGGACGCATAATTCTCATTCTTGTCGTGCTGGTGCTTGTCGCCGCCGGCGCAGGATATTTCCTGACGCCGCCGGTCGCGGCGCGCAGCCAAACTATCGAAGTTGAACGCCCGGCGCCGACGGTGCTGGCGCGCCTCGCGACCACGCCAGTTGGCGCAACCGTCGCCGAGGGCGTGACCATCGCCGAGGCGGCGAGCGTTGAAGGCGACGTCGTCACCGCGCCGGTGACCTACGCCGACGGCGCGACGGGCCGCGTCGTTTACACCGTGACGCCAGCCGGCGAAGGCTCGCGCGTTCAAGTGAAGCTGGAGCAAGATCTTGGTCCCAATCCGCTGGCGCGTATCAACGCCATCACGGGCGGGCCAGTGGCGCCGCTGATCGAAGCGGCGGCTGCAGGCGTGAATACTGATCTGACCGCGCTGCCGAACGCCACGTTCGAAGGTCTGCAATATAGCCTCGTGCAACTCGAGGCGCGTCCGTTCTTCTACGTCGAGAACTGCTCGGACGCCTCGGCTGAATCGATCACTTCGATCATCAGCCAAGCTGTCGCGGCCATCCCGCCAGTGATGCGCACGAGCAATCTGAGCGTCAACGGCCAGCTGATGGCAGTCGAGCCGCGCGTGGTGCAGGGCCAATATTGCTATCAAGTCGGCTATCCGTACACGGGCCGTGCGCCGCGCGCCCTGCTGATCGGCAAGACGGGCCAAACGCCAGCTGGCCAAGCGCTGCGCGTCGTCTACACCGGAACGGAAGAGAACGTGCTGGCGGAGGTCTATAATCGCATGGATGCGCTGCTTGGCGCCGCCCACGTCGATAACCCGGCCACCACCGAAGACGATTGGACCACGTTCGAAATTTATCACGACGATCCGATGCAGCCGGGCGGCTCGCGCAACCGCGAGATCTACTACGTCGCCAATGGCGATATTTCGGCGGTGACGCGTTTGCTGCCGCCGAGCGAAGCTGCGCCGATCGTGCAAGTCTCGACGCCGGCGGAAGCGCCCGCCGCGGCTGCGCCTGCTGCCGAAACGCCGGCTGCAACGCCGGCGCCAGCGCCAGCGACGCCGTAACGCGAAGCAAAACTGAAAAGGGCCGCAGCGCAAGCCGCGGCCCTTTTTTGTTTGCGCTGGCTTCTAAATCTAAGTCGCGCGCGCTTCCTGGATCAGCGCCTTGAGTTTATCGCGGGCGACCAGCTTGATGCCGGCGCGGCCCATCGAGATCCAGCCTTCATCGGCCCATTCGTGCAGCTTGCGATTGACCTTCTCGCGGCTGGCGCCGATGCGGCGGGCGATTTCGGTTTGCGTCAGCGTCACCGACGCGCCATCGCCGGCTTCTTCCAATAGGCGCAGTGCAAGGCGGCCCCCGAGATCGAGCGTGTGCGCGTCTTCGAGCGCCGCATCAGCGTGGCGCAGGCGCTTGGAGAGCTCCGCGATCAGTTTCAGCAGCGCCTTCGGCTCGCTTTCGAGCGCGGCGATGGCCTGGTCGCGATGGATGCGCAGAAAACGCGACTTGCGGATGGCGGCGATGTCGGCTGAACGCACGCCGCCGTCGAGCACGGCCATTTCGCCGATCACGGCGGGCGGCTTCAGCGAGGCGAGGCGAACATCCTTGCCGGCCTCGGTCGAAGTGCGCACCTCGACTTCGCCCTCGAGCAGCACGTAGAGCGCATCGCCCTTATCGCCTTTGGCGAAGAGCAGCTTGCCGGGTTCGACAGTGCAGGGCTGGCCCTGCTTGGCTAGCCGCGCACGAGTGGTGTCCGAGAGCGCGGCCATCAACTCGGTCTTGCCGAGCGCCGTCTCGACGTTCTGCAGGATCTCTTTGGGTTCAGCCATGAGGAGGTAAGGGAATAGGGAATTAGGGGAGTAGGGCAATAGGGAACGCCTAAGCCCTTATTCCCGTGCTGCCTTACTCCCCTAATCCTCTAGACCGACATCGCCATCTGCCGGCGGATTTCGCGCCGGAAGAGGTCAATTGGCTTCGGGCCTTGCTTGGTTTCGAGGCTCCAGAAGGTCCAGCCATTGCAGGCCGGCGCATTAGCGGCGAGGGCGCCGACGCGGTGGATCGAGCCGGAGGCTTCGCCCATGACTAGGCTGCCATCGGCGCGCACGCGCGCGCGCTTGCCGTTGGGCGCGACCAGCCAGGCGCCCGGATGAATGTGACCGGCCTCGATCACTTGGCCGAACGGCACGCGCGGCTCTTCCTTCTTGGACCTGGTGATTTCCAGATCCTCGATCGAGACCGGCTTCACCTTCTTCAACCGATGGCGCGCGCCTTCGGCGTAATCCGGATCACGCTCAATGCCGATATAGTGGCGGCCGAGCCGCTTGGCGGCGGCGCCCGTCGTGCCCGTGCCGAAGAAGGGATCAAGGATCACTTCGCCGGGCTTGGTGGTGGCGAGGACGACGCGGTGCAGTAGCGCTTCAGGCTTTTGCGTCGAGTGCAGCTTGCGGCCGTCGCGGTTCTTGAGCCGCTCCGAGCCGGTGCAGATCGGCAGCGTCCAATCGGAACGCATCTGCAGTTCGTCGTTGAGCATTTTCAGCGCGTCGTAGTGGAAGGTGTATTTCGCTTCCTTCGAGCGCGCCGCCCAGATCAACGTTTCGTGCGCGTTGGTGAAGCGCGTGCCTTTGAAGTTCGGCATCGGGTTGGTCTTGCGCCAGACGATGTCGTTCAGGATCCAGAAGCCGAGATCCTGCATCGCTGCGCCGAGGCGGAAGACGTTGTGATAGGAGCCGATCACCCAGATCGCGCCGTTCGGCTTTAAGACGCGGCGCGCTTCCGTGAGCCACGCGCGTGTGAACGCGTCATAGGCGGCGAAGTCCTCGAACTTGTCCCACTCGTCGTCGACGCCATCGACGTTCGATTGGTCCGGCCGCGTCAGCGCGCCGCCAAGCTGCATGAAGTAGGGCGGATCGGCGAAGACAAGATCGACGCTGCCGTCCGGGAGCTTCTTCATCTCCTCGATGCAGTCGCCTTCGATGATCTTGTCTTTGAAATGGCGCGCCATGTGTCCCCCGAGAGTAAGGGATTCTCCCTTGACCGGACTCCCGAATCAAGAGTCCGCGCGCCGTTAACCATGATTTGCGCTGCGAAACTTCAGCCGCCGGCCGAGTGACAGCAGGTAGACCACGAAAAAGAAGTACATGAAGCACTCCTCCATCTCGCTGGCGCGGCCGATGAAGGTCTCCAGCCTGAAGCCCTCCGCCCAAGCTTCGACGCCGATGGTCTGGAAGAGCTTGTCGAGCGCCTTGGGCGCGCCGGAGAGGAAGGCGAAAATCACGGGCGGCAGGCACGCGAGCGTCGGCGCCCACCACCACGGATTGTCGATGATGCCCCGGCCCTTGCGCCAGAGCTTCACCAGCGGGTGCACGATCCCGCCGAGCACCATGCCGAGATAAAGCAGGTTGCGCGGCAGCTGATCGAACAGCGCCGAAGTGTTGTGCAGATTGGTTTCCTGCTGGTCGTTGTTCTCTAGGAACCAGCCGTCCGCGCCCCAACGGAAATAGTGCTGGCCCCAGCTTGTCTCTTCGCCGAGCAGATAGAGCACGCCGAGAAATACAACGCCCAACCAGATGCGCAGCCAAAGCGTGTTGGCGCGCGCGAACATGATCGCCGACATCACAAGCGCGATGGCGAGGAAAATGTTCTGCGTCGTTTCCGCGAGCCCGTGCTCCCAGTTGGCTTCGCCGGTGACGGGCGTGCGCGCTGAACCTGCCCACAATGCTTCGTGCGGCAGCGCCAGCGCCGACGCCATGAAGATGGCGTAGAGCGTAAGGCAGACAATCCAAATCTTGCGGACGGAAATGTCGCCGGCGTCGGTGTTCAATGGAGAAGTCATTGGCGCAAACTAGAGGCGGGGACGCCGCGCGTAAACGGCGCGCCTAGCCGGCGAGCCGCATCTCCATCGCCAGCTGCACCGGCCGGAAGCTGCGGCGGTGGATGGCGCATGGGCCCAGCCGCTTCAGCGCCTCCTGATGTTCGGGCGTTGAATAGCCCTTGTGCTTGGCGAAGGCGTAGCCAGGGTATTGCGCGCAAAGTTCGCTCATCATCCGGTCGCGTTCGACCTTGGCGATAATCGAAGCGGCCGAGACCAGCGGCACGATCACATCGCCGTCGATCACCCATTCCACCGGGCAAGGCAGATCGGGCGACATGTTGCCGTCCACCAGCGCTGCGATTGGCCTTTCGGGGAGAGCGTCGAAGGCGCGCCGCATAGCCAGGTGAGAGGCGCGCAGGATATTGAGCGTGTCGATCTCATCGACGCTGGCGACGCCAACAGCGACGATGCCGACCTTGCGAATTTTCTCGGCCAGATCTTCGCGCGCCTCGGCGGTCAGTTGCTTGGAATCGTCGAGCCCCTTCGGCCGCCCTTTGGCAGGCAGGATCACCGCCGCGGCCACCACCGGCCCAGCCAGGGGCCCGCGCCCCGCCTCGTCGATCCCACAAATCCCCATGCGCGCGAACATGGACCGGATTCGTTGCGGTGCGCAAACGGCAAGCTCACCCGTCTTTTTGTAAAGAGCGCTTGACAAGAGCCGGGCACCCTGTCAAGTAAACCAGACAAGCGGACAAGGTCGCTTGATGGAGAGTCAATGATGGTTTGCCGGAAGGGCTTTGGGATGTGGGTGGCGGTCGCCATCGCGGTGGTGGTGGCGATCTCGGTCGGGACGCACCAGAGCCGGGCGCTGGACGCCGCGCGGGTGGAGGCGGCGCGATGAGCCGCGAAACCTCCGAAACCGCCAAGCGGGCGCGCAAGCGCTACACGCGCGAAATGAGCGTCGCCTTTGTGCTTTACACATCGGTGGTCATCGCCGGCGGCTACGCGATCTCGCGACTTGAACTGCCGCAATGGGCCGTGATCTGCATCGCGCTCGCGCCGCTCGTTCCTGCGTTGCTGATCCTCCGCGCGTACATGACGTTCGTGAACGCGATCGATGAATTTCAGCGTCGCATTCAGATGGAAGCGATCATGGTCTCGGCGGCGATCGTCGGCTTCGGCTCTTTCGCCTACGGCTTCCTCGAAGAATGGGCCGACTTCCCACATTTGCCGCTGATCTGGGTCTTCCCGGCGCTGGTTGGCTTTTGGGGCCTTGCGGCGTGCGTCATCCGGTGGCGCTACAAATGAGAAACCGCCTCAAGGTCCTGCGCGCCGAGCGCAACTGGAGCCAGGCCGATCTCGCCGAGCGGCTCGACGTCTCACGCCAGAGCGTGAATGCGATCGAGACGGGCAAATACGATCCCTCGCTGCCGCTCGCCTTCAAGATCGCCGCCGTCTTCGGCCTCTCGATCGAACAGATCTTCAGCGCCGAAGAAAATGTCGAAGCCGCGCAATAAGCGCGCATGAAATTCAAGGGGAAACACATGCTCAGCATCACACGTAAAGCCTTTGCGCTGGCCGCGCTCGGCGCACTCATTGCTTGCGCCAGTACGCCGGAAGCGCCCGAACCAACGCGGGAAGCGACACTCTTCACGCCGACGCGTTTCAGCGTTGAAATCAGCGGGGAAGGGCCGGATGTCATCCTCATTCCGGGGCTGGCTTCGAGTCGCGATGTCTGGGACGCGACGGTCGACCAACTCGACGATCGGTACCGCGTGCACGCAATTCAAGTTGCCGGCTTCGCCGGTCAGCCCGCTGGCGGGAACGCCGAAGGCCCGGTCGTTCGGCCGCTGATGGAAGAACTTGCGCGCTATATCCAGCACAACCACATCGAGCGCCCGGCCGTCATCGGTCATTCGCTCGGCGGCTTCACGGCGCTGATGTTGGCGCGCGCCCATCCGGAAAGCGTCGGCCGCGTCATGAGCGTCGACTCGCTGCCGTTCTTCTCCGTGCTGATCGATCCTAACGCCACGGCGGACTCGATCGCGCCCGCTGCGGCAGGCTCGCGCGATCAGATGCTGGGCATGAGCGACGAGCAATTCGCAGCGTTGCAGAACGCCACCATGGCGCGCATGGTGCGCACCGAGGGCGAACGCGCCCCGGTCGTGCAATGGTCGCTGAACTCGGACCGTTCCGTCGTCGCCCGCGCGATGTATGACGTCATGACCACGGACTTGCGCCCTGACCTGGCCTCGATCCAAACGCCCGTCACCATCGTTTACGCCTACGATCCGGCGATGATGCCCGAAGCAGCGGTCACCGGGCTCTACGCGGCCCAGTACGCGGCGTTGCCGAACAAGCGCCTGGTCAAGGTCGATAACGCCTTCCACTTCCTCCAGCTGGACAATCCGGCTGCGTTTGCGGCGGCGGTGGAGGAGTTTCTGCGCTAGCGCTTGAAAGGGCGGGCGGGCGCCGTTAGGCGTCCGCCATGCCCGCCAATGCGACCCCGCGCTGCTTCCAGGACGTGATCCTGACGCTCCAGAATTATTGGGCCGAGCAGGGCTGCGCGATTTTGCAGCCGTACGACGAGCAAGTCGGCGCCGGCACGCTTCACCCAGCGACAACCTTGCGTGCGCTTGGGCCCAAGCCCTGGCGCGCGGCTTATGTGCAGCCCTCGCGCCGACCGAAGGACGGTCGCTACGGCGAGAACCCGAACCGGCTGCAGCACTATTACCAGTTCCAGGTGATCCTGAAGCCGAACCCGCCGGACCTGCAGCAGCTCTATCTGAACTCGCTGGCGGCGATCGGCATCGATCCGTTGCTGCACGACATCCGCTTCGTCGAGGACGATTGGGAGAACCCGACGGTCGGCGCCTGGGGGCTTGGCTGGGAAGTGTGGTGCGATGGCATGGAGGTCTCGCAGTACACTTACTTCCAGCAAGTCGGCGGCCTGGACGTGCGCCCGGTCAGCGGCGAGCTGACATATGGGCTCGAGCGACTGGCCATGTACGTGTTCGGCGTCGATCGCGTGTTCGATCTGCCGTTCAACGATCCGGACTCGCCTTACCCGTTGACGTACGGCGACGTGTTTCTGGAAAACGAGCGCCAGCAATCGCGCTTTAATTTTGAACTCAGCGACAGCGAAATGGTGCTGCGTTGGTTCGGCGATGCGGAAACGCAGGCCAAGCGGCTGCTGGAAGCCAACTGTGTGCTGCCCGCGTTCGACTACACGCTGAAAGCGTCGCACTTGTTCAATCTGCTCGATGCGCGGGGCGTTGTGTCGCCCACGGAACGCCAAAGCTTCATCGCGCGCGTGCGCGAGCTGGCGAAGGGCTGTGCGGAGCAATGGGCGGAGAGCCAAAGCTAATGCCTCAGCTCTTCATCGAACTTTTCTCCGAAGAAATTCCGGCGCGCATGCAGAAGCGGGCGGAGGAGGATCTGGCGCGGCTCATGGGCGAGAAGCTCAAGGCGCGCGGGCTCAAGTTTGAGAGCGTCGAGACGTTTTCGACGCCGCGGCGGCTCGGTCTCTGCATCGAGGATTGCCCCGAGAAGGCGGCCGATGTGAACGAAGAGCGCAAAGGCCCGCGCGTCGGCGCGCCGGAGCAGGCGATCCAGGGCTTCCTGAAAAGCGCGGGGCTCAAGTCGATCGATGAAGCTGAGATCGTCGAGGACAAGAAGGGCGCGTTTTATGTGGCGCGCATCGAACGCGCCGGGCGGGCGACGCCGGAGATCGTGCAGGAAGCGCTGCCCGAGGTGATCAATAGCTTCCCGTGGCCGAAATCGATGCGCTCGGGCGAGAGCGACCTTCAATGGGTGCGGCCGCTGCACAATATCTGCTGCACGTTCGACAAGCGCCACGTGAAGATCGATGTCGCCGGCGTGGCGAGCGAAGCGAAGACGTGGGGACACCGCTTCCACGATCCGGCGCCGATCACGGTGACGAGCTTCGAGAAGTGGGACGGCGATCTCCGTAGCGCAAAGGTCAATCCGATGCGCGCGCATCGGCGCCATTACATCGAGCTCGGCTGCGAAGAGGAATGCGCCTCGCGCGGGCTTGAGTGGGTGCGCGATGAGGGGCTGCTGGAAGAGGTGGTCGGCCTCGTCGAATGGCCGCGCATCATTTTCGGCGACATGGATCCCGCGTTCCTCGATCTCCCGGGCGAAGTGATCCGGCTTTCGATGCGCACGCACCAGAAATATTTCGCCGTGCGCGATCCCAAGACTGGGAAACTCGCACCGCACTTCATCGCGGTGGCGAATGTCGAAGCCAAGGATGGCGGCAAGGCGATTGCTGCGGGCAATGCGCGCGTGCTGTCAGCGCGGCTGAACGATGCGCGCTTCTTCTGGGACGCCGACAAGAAAACGCCGCTCTTCACCGAAGCGCGGCGCGATAAGCTGAAGCAGATCGTGTTTCACCAGAAGCTCGGCTCGGTGTGGGACAAGGTTGAGCGCGTGAAGGCGCTGGCGGTTGAGCTTTGCGCGGTGACGGGCGCGGACCGCGCGCTGGTCGAGCACGCGGCCGAACTCTGCAAGATGGATCTGGTGACGGAAACGGTGGGTGAGTTTCCGGAATTGCAAGGGCAGGTGGGGCGCCAGCTTTATCTGTTGGAGCTCAGCTCACCCCC
>JAEYPY010000084.1 GCA_023410295.1 Pseudomonadota bacterium | reverse complement strand
CCCCCCGACGCGCGCCGCGCCCCACAACCTCCACGCCCACCAATCGCGGCTCGGCGCGATTCTGTTCGACAACGAGACCTACAACCGGATCAATCCGAACCTTCAGCCGAAGCACTTCTACGATCCGGTGCACGGGCGCATCTTCCAGGCCTGCGTCGAACTTATCTCCGCGGGCGAGTTGGCGGACGGCGTCACGCTGAAGGAGCGCTTCGCGCGCGATGGCGGCATCAAGGAAATCGGCGGCGCCGTCTACTTGATGAAGCTGATGGAGATGGCCGCGCCGCTTTCGGCGCAGGCGCAATCCTACGCCGATCTCATCTACGACCTGGCGCTCAGGCGCGAACTCATCCGCGTCGGCAATGTCATCGCCGATCTCGCCGAGAACCCGCCCGAAGGCAACGACGCCGAAGACATCATCGAAGAGGCCGAGCGCACCCTCTTCACGCTTGCCGAAAGCGGCGCGGCCAGCACTGGCTTCTCGCCTTTCTCCAAAGCGCTTACCACTTCGATCGAGATGGCGGCGGCGGCGTACGAGAGCACGTCCGACGTCTCGGGCCTTGCCACCAATTTCGAAGATCTCGACCGCATGCTGGGCGGGCTTCACCCCAGCGATCTCATTATCCTCGCCGGCCGCCCTTCGATGGGCAAAACCGCGCTCGCCACCAACATCGCCTTCAACGTCGCCCGCAACCGGCTCAACTCCGATCCGGCGCCCGAGGACGACAAGCCCGCCACCAAGGGTGGCGTGGTCGCGTTCTTCTCGCTCGAAATGAGCGCCGAGCAGTTGGCGACGCGTCTCCTCTCGGACGCCGCGGAGATCGAGAGTGACCGCATCCGCCGCGGTAAGATTTCCAAACAGGAGTACGAGCGCCTCGCCGATCAGGCCATGCTGCTGCAGCGCCTGCCGCTGCACATCGACGAAACCGGCGCCATTGGCATCGCCCAGCTGCAGGCGCGCGCGCGCCGTCTACAGCGCACCTCCGGCCTCGACTGCATCGTCGTCGACTACCTCCAGCTCGTCACCGGCTCGAAGCGCGGCGGCGAGGGCCGGGTGCAAGAGGTCAGCGAGATCACCCAGGGCCTCAAGGCGCTGGCGAAGGATCTGAAGGTCCCCGTCATCGCGCTCTCACAGCTGTCGCGCCAGGTGGAAACCCGCGAGGACAAGCGCCCGCAGCTATCGGATTTGCGCGAATCCGGCTCGATCGAACAGGACGCGGACGCGGTGCTGTTCGTCTATCGCGAAAGCTATTATCTAGAGCGCACCGAGCCGCGCGAGGGCACAGACGAGCACATCGCGTGGATGCGGCAGGTGGACGAAGTGCGCAACCAGGCCGAAGTCATCATCGGCAAGCAGCGCCACGGTCCGATCGGGAAAGTGAAGCTCTTCTTTGACAGCCGCTACACCAGGTTCGGAAACCTCTCCTCCCGCTCGTAAGCCAAGCCGGCTTGCGGCGCTTCGCGTCGATTATGACGCCATCGCCGAAAACTGGCGATTCTTCCGCAAGCAGGCGCCGAGCGCGGCTGTTTCCGCTGTGGTCAAAGCGGACGCATACGGGCTTGGCGCCGTGCCGGCTGCGCGCGCCCTGGCGCAGGCAGGGGCGCGCGTGTTCTTCACCGCGACGTTTGCGGAAGCCGCGCTGGTGCGCCGTGCGCTAGGCGACGGGCCGCAGATCTTCGTGCTGAACGGGCCGAGCGAGAACGATGTCGCCGATTTCGCCGAAGCTAAAGTCACGCCAATCCTCAACTCGCTGGCGCAGATTAAGCTGTGGGCCGGGCGCGGCGCGGCAGGGCTGCATATCGACACCGGCATGAACCGGCTCGGCCTCGGCCCGGAAGAATTGCCGCACGCGGCGGTGGCGTTGAAGCACACCGGGCTTGCCCTGGTGATGAGCCACCTCGCCTGCGCTTCCGACGTGAAGCACCCATTCAACGCCGTGCAGCTGAAGCGCTTCATCGATGCGGCGACGCTTTTTCCGAAGGCGCCGCGCAGCCTCTCGTCCACCGGCGGCGTGCTGATTGGGCCGGACTATCATTTCGACCTCGTCCGCCCCGGCATTGGCCTCTATGGCTCGGGCGGGCTCGATGAGGACAATCCCACGCTCGCAGTCGCCGCGACGATCCAAGCGCCGATCCTGCAGGTGCGCGATGTCGAACCCGGCGAAACTTTCGGCTATGGCGCCAGCTTCACCGCCCCAGAGAAGATGCGCACGGCCACGGTCGCGCTTGGTTATGCCGACGGCTACTTGCGATCGCTCTCCGGGCGCGGTTATGGGTTCCTTGGCGGGGCGAAGCGTCCGATTCTCGGACGGATTTCGATGGATTTGACCATCATCGACGTCACCGGTTGCGCCGAGGCGCAACCAGGCGTGATGGTTGAGTTTCTGGGGCCGAACGTGGCTTTGAACGATATCGCCGCCCTCGCTGGCACCGCGCCGTATGAGGTCCTCACGACCTTCGCCGGCACGGTGCGTAAGACGGGAGTGCGTGCGTGAATCCGTTTGCGGCGATCGGGCGAGGGACGATTGCGCTTTTGAGTGAAGTCGGGCGGTTCTCGGCATTTGCCGGGCGCGCCGGCGGCTCTGTGTTTTCGCCGCCCTTCTTTCTCGGCCAATTCCTGCGTCAGTGTGCGCAGATCGGTTACTTCTCGTTGCCAGTTGTCGGCATCACCGCCGTCTTCATCGGCGCGGCGCTCGCGCTCAACATCTATGTTGGCGGCGCGCGCTTCAACGCCGAACAATTCGTGCCGAACATTGTCGTGCTCGGCATCACGCGCGAGCTTGGCCCGGTGCTGGCGGGGCTGATGCTCGCGGGGCGTGTTTCCGCCGGCATCGCCGCCGAAATCGGCACCATGCGCGTCACCGAGCAGATCGACGCAATGACGACGCTCTCGACCGATCCCTTCCGCTTCCTGATCGCGCCGCGCGTCCTGGCGGCGACGCTGACGCTGCCGATCCTGGTGCTGGCGGCCGATATCATCGGCGTCATGGGCGGCTATCTCGTCGCCGTGAACAGCCTCGACTTCAACGGCGTCACTTATTTGCGCAACACCTTCGACTTCATGGAGCCGCAGGACGTGATCCTCGGCCTCGTCAAAGCCGCTGTGTTCGGCTTCATCATCGCCGCTGTCGGCTGCTACCAGGGCTTTCACTCTAGCGGCGGCGCGCTCGGTGTCGGCCGTGCCGCAACCAACGCGGTGGTCGGCGCCATCGTCCTCATCCTGGCGGTGAACTATCTGATCACCGCGTTCTTCGTGGAGTGACGCAATGACCGCGAAACTCCAACTCGTCGGCATCAAGAAAAAGCTTCGCGGACGCCAGGTGCTCGACGGCGTGGATCTCGATGTGGCCCAGGGACGCTCGCTCGTCATCATCGGCGGCTCGGGCCAAGGCAAGTCGGTGACGCTGAAATGCGCGCTGGGCCTCATGAAGCCCGATGCCGGACAAGTCCTGGTCGATGGCGCAGACGTGACGCGCATGCCGCCGGAGATCCGCCAGCGCGTGATGCGCAAGTTCGGCATGCTGTTCCAGGGCGGCGCTCTGTTCGACTCGCTTACCGTCTGGGAGAACATCGCCTTCCGTCTCATCTACGCCGACAAGATGAAGCGTCCCGAAGCGCGCGAGCGCGCGATCGAGACGATGCGCAAGGTGCGCCTTGCACCCGAATTTGCTGACGTGCGGCCGATCGAGCTTTCCGGCGGCATGCAAAAGCGCGCGGGCCTTGCGCGCGCGATCATCGCCAAGCCGGACATCCTCTTCTTCGATGAGCCAACCACGGGTCTCGACCCAATTACTGCGGACGCCATCAACGATCTCATCCGCGAGATGGTGGACGATCTCAAATGCGCCGCCGTTTCGATCACGCACGACATGCCGAGCGCACGGAAGATATCCGACGAGATCGCCATGCTGCACGGCGGCAAAATCGTCTGGCGCGGGCCGACCACTTCGCTCGATGCCAGCGGCAACGCCATGGTCGAACAATTCGTCGCCGGCCGCGCTGACGGGCCGATCCAGGCTGTTGTTTAGGCGACGCGCCGCGTTAGGCTCGGTGCATGGACGCACCCAAGCCGCCTACCCGCGAGCCTCACTATTTCAGCAATGAGGCCTATGGCTGGTCATTGCGCGATTGCGCGCGGGGGCTGATCCAGACGCTCTCCGGCTGGGTACGCCAGCCGCTTGAGTTCAAAGGCGACGCCAGCGGGCGCATCTGGCATTTCCAGGGAGACTTCGACGATCGCGCGCAGCTGCTGTTCACGTCCGATCAAGGCAACGGCGCGATCGAACTCAGCATCGATGACAGCTGCTGGGTGATGGCGGAAGTGTTCGTCGGCGACCAACTCAAGCTGCGCGTCTGGATCGACGAGCCCTACGAGGAAAAAGAGTTTTGGCCGGACGGCGCCGACGGGATCGTGCCGCCTGAGAGCGATGCGCCGGGGCGCATCTCGAAGCGCGGTAGCTGGCTGCAAATTCGCGCCGCGGCGTTTCCCGGCGTGCCGGACGATGGCCAGGGCTACTGGAGCGTCGAAGATACGTTCGACTAACGCAGCTTCAGCGCATCGGCGACGATCTCGGCATGGTCGAAGCCGAGCTTCTCTCGCTGCCAGTCGCTGACGAACGCCGCCTCCGCGGCATCATCGCCGCCCACCACTTCTGTTGCGTCCGTCCGCACCAGGAACGCCGCGCTCACAGTGTGTCCGCGCGGATCGCGGTCAGGCGCTGAGTAAACGCCGATCAGCCGCACGATCTCGCCCTCAACGCTCGTCTCTTCCTTGAGCTCGCGCAGCGCCGCCGCTTCCACGCTCTCACCGACATCGACGAAGCCGCCGGGCAGCGCGTATTGCCCCGCGAACCGCTCGTTCTTGCGGCGGATAAGCAGAAGGCGATCTTCGGCGTCGAACACGACGCAATCGACCGTGAGCTTTGGCGTTTCCGGCATCATACGCTGATCACCTAGGCGCCCGCGGGGGCGAAGTCACGGTTGCTCGCGCGCCTCGGCAGACTACATTCGCCTCGACGGAGGTTCTTTATGGCTGCGCAATCGAAGATGGTCGAACTGGGCTCACCGGCGCCCGATTTCGTGCTGACCGATCCCAGCGGCGCGCCGTGGGCGCTGGGCAAGGTCGCCGGTTCGCACCCGTTCCTGGTCGCCTTCATCTGCAACCACTGCCCCTATGTCGTGCACATCGCCGATGCGTTGGCGGCTTTCGCGTCCGAGTATCAGGACAAGGGCCTGGAGATCGTCGCCATCAGTGCGAACGACATCGCAAGCCACCCGGAAGACGCGCCCGCCAAGATGGCCGAGTTCGCTCGCGCGCATCACTTCACGTTTCCCTATCTCTACGATGAAACGCAGGAGACGGCGCGTGCGTATGGCGCGGTGTGCACGCCGGACTTCTTCTTGTTCGATAAGTCCAAGAAGCTCGTCTATCGCGGCCAGTTCGATGACACCCGCCCCGGCCGCGGCACGCCCACCGGCGCTGATCTGCGCGCAGCCGCAAATGCGCTGCTCTCTGGACGCGCGCCAAGCGCGGATCAAAAGCCAAGCGTCGGTTGCTCGATCAAATGGAAGCCAGGCAAGACGCCTGACTAAAGCCCAGGCTGCGGCTGGCGTTGGCGTTTGCGTCCCGGCACCAGGAGCACGCCGCCGAGGAAAATGAGCGGGCCGATGAAGAAGTAAGCGAACCCCGAGAACGGCGACCATGGCGGCGGGATGGTCAACGCGGCGATCACCGCGCTCAGCCCAACCAGAATATGCACGCCGCACTGCCAGCATGCGAAGCGCGTATATTGCCGCTCACGTTCATTTAGTTCGAGCTGATCGGCCTTGCTCAGAGCGTGCGCATTGAGCGCGAAGAACATCACAAACACGGCGGCATAGCCGAGCGAAAGGATGATCAGCGCGTCGCGGGCTTCATAGATGCTGAGCGGCGCCATGGGCGCGCCTTCCGCCACTGAGCGCACGAACGCGGAGAACATCGTCGCCAGATATTTGAGCGGATAGACGAAGAAGAGGATCAGGAAGAGCAGGCCTGCGTTCAACGCCGTCGTCCAGCCGTCTTCCAGCGCGTAGCGGCGGAAGAAGATGTAATGCGCGTGCCAGATCATCAGCAGCATCGCGAACGCGGCGGCGAACCCCGGAAAGCCCCAGAGGAGATCGTTCAGCTCGGTGAACGAGCCAGGCGGCGCGTTAGAGACGACCAGCAGCGTCAGCGCAAACGCGAACACCATGTCCGACAGCGCCTCGACGCGCGTCGGCTGGGCGCCCCGCCAGCTGAATTCCGGCTCGCCCTTCAGCGGATGCAATGTGCGCACGCCGACCATGGCCCTATGCGTTAGCAGAGCCCCCACGCTAGGCTCAACACCGGATTCGGACATGGCGAAGAACGATCACGTTTACACCTGCCAAGCCTGCGGCGCGATCTGGCCCAAATGGGCCGGCAAATGCGACGCGTGCGGGGAATGGAATACGCTCGTCGAAGAGACTGCGCGCACGGCTGTCCCCGGCGCGCTGGCCGCGCCGGTTGGCGGTACGCGGAAGGGCAAGGCGGTCGCCTTTGTCGAGCTTGCCGGCGAAGCGGAGCCGCCGGCGCGGCTGGCGACCGGGATTTCAGAACTCGACCGCGTCTGCGGCGGGGGCCTTGTGCCGGCCTCGGCGATCTTGATCGGCGGCGATCCCGGCGTCGGCAAATCGACCTTGCTGTTGCAGGCGGCGGCGTCGCTCGCGCGCGGCGGGGCGAGCGTTGCTTACGTGACGGGCGAAGAAGCCGAAGCGCAGGTGCAGGAGCGCGCACGCCGACTAAAGAGCGCCGATGCGCCGGTGCGGCTCGCGGCTGAGACCGATCTGCGCAAAATCCTCGATGGCTTGAAGGCGCTGAAGCCGGACGTGGTGGTCGTGGATTCGATCCAGACGCTTTGGGCCGATGGCGTGGAAGCGGCGCCCGGCACCGTCGCACAAGTGCGCGCCTGCGCACACGAGCTGGTGCGCTTCGCCAAGAAGAGCGGCGCGGTGCTGATCCTGGTCGGGCACGTCACCAAGGATGGCCAGATCGCCGGTCCACGCGTTGTCGAGCACCTTGTCGACGCCGTGATCTATTTCGAGGGCGAGCGCGGCATGCCCTTCCGCATTTTGCGCGCCGTGAAGAACCGCTTCGGCCCGACCGATGAGATCGGCGTGTTCGAGATGGTCGAACAGGGCCTCGTGGAAACACCCAATCCATCCGCGCTCTTTCTCGGCGGCGCGGGCGAGCGGCCATCGGGCGCGGCGGTGTTCGCTGGCGTCGAAGGCTCGCGTCCGGTGCTAGTGGAAATCCAGGCGCTTGCAGCGCCGACTGCGTACGGCACGCCGCGCCGTGCTGTAGTGGGCTGGGATTCCGCGCGCCTGGCCATGATCCTCGCGGTGCTGGAAACGCGCTGCGGGCTCTCGTTTTCCGGACGCGACGTCTATCTCTCGGTCGCCGGGGGCTTGCGCATTACCGAGCCGGCAGCTGATCTCGCTGTCGCGGCTGCGCTCGTGTCTGCGCTGGTGGATAAGCCGCTGCCAAGCCAGTGCGTCGTGTTCGGCGAAGTGGCCCTGTCCGGCGAAATCCGCCCGGCCGGACGCAGCGATTTGCGCTTGAAGGAAGCAGCGAAGCTCGGCTTTGCGCAGGCGTTTGCCCCGCCGCAGAAAAAGAACGGCGGCAGCGCCGGCGTTAAAGTGCGCCAGCTCGCGCACATCGCCGATCTGGCGGACGCGATCGGGGTAGAAGCGCAATAATCAACTCAGACAGTTCGGACTCTTGCCGCCATTCTCGCGCAGAAAGCCGACATAGTAGGTCGCGTATTCCGCCGCCTGTGCTCGTTCGCTCTCGCTTGAAATCGGGGACACCGCCTCCGACCACGCGCGCGCACACGTTGCAGCCTCAGCATCCGAGTTCACGCAATCGAGAAATGCACCGAACGCGACGCGGTAGATGTTGAACTGATCGCGATTCATCGGCGCGCCATGGCCGGGGACGGCGATGTGGAACGGCGTCAGCCATACGCGATCGAGTTCTGTGCGCCATGCCTCTGGGCACGCGGTTTCGAAGAAAGGCGCCGGCAGCGTCACGAGATCGCCCAGCACGGCGACGCGCGAGCGGCGGTCGTAGAGCCAGATATCGGCGTCCGTCACCGCGCCTTCGCTAATGCGCACATCGAGGCGCCGCCCTGCGAAATGGTAGCGGCCGGATCGCTGCATCGAGACATTGGGACGCAGGAATTCCGACGCCTCCATCGTCGCGAGATAATTCTCCCGCTCCTCGCGCTCAACCGGCGGCACATCGGCTTCGGCCAAGCGCGCGCGCGCATTCTCGATGTTGCGCACCAGGAAGCCGCCCGGTTCGAGCGCGCGATCGACGGCGTTGGTGGTGAAGATATCGGCGTTCGGGAAGACGGCCTTGAGGCGACGATTGCCGCTCGCGTGATCCAGGTGCCAGTGCGTGTTGATGATCGCCGCGATCGGTCGGCCGCGTTCAGCAGCGAAGCCAAGGATCGCATCGCTGTGCCAGACGTGGCGGCCGGTATCGACCACGACCAGCCCGTCGGGCGCATCGAAGATCACCGTGTTGCCGTCCGGCCCGCGATCGTTTGGCACCGCCCCAGGAATGAACATCACCCCCGGCGCCAGCGCCTGCGGGTTCGGCGCCTCGACGGCGAGGACGATTGCGAAGATCAGCGGCAGCAGCATTGAGGCGCCTCCTGAGGCCAGCGCCCATGATCGGCCCGACTTTCGACCCAGGCGTGCGTCATTCGATCAGCCGCCCGCCACGCGCGACGGCCCGGACCTTCCCAAGCCGGGCGGCTGCGTCTATCCGTGGTTCGGCTGTGCGGGCCGCCGCGAGAACGGGCGGCGAGGTGGCGGCGGGCGGTCGTTTCGCCGCCGAAGTGGGGAGCGAACGAATGGATCTCGGCTTCACTTGGTTCGACTTCGCGGCGCTCGTGGTCTTGGGCCTCTCGGGCGTCATGGCCTTCGCCCGCGGCCTCATCCGCGAGGTCTTTTCGATCATCGCCTTCATCGGCGCGGCCATCGCGGCGGTATTCTTCGCCGGGATGCTGTCCCCGTTCGTCGAAAGCATCACCCCGCTTTCCGGACCGCTGGCATCCGTGGCTGCAGGGCTCCTGGTGTTCCTGGTGGTGTTCATCGTGATCACGGTGATCACTTCGACGGTGGCCAAAACCGCCCACCAATCCACGGAAATCGGCTCTTTTGACCGTGCAGCGGGCCTGGCTTTTGGCATCCTCCGGGGCGTCTTGGTTGTCGCGCTGTTCGTCTTGTTGATGCGCCAGACGGGCGCCGAAGACCCCACCGCGCCTGCAGATCCCATGCAAGATTCCATACGCGGTGCTAGAACCTACCCTATCTATAATGGTGTCGCGTCCGGTCTTGAGGCAGTGCTGCCCCAAGCCCGCCAACGCGCCCATGATATGATCGACCGCAGACAGGGCGAGTCGGCGCCGATACCGCCGGAAGAGCCCGAGCCCGAAACCCAGGCTGAGCCATCCTGAGGACCAATGATCGCCGAGCGCCCCTCCCTCCACTTCCAGTCGGCGCCGGCGGACCCGGCGGACAAATGGGAACACGACGATAAGCCGCGCGAGGAGTGCGGCGTGTTCGGCGTCTTCGGCTCTGAAGACGCTTCGGTCCTGACCGCTCTCGGCCTGCATGGCCTCCAGCATCGTGGCCAGGAAGGCTGCGGCATCGTTAGCTGGGATGGCGGGCGCTTCTATCACGAGCGCTATCTCGGCCTGGTCGGCGAGCACTTTTCCGGTGCGGATGTGCCGAAGCGCCTGCCCGGCGCGGCCGCTATCGGCCACACCCGCTACGCCACCTCCGGCGGCACCATCCTCCGCAACGTGCAGCCGCTTTTCGCCGACCTCGCGCTCGGCGGCTTCGCCATCGCCCACAACGGCAATCTCACCAACGCCCGCGATCTGCGCGAACGGCTGGTCGAAGATGGCGCCATCTTCCAATCAACGTCCGACACCGAATGCATCCTTCAGCTGATCGCGCGCTCGAAGAAAGCGCGCGTGGTCGAACGCTTCGTCGAAGCGCTGCACGACATCCAGGGCGCCTATGCGCTGGTGGCGCTGACCGACAACATGATGATCGGCGCGCGTGATCCGATCGGCATCCGTCCGCTCGTACTCGGCGAACGCGAGGGCGCACCGATCCTTGCTTCCGAAACCTGCGCGCTCGACATGATCGGCGCCAAGTTCGTGCGCACGATCGAGCCCGGCGAAGTCATCGTCGCGACGCGGCTGGCTTCGGGCAAGATCGACATCGCCAGCCACTTCCCGTTCCCGCGCCGCAAGGCGCGGCCCTGCATCTTCGAGTTCGTCTATTTCTCGCGGCCCGATTCCATCGTCGACGGACGCTCGGTTTACGACATCCGCAAGCGCATGGGCATGCGCCTCGCGCAAGAGACCGGCGTCGAGGCCGACGTCATCGTGCCGGTGCCCGATAGCGGCGTGCCGGCAGCCATGGGCTTCGCCGCCGAGAGCGGCATCCCCTACGAGCTCGGCATCATCCGCAACCATTATGTCGGGCGCACCTTCATCCAGCCGAAGCAGGAAATCCGCGCACTCGGCGTTCGCCTTAAGCACTCCGCCAACCGCGACGTGCTCAAAGGCAAGCGCGTCGTGCTGGTCGATGATTCCATCGTGCGCGGCACCACCTCGCGCAAGATCGTCGCCATGGTGCGGGAAGCGGGGGCCAAGGAAGTCCACTTCCGCAGCGCCTCGCCGCCGATCAAACATCCGGACTTCTACGGCATCGACATGCCCGCGCTCTCCGAGCTCATGGCCGCGCAGATGACTATCGAGGAAATGCGCAAGTCGCTCGAAGTGGACTCGCTCGGCTTCCTTTCGGTTGACGGCCTCTATTGGGCGATGGGTGAAAAGGCGCGCAACGCCGCCAACCCGCAATTCACTGACCACGCCTTCACCGGCGATTATCCGACCCAGCTGCTCGATCACACCCACGCCCGCGCCGGGCGCGATCTGCAGCTCTCCCTGCTCGCCGACCAAGCCGCGGAATGAGCGACACACAAGGCAGAGTGGCGCTGATCACCGGCGCCTCGCGCGGCATTGGCCGCGCCGTTGCGCTGGAACTCGCGCGCGGCGGCTGGCGCTTGGTCAGCGTGGCGCGCAGCACCAAGGCGCTTGAGGCGCTCGATGACGAAGTGCGCGCGCTCGGCGGCGAAGCCACGCTCGTGCCGATGGATCTGCGCGATTATAACGGCATCGATCAGCTCGCTGCGGTGCTGTTCGACCGGTTCGGCAAACTTGATGGCCTCGTCGGCAACGCGGGTGTCTTGGGCGCGGTGACGCCGGCGCATCAGGTGACGCCTGGCGTCATCGAGGAAACGATCGGCGTCAACTATATCGCCAATCACCGGCTCATCCGCGCCATGCATCCGCTGCTGCGCGCGTCAGACGCTGGACGCGCCGTCTTCCTCACCACCGGCCTCGCGACCGCGCCGCTTGCGTACTTCTCGCCCTACGCGGCCTCGAAGGCTGCGCTCGAAATGCTGGTGCTGACCTACGCCGCTGAACTCAACGTCACGCCCGTCAAGGCCAACCTCTTCAGCCCAGGCCCGGTGCGCACCTCGATGCGGGCCAAGGCGTTTCCCGGCGAAGATCCGACCCAGCATCCGACGCCCGAAGAAGTAGCGCCGCAGATCGCCGCGATGATCGCCCCGAGCTACAGCGCCAACGGCGAGATCGTCCGCTTCAAGCGCGCCTGAGGCCGATATGGCCACACGCTACGATTCCATCATCATCGGCGCGGGCGCGGCGGGGCTTTATTGCGCGATGCACGCAGGCCGGCGCGGGCGGCGCGTCCTGGTGCTGGAGCACAATGACGAACCGGGCGCCAAAATCCTGATCTCCGGCGGCGGACGCTGCAACTTCACCAATCTCAATACGGCGCCCGATCGCTTCCTCAGCGCCAATCCGCACTTCGCCCGCTCGGCGCTGGCGCGGCACACGCAACACGACTTCATCGCCCTGGTGCGCAAGCACGGCATTGCCTTCTATGAAAAGACGCTGGGCCAGCTCTTCTGCGAAGGCCCGCGCTCCTCGCGCAAGATCGTGCAGATGTTGCTGGACGAATGCGTCGCCGCTGGCGTTGCGCTGCGCACCGGCGCCAGCGTGAGTTCCGTGCGTCGCGGCGAGTGCTTCACCGTCGAGACCACCCAAGGCGCATTTGAAAGCGAAACTTTGGTAATCGCCTCTGGGGCGCTCTCCATTCCCAAGCTCGGCGCCACTGGCTTTGCCTACGACATCGCCAGGCAATTCAACGTCCCGATCGTCGCCACGCGGCCCGGCCTTGTGCCGCTGACATTCGGCGAAAGCGATCTAGCGTGGATGCGGCCGCTCTCCGGTGTCTCCGCTGACGTGATCGCGCGCGAAGGCAAAGTCGCGTTTCGCGAAGCCGCGCTCTTCACCCACCGCGGCCTCTCCGGCCCCGCCATCCTGCAGGTGTCGTCCTATTGGTCGCCCGGTGAGGCGATCAGCATCGACTGGCTGCCAGATGCGTCCAAGGATTGGCTTGCCGAACGCAAGCGCGCGCGGCCGAAGGCGCAGCTGACGAGCGTCTTGGCCGAAGCGCTCTCCGATCGCCTCGCCGCCGCGCTGAGCGAGAACGAGCCGCAAGGCGCCATTGGCGATATGAAAGACGCCGCGCTCGCCGAGATCATGCGCAAGCTGAAGGCCTTCCCGCTCACGCCCATCGGCACCGAGGGTTACGCCAAAGCCGAAGTCACGGTCGGCGGCATCGATACCGGCGCGCTCTCACAACAAACCCTGGAGACGCGCGCCGTTCCCGGCCTCTTCTTCATCGGCGAAGCCGTCGACGTCACCGGTTGGCTCGGCGGCTATAATTTCCAATGGGCGTGGTCGAGCGGCTGGGCCGCGGGTCAAACTTGCTGAGGCGCGCAGCGTTTCGTCACGAGCGCGATCGGCACGCCGACGCCGAACACATGAATCAGCACCGAACCTGCGAACAGCCACGGATGCTCCGGATCGATCTCCGGCCGCAAGCCGCTGAACGCTTCGCGCAGGCGCGCGCTCGCGTCATCGAAGCTCAACGCAAAGCCATCGCCGCCCGCCGCTGAGAGCGGCACGACGATGTAGTTC
>JAEYPY010000075.1 GCA_023410295.1 Pseudomonadota bacterium | reverse complement strand
GCGTCGTCGCGGCCAAAGCGCCCAAAAGAAAACGGCCGCCCCCGAAGGTGCGGCCGTCGAGGGGAGTTGGGAGGAGAACGCCCTCAGTAACGGAAACGGAATTCAGCGCCGATGACGCGGCCTTCGTTCAGCGGCGAGAAGGTGTTGGTCGGGCCGCCGACGCCGCCGAACCACGGCAGGTTCGGCAGAACCGTGTCGCCGCCATAGGTGACTTCGTCGGTCAGGTTGTTGCCGTAGACCGCAAAGCTCCAGTTCGCGTCTTCCGGCGTGTAGGTGAAGTTGGCGTCGACAATGTCGGCTTCATTCAGCCAGCCGGTGTTGGCGTCGTTGTAGAACGCCTCGTCGCGGTGGTTGTAGCCGAGACGGCTGGTGAGCACGCCATTGGCGATGTCGAGGTCGTAGATGAAGTTGATGCCATAGGTCCAAGGCGCGAGGCGCGGGATTTCAAGATCGGCGTCCGCCGCGCTGACCAGGCCATCGCCGTTCAGATCGGCGGTGACGCGGTCGTATTCGCCTTCGGTGTAGCCGACCTGCCCCGTGATCATGAAATTGTCCGTCACCGAGAAGCGCGCTTCGAGTTCGGCGCCTTGGATCACGGCTTCCCCCGCGTTCACGATCACCTGCTGCACGCCGCTGCCAACGTCAGGGACGTTGGTTTCGCGTTGCATGTTGTCGATCGTGTTGTGGAAGAGCGCGATGTTTAGGCGCGCGCGGCCGTCCATGAAGTCCTGCTTCAGGCCGATCTCGAACGAATCCTGCTCTTCGGCGTCGAACGCGGTCGGCGCGCCGGAGCTGCCGTCGGCCGGCGTTAGCGTGGTGACGCGGAAGTTCACGCCGCCCGAACGGAAGCCCTTGGCCCAGAAGGCGTAGAGGTTGGTGTCCGGCGTCGGCTCCCATTGGACGCCGACTCGCGGCGAAGTGTCGGTCCATTCGAGCGCGAACGGCTCGTCCGAAAAGACCAGCGTGCGCTCGTCGATGCTGCCGCCGGTAACGCCCTCGCCCGGCACCACGTCGGCGCCGTCGAGATTGTCGCCCGCATAGAAGCCCGGCACCGGGCCGCTGCGGATGCGCGAGACCCAGGCGTCCTTCTGCTCTTCGCTGTAGCGAATGCCGAAATTCACCGTGAGCTGATCGTTCAAGTGCCAATCGGCGTTGGCGAAGGCGCCCATGGTCGAGAACTCGCCATAGCCGCCGCCCACGCGGTTGAGATTGAACGCGGTCGGCGCCGGCATCGGCGGCGACGGGATGATCGTGCCGGAGAACAGGAGACGCTCTTCGATGTAGAGCAGATCCTGCGCAAACCAGTAGACGCCAGTGGTGACATCGACCGGGCCGAACGTGCCGGCGTAGCGCAGTTCGTTGCTGAACTGCTCTTGCTCGACCACCGAGCGGGAGTGGAATGCAGTGCCGTTGACTGGCGCGTAGACGCCGCCCGTCGTCGCGGTCGCGTCGATGTCGCCGTCGGTCAAGCCGGTGAAGGAACGCCACCCAGCGATGTTGGTGATGACGCCATCGCCGAACGGCACGTCCCAATTCACTTCAAGGCTCGCCTGCTCCCAATCGCCGGTCGTGTAACCCGGATTGTTGACCGCGAAATCGAAGCTGTCGCGATCATAGAGGCCATGGTTCTGCGCCGCCGGGCCGTCGCCGTCGCTGAAACCCTGTTCGACGCGCAGGATCGCTTCGATGTCGCTGTTCGGGGTGAAGCGCAGCGCGCCGCGATAGATTTGCATCTCGCCGGCGCCGAATTGCGAGCCGTCGTAATCGTTCTCGAACCAGCCTTCGTCTTCGGTGTAATAGGTGGCGAACTTCGCGCTCAGCACGTCTTCGACCAGCGGGCCGGAGATCGAGAAATCGCCGATATATTGCAGGCCCGTTTCGACCGCGACGCGGCCCTTGATCTCGAGTTCATCGGTCGGCTCGGAGGTGCGCACCAGCACCGCGCCGCCGGTGACGTTGCGGCCGTAGAGCGTGCCTTGCGGGCCGCGCAGCACTTCAACCGCTTCCAGGTCGAAATTGTCGGCGAGCACGCCCGAATTGATGCCCATGTAGACGCCGTCGACGAAGACGCCGACTGCCGGGTCCACCGACGGGATCGAGCTGTTGATGCCGATGCCGCGGATCGAGAAGTTGGCGACGCCCTTGGCGGTGCCCACGTCTTCGAGCTGCACGTTCGGCATCGTGTAGGAGAGGCTTTGCAGGTCCTGGAAGTTCAGCGCCTGCAGCTGCTCGCCGCTGTAGGCGGTGATCGCCAGCGGCACGTCCTGGGCGATGGCGTCGCCGCGCTTGGTCGCCGTCACGACGATCTCTTCATCGATCGCCTCCACCGCGCCTTGCGCAAAGGCCGACGGCGCAAACGCCAGCGCGCCGCCGATGCCCAGAACCAGCTTCATGGCGGTCCCCGCACCGAGCTTCCGACGCACCGCACCCGCATTACTCATGCTTATTCGCTCCCAAACGGCGATAAAGTTTCCGCAGCGAGAGCCAGAGTCGCCGATTTTCTGCCCGTCGCTTTGCAGACGGGATGTAATGTATCTTACGTTCCGCTGAAATGACTTGAATCAACCGGCTCTGCGCCGCGTTTCGGGCTGTGGCTAAGCTGCATCGGCGCCGCGACGGCAGGCTCGGGATTTACCGCACTGACGCAATTATCGGCCGAAGAGCGCGCCAAAAAGGCCGATCACCGCGCTCATCGCCGTCACCCAGATCTCGCCCAGCAGGCGCCCTGCGCCGCCGGCGACCGCGCCCGGCGCCAGCAGCACCAGCGCCGCGACCACGACCGCCGCCGTGATCAGCCAGAATCTCAAACTGCGTTTGCGCGCCATCATCAATCTAGCTTCGCACGAAGC
>JAEYPY010000061.1 GCA_023410295.1 Pseudomonadota bacterium | reverse complement strand
CGACCTTGCCGCGCAGATCGGCGAGGCTCTGTGTCTTGCCGTTGCTGTCGACGGCCGTGAAGTCGGGCGCGGGCTTGTTGATCTGCGGAGCGGCGGAAGCCGAGCTGGGCGCGAGCGCAGTGAGGCCGCCCGCAGCCACGGCCGTGAGGCCCGCGGTCGTGCCGAGCATGAGGGTGCGACGATCGAAAGGCAGGTCCGCAAGTTTTGCTTTGGATCGAATGTCGGTCATTCCAAACCTCCTGTTCATCGGTTGGACGGTGGGGCTATGGATGCTGATTTGCTGGCGCGTTCGAGCTCGCCGACCACCATGGCCTCGGTCAGCACGGGCGGAAGAACCACCGGGTCGCGCCCTCCGGCGGGATAGAAAGCATAAAAGGGCAGGCCGTCACGGTTGAACGAGCGCAGGTAGGCGCCGATCTCCGGATCGCGGTTCGTCCAGTCGCCCTTCAGATAGACGATCCCGCGATCGCGGAAAGCCTGCTGGACCGCGTCCGTCGAGAGCGTCGTGCGTTCGTTGACGAGGCAGGTGATGCACCAGGCGGCCGTCATGTTCACGAATACAGGCTTGCCTTCCCGGCGCAGCGCTTCGAGGCGTGCGTTGCTGAAGGGTTCGTAGTTCGCGCCCGCGGCCGTTTCGCTCCGCGCCGCGGCGCCGGGCGTCGCGCCATTGAGCTGCACGAGCAGGCCGAGTGTGCCGGCAATGGCCGCAGTGGCAAGCCCGCGTGAGACGAGGCCGCGTCCGGTACCATGCTGGGCGATGCCATACATCCATGCGGCGAGTGCCACGAGCAGCGCACCCGAGAGCGCGATCAGCACGCCGAAGTCGCCGATCTGCTGCGAGAGCACCCAGACGAGCCAAGCCGCCGAGGCATACATCGGGAAGGCCATGGCCTGACGCAGGCGGACCATCCAGGCGCCGGGCCGCGGCAGCGCGCGTGCAAGACCCGGGAAGATGCCGAGCAAGGCGTAGGGTGCTGCAAGGCCGAGGCCCATGGCGAGGAAGATCAGCCGGCAAATGTAGACGGGCGCCGTCAACGCCGCGCCGATGGCAGCGCCCATGAAGGGCGCAGTGCACGGCGTCGCGACGACGACGGCGAGCAGGCCTGTGAAGAAGCTGCCCGCATGGCCCGACTTCTGCGCGAGTTGCTGACCGGCGCCGCCGACGCCAAGGCCGACCTCGAACACCCCCGAGAGATTGAGACCGATCGCGAGCAGCAGCCAGCTCATGCCGGCGACGAAGAGTGGCGACTGGAACTGAAAACCCCAGCCGACGGCGGTGCCGCCCGCGCGTACGGCCAGCAGCGTGCCGGCGAGCGCGGCGAAGGCGACGAGCACGCCGAGCGTGTAGTAGGCACCGGCAAGACGTACCTCGCGCAATGCGCCGCCTGAGAGCTTCGCGATGGCTGTCGCCTTGATCGCAAGCACGGGGAAGACGCACGGCATGAGATTGAGGATGAGGCCGCCGAGGAACGCGAAGAGAGCCGTCTGCCAGAGCGGCAGAGTCTCGATCACCGATGGCGCCGGGTTCGCGCTGCCGGGTGCCGTACTGATGCTTGGATTGATCTCGAACCAGCGCGTCACGCCGCCGCCGTCGGTCACTGCGAGCAGGCCGTCGGCCTTGGCTTCGGGATTGAATGTCTGGCCCTTGGCGAGAGCGAGTGTCAGCACGCCGTCCGAGAGTGAGAGCTGCTGGGGAGCGGCATGATCGACGACGCCCCAGGTCGCGGGATAGAAGTAGGCGCCCTTGACCGCAGTCCTGGTCAGGTCGGCCCCTTCGACGGTCAACGCCAGTGCGTCACCCTCGGGTGCGAGCCGCGTCGTCCACGGGCTCGACAGCGGTTTGCGCGTATCGGCGGTGGCGAAAGCGGCTTGGATATCGGAAGCGGCGGCCACTGCCGCATCACCGATCGGGATGTCCAGCGTGAAGCTGCCCTTCTCCGGAATGCACTCTCGCTCGCAGACCAGCCACTCGGCCTCGGCGCGAACGGCGAACGACTGTCCGGGCTGGGCGTCACGCGGGACGGTCACGGAGATCGGAAAGACGATCTCGTTCTCATAGCCGTAGTTCATGACCGGACCGGCGGGAATGCGGTCCGGCCCCGGCCATACGATCTCACCCGCGCTCGCGCCGTCGGGCAGGCTCAGGCGGATTTCGGGTGGCGCGCCGGCATCGCCGGAGTTTTTCCAGTACGTATGCCAGTGCGGCGCGAGCTTCTGGCGGAGGCCGACGCGGAACGTCTGGCCGGGTGTGACCTGAGCAGCGTCGCTGATGAGGGTTGCGGTGACGCGCGGACTTGTGGTGGCGGTACTTTCGAGCGCGACGGTCGGTTTGGCTGCCAGGAGGAGCACCGCGAGCGTCGCCATCGGCAAGGCGAGGCTCATCAGGTTCCTGCGATCGAACACTCCGCTCATACGTGCGACGGTTCCCCGGCCGGGCATCTCGTGCCCGCCTAAATGGCTCATCTACGAAGGCAATTATGTAACAAGAGCATATGACGCGAAGTAGGTCCAAGGGCTCACATCGGAACACAATGATGTGAGAAAAGTCCGCCTCGCGGGCTTGCCTTGCCCAGGCAATTCAATGGCCTATGCAAGCTATTACCCTCGACATGCGGGCCGCAATGGCAGAAATAGGACTTCCGGCGCGCACCGTGGGCAGCAGGAGACGGCTCTTCACATGAATAAGATCACGCATGGATCGCATTGGGGGGCCTTCACCGCCGTCGTCGAGGATGGCCGGGTGGTGGATATCGAGCCCGCCGCGCGCGATACGAACCCCTCTCCGATTCTGCGCGGGATGCCTGAAGCCCTCTATCACGGCGTGCGCGTCGCGCGTCCGGCGATCCGCAAAAGCTGGCTCGAGAAAGGCTACAAGGCGGGCGGCGAGGGGCGCGGTGCAGAGCCGTTCGTCGAAGT
>JAEYPY010000145.1 GCA_023410295.1 Pseudomonadota bacterium | reverse complement strand
TTCGACCTCGACGGCACGCTGGTGGACACAGCGCCGGACCTGGTGCGCGCGCTCAATTTGACAATGGATCTTGAGGGGTTGCCGCGGGCCAAGCTGGAGACGGTGCGGCTCATGGTCGGCCAGGGCGCGCGCGTGCTGATCGAGCGCGCGTCTGCGCTGCACGGCGTCAGCTTTTCGGCGGCACGGCTGGACCAGCTAGTCGACGAGTTTATAGGCTTCTACCGCGCCGACATCGCCAGTCATTCGGCGCTCTTTCCCGGCGCGCTGGAGGCCATGGATGCACTCGCCCCGCTCGGCGCGAAATTCGCCATCTGTACCAACAAACGCACAGATCTCTCGGTTCAGTTGCTGGATGCACTTGGCGTGGCGCAGCGTTTTTCGGCCATCGTCGGCGCGGATGCGGTGACCCAGCGCAAGCCGCATCCAGAGCATTATCGCGCCGCGGTCGAGCGCGCAGGCGGAACGGTGCGGCGTTCGGTGATGGTGGGCGATACCGCGGCCGATGTCGGCGCCGCGCGCGCAGCCGGCGCACCAGTGATCGCGGTGCGGTTCGGATATTGCGACATCGGCGCCGAGAGGCTCGGCGCCGATGTGCTCATCGATCGATTTTCAGAACTGCCGTCCGCCAGCCGCCGCGTGCTGGCGGGGCGTGCTTAGCCGACGCCGAGGCGCCGCTCAGCTGGACGCGCTGGTTCATCGCGGTCGTTCGCGGCCGCGCGCTTGGTCGGGAACCCGTTGACCATGTCGCTACGGACGTCGGTCCGGGCCGAACGCATTGCGGGGACGAAGCCAGCTTCCACAAGCTTCACATCCACGTTGAACCCGCGCTCACGCCAGTATTCCTCGATCCGCTGCTTGAGACGGCGGGCGCCGTCGGCATTGCAGAAATCGTGATCCATAAAGCTCCACCACTTCTTCTTGGGCGCCGGGGTTGGGCTCAATGGCCCCAGCACCAAAATTTCACGCGGCATACGCTCCGCGTCCTGCGCCAACCCCCCACGGGTGCTTCGCAGCTGTCAGGACTATGAACGCGGAGGGAGGCGCGGATGTGGCGGGTTCACGTCTGGAAACAAATAAGGATCACGATCTTCTGATCTGCCCCGCGGTAACATGAGCCCGACCACGTTGATTTCAGGGCAATTTTGCGGCCCTACCTCGGACGAACTAGGCCGAGAGTTGGGACGGGATCCCGCTTACGCCGCGCCCGGCTGACCTGGACGTCTGCCGCCCGCAACGGCTGGCGTCGAAAGTCACTGGCCGACCCCAGCTCCGCCTCCGTCGATTCTCGCGGCAATAGAGCGCCGGTCTCAATGAACCAAGATCGCTCGCACGTGGCATGACCGGCGCGGCGTCTATCGAAATCATTATGCGTGTGTTGCGCCTCAAGAGGCGCGCGCGGATCTTTTCGTTCTCACGCCTGCGGCTAGAGGAAGGGTTGAGGCGCCGCGCCCGCTTTCGCACAATGGAACGCGATGGCGCCAAGCTTCCTGCTTCTAACGATGATCAGCCTGCCGTTCGCGGGCTCGCTGATGGCGGCGTGGCTGCCGACCAATGCGCGCAACGCCGCGGCGACTTTAGCTTCAACGGTTTCCCTCGCGGGCTTTCTGTGCCTCATACTGCTGCAGCCGGCTGCCGACGCCGGCCTCCGCACCGAGATCGCGTGGCTGCCTTCGCTCGGCCTCAATCTAACATTCCGGCTCGACGGGCTGTCTTGGCTGTTCGCGCTCCTGATTCTCGGCATCGGCGCGCTCGTGGTGCTCTATGCGCGCTATTACATGTCGGCCTCCGATCCGGTGCCGCGCTTCTATTCGTTCCTGCTCGCGTTCATGGGCGCGATGCTGGGCATCGTTGTTTCCGGCAACCTCATCCAGCTGGTCGTGTTCTGGGAGCTGACCAGCCTCTTCTCGTTCCTGCTGATCGGCTATTGGCACCAAAGTCCGAACGCACGCGAAGGCGCGCGGATGGCGCTGACGGTGACGGCGGGGGGCGGGCTTTGCCTTCTGGTCGGCATGGTGCTGCTCGGTGTGATCGTCGGCAGCTATGATCTGGATGTTGTGCTCGAGTCCGGCGTGCGCATTCGCGGGCACGCACTTTATCTGCCGGCGCTGGTGCTGATACTCATCGGCGCCTTCACCAAGAGCGCGCAATTCCCGTTCCATTTCTGGCTGCCGCAAGCCATGGCCGCGCCGACCCCCGTCAGCGCGTATCTTCATTCCGCGACGATGGTGAAGGCGGGCGTCTTCCTGCTGACCCTGCTCTGGCCGGTCATGGCCGGCACTGATGCCTGGTACGCGATGGTAGGGGGCGCCGGCATGGCGACGCTGCTGCTTGGCGCGTTTGCAGCCATCTATCAGCACGATCTCAAGGGCCTGCTCGCCTATTCCACCATTAGCCACCTGGGGCTCATCACCCTCTTGCTCGGGCTCGGCAGTCCGCTCGCGGCGGTGGCGGCGATCTTTCACACCGTCAACCACGCCACCTTCAAAGCTTCGCTCTTCATGGCGGCTGGCATCATCGACCATGAGACCGGCACGCGCGACATGCGCAAGCTGAGCGGGCTCGGCCGCTTCATGCCGATCACGGCGAGCCTCGCCATGGTGGCGGCGGCGGCGATGGCCGGGGTGCCGCTGCTCAACGGCTTCCTTTCAAAGGAGATGTTTCTGGCCGAGGCGATCGCGCAGAGCGCGGGCACGCACATCAACTACGCCCTGCCGGTGCTGGCGACCCTCGCGAGCGCATTCAGCGTGCTCTACTCGCTGCGCTTTATTCATACGACGTTCTTCGGCCCGCCGCCGACGGACGTGCCGCGTACACCGGCGGAGCCGCCGCAATGGATGCGCTTTCCGATCGAGATTTTGGTGCTGATCTGCCTCGTGGTCGGCGTCGTGCCCGGCTTCACGATCGGGCCGCTGCTGGCCTCCGCTGTCGGCGCTGTGATGGGAGATCAGGCGCCAGAATACAGCTTGCGCGTCTGGCACGGCTTCAGCCCGGCGCTCTTCTTGAGCCTCACCGCCATGGCGACCGGCATTTTGCTCTACGTCGCCTTTGGCAAACGCATCAACGTGAATGCACGCGGGGCCCCGCCGTTTCTCAACCGCATCCAAGCCCGCCGCATTTTCGATGGCGCAATGGCCGGGCTCGTCACGGCGGCGCGCGGCATTGAACGGGTGCTGACCACGCGTGCCCTGCAGCCGCAGTTGCGGCTGCTCGTGCTCGTGCCGCTGAGTCTTGCCGTCATCATCGCCGTGCTGCCCGGCGGATTGACGCTGGCGCCGCAGGTTCAGCCCATCGATCCAGTGTTCGTGCTGATGTGGATCGTCGGCGGGGCGTGCGCCATCGGCGCCGCGGTGCAGGCCAAGTATCACCGCTTTGTCGCTCTGGTGCTGATGGGCGGCGCGGGGCTGGTGTCCTGTCTCACCTTTGTCTGGCTTTCGGCCCCTGATCTCGCGCTGACGCAATTGCTGGTCGAAGTCGTCACCACGGTTCTTCTTTTGCTTGGGCTGCGTTGGCTTCCGGTCCGCCTGGAAGATTTGCGCGGATTTACACGCGCCTCTCGCTTGCGCATGCGCGCGCGGCGCGGTCTCGACATGATGGTGGCGATCCTCACCGGCGCGGGCGTTGCTGCGCTGACGCTCGCGGTGATGACGCGCCCTGTGAGCGATCCGATATCCACGTTTTTCCTCGAACGCGCCTACAGCGACGCCGGAGGGCGCAATGTCATCAACGTCTTGTTGGTGGATTTCCGCGCCTTCGACACGCTGGGCGAGATCACCGTGCTTGGCGTGGTGGCCATCACGGTGTTTGCGCTGCTTCGGCGCTTCCGCCCGGCACAAGAGAGCATCGGCGCACCGCAGCAGCAACGCCGGCAGAACGCATTCGACGAAGATCGCGAAAACCGCGATCTCGGTCAGACGCTGCGCGAGTACCTGCTGATCCCACGCGTCATCATGCAATGGCTGTTCCCCGTCATCGCCGTGTTCGCCATCTTCCTCTTCATACGCGGCCACGATCTGCCTGGCGGGGGCTTTGCCGCCGGTGTTGCGCTCTCGGTCGCGTTTATCCTGCAGTACATGGCGGCAGGAACGCGCTGGACCGAAGCCCGGCTCCGAGTGCAGCCCATCAACTGGATCGGAGTCGGGCTTCTCATCGCTTCGGCCGCGGGCGCTGGCGCGTGGCTGTTCGGCTATCCGTTCCTGACCTCGTACTTCCAGTACGTCGAGCTGCCCTGGATCGGCGAGTTGCCCGCGGCGACGGCGATGATCTTCGACCTTGGCGTGTTCACGCTCGTTGTTGGGGCCACCGTGCTCATGCTGATCGCGCTGGCGCACCAATCGATCCGCACGCCGCGCCCGATCGAGGCGCCGCCTGCGATCGAGACTGACGCACAGCCCGCTCCCGAACCGGTCGCGGATGCGGCCCAGACAGAAAGCGCCAGCTGATGGAAATCGTTCTCGCCCTCGCCATTGGCGTCCTGATCGCATGCGGTGTCTGGCTGCTGTTCAGGCCGCGCACGTTTCAGGTCGTGATCGGCCTTTCCCTGATCAGCTATGGCGTCAACCTCTTCATCTTCTCGGTTGGCGGCGTGCGCATCGGCGCCCCACCGGTGCTTGATCCGGCAGTTGCTGATCCCAGCGCGTATGCAGATCCGCTGCCGCAAGCGCTGGTGCTGACGGCGATCGTCATCAACTTTGCCATGACCGCGCTTTTCCTCGTCGTTCTGCTGGCCGCACGGGGCCTCACCGGCACCGATCACGTCGACGGGGCCGAGCCGCAGCAATGAACGTGTTTTCCGATCACCTGCTCGTCGCGCCGATCATTCTGCCGCTGGCCGCGGCGGGTCTGATGCTGCTGCTGGAGCAGCGGCCACTGCGGGTGGCCTTGAGCTTCATCGCTGTTGTTGCGCTGATGCTGATCTCGCTGACGCTGCTGTTCGCGGTGTCGACGCCGGGGTCTGAAGCCTACGTCTATTCGATCGGCGATTGGCCGGCGCCGTTTGGCATCGTCCTGGTGCTGGATCGGCTCTCAGCGCTGATGGTGGCGGTGACGAGCGTGCTAGCGTTGGCGGCGCTGGTGTTTTCGCTGGCGCGCTGGGACCGGGCGGGGCCGCGCTTTCATGCTCTGTTCCTGCTGCTGCTGACGGGACTAAACGGCGCCTTCCTTACCGGCGACCTCTTCAATCTCTTCGTCTTCTTCGAAGTCTTGCTGGCAGCCTCGTACGGATTGGCGCTGCACGGCTCCGGCGCCGCGCGCGTCAAGGCGGGGCTGCACTACATCGCCGTCAATCTGGGCGCCTCTGCGCTCTTTCTACTGGGCGTCAGCGTTATTTACGGCGTCACCGGCACGCTCAACATGGCGGACCTCGCGCAACGCATCCCGTACATCGTTGGCGCCGAGCGCACACTGTTCGAAGTGGGCTGCGCCGTGCTGGGGGTCGCCTTTCTGATCAAGGCCGGAAGCTGGCCGCTCGGGTTCTGGCTGCCGCCGACATATTCCGCTGCGAGCGCGCCGGCGGCCGCCATGTTCGCGATCATGACTAAGGTAGGCGTTTACGCCATCGTGCGCGCGACCTTTCTCTTCTTCGAGCCGATGAACGGCGACGCCACTAGCGGCGCCGGCTTGGTGCTGCTCCTAGCCGGCGGCTTCACGCTTGCGATGAGCGCGATCGGCATGCTGGCGGCGCGTACATTCTCGCGCATTGTCGGCTTTTCGATCCTGATCTCGTCGGGGGCGGTCCTCGCCGTGCTCGGCGCTGGCGGCGAACCCGCGCTTTAGGGGGCGTTCTATTACATGATCAGCTCGC
>JAEYPY010000162.1 GCA_023410295.1 Pseudomonadota bacterium | reverse complement strand
CCTTCTCCAACACCGGGAGAAGGACTTTGAACGAACCTCCGCCCATCCGGGGCGGAGGCAATTCGCGCAACGGATCGCTGTTGCGCATGTACGAGGCGCTCAAGCAGGGGCTTGCGCGCCTGGAGTTAGATGTATGTTCGACATTAAATCCGTAACCCTCGATTGGGCCGGGCGTCCGCTCACGCTCGAAACCGGCCGCGTGGCGCGCCAGGCTGACGGCGCCGTTTACGCCACGTGGGGCGAAACCGCGCTGCTCGCGACGGTCGTCTATGCGAAGGAAGCAAAGCCCGGTCAGGACTTCTTCCCGCTCACGGTGAACTACCAAGAGAAGTATTTCGCCTCCGGCCGCATCCCCGGAGGTTTTTTCAAACGTGAAGGCCGTCCGACCGAGCGTGAGACGCTGCTGTCGCGCCTGATCGATCGCCCCATCCGTCCGCTGTTCGTCGAAGGCTTCAAGAACGAAGTCCAAGTCATCATTACGGTGCTGAGCTGGGACAATGAAAACGAGTCCGACTTGCTCGCCATGGTGGCCGCGTCGGCTGCGCTGACGATTTCCGGCGTTCCGTTCCTTGGCCCGATCGCGGCGAGCCGCGTGGGCTGGATTGACGGCCGCGCCGTGCTGAACCCGACCATCGATCAGATGAAAACGAGCGACCTCGATCTCGTCGTCGCCGGCACCGCCGGCGCGATCATGATGGTCGAGTCCGAAGTGAAAGAGCTCACCGAGCAGCAAATGCTCGAGGCGCTCGCGCTGGCGCACAAGGGCATGCAGCCGGTGATCGACGCGATTATTGAGCTTGCCGAAAAGGCCGGCAAAGATCCGTTCGATTTCACGCCGGTCGATAATTCCGTGCTCAAGGGCAAGATCAAGGATCTCGTCGGTTCCGATCTCGCCGAAGCCTACAAGATCACGGTGAAGGCGGAGCGTTATGGCAAGGTCGGCGAGCTTCGCGAAAAGGCCAAGGCGGCGCTGCTGAAGACTGAAGCTAATCCCGATGGCTACGACGCCAACGTGATCAAGGAAGTCTTCAAGGAAGTCGAAAGCGACATCGTTCGCACTCGCATCGTCAAAGAAAAGGGCCGCATCGACGGCCGTCCGGTCGACAAAGTGCGTCCGATCGAGTCGATGGTGGGTTTCCTGCCGCGCACGCACGGCTCGGCGCTGTTCACGCGCGGTGAAACGCAATCGATCGTTGTCGCCACGCTGGGCACGGCCGAAGACGAGCAATTCATCGACGCGCTCTCGGGCACGACCAAAGAGCGCTTCATGCTGCACTACAACTTCCCGCCCTACAGCGTCGGCGAAACGGGCCGCATGGGCGGCGCCGGCCGCCGCGAAATCGGCCACGGCAAATTGGCGTGGCGCGCGATGAAGGCGGTGCTGCCGAGCGCTGAGCAATTCCCGTACACGGTGCGCCTCGTCTCCGAGATCACCGAGTCGAACGGCTCGTCCTCGATGGCCACGGTGTGCGGTTCGTCGCTGGCGCTGATGGATGCGGGCGTGCCGATTTCGGCGCCGGTCGCCGGCGTCGCCATGGGCCTCATCCTCGAAGACTATGGCTACGAAGTCCTGACCGACATCCTGGGTGACGAAGATCACCTTGGCGACATGGACTTCTAGGTGGCCGGTACGGCGAAGGGCATCACCTCGCTGCAGATGGACATCAAGGTCGCCGGCATCACGCAGGAGATCATGCAAGTCGCGCTCGACCGCGCTCACGCCGCGCGTCAGCACATCCTCGGCGAGATGAACAAGGCGATGGACGCCCCGCGCGGCGAAGTCGGCAAGAACGCTCCGCGCATCGAGCAGATCAAAATCCCGACCGACAAGATCCGCGACGTGATCGGCACCGGCGGCAAGGTGATCCGCGAGATCGTGGAAAAGACCGGCGCGAAGGTGAACGTCGAGGACGACGGCACGGTGAAGGTGGCCTCCGCCAACGCCGAGTCGATCGAAGCGGCGATCAAGTGGATCAAGTCGCTGACCTCCGAACCGGAAGTCGGCCAGATCTACGAAGGCAAGGTCGTGAAGGTGATGGAGTTCGGCGCCTTCGTGAACTTCTTCGGCGCCAAGGACGGCTTGGTGCACGTCTCTCAACTCGCGCGCCAGCGCGTCGAGAAGCCGGGGGATGTCGTCAAAGAGGGCGACACCGTGAAGGTGAAACTTCTTGGCTTCGACGATCGCGGCAAGGTGCGCCTCTCGATGAAGGTCGTCGACCAGGAGACCGGCGCTGATCTCACCGCCGAACTCGGCGACGAGGCGTTGGACGAAGGCCCGCGCCGCGAACGCAGCGATCGCGGTGACCGTGGCCCGCGCCGCGGCGGTGATCGCGGCGGGCGCGACCGCCCCCGTCGCGAAAGCTCGGGCGACTAAGCCTCACGCCAACGCAAACAAGAAGTCCGTCGCGCAAGCGGCGGGCTTTTTTTGTTGTCCAGCCAAAGATGCTAGCTTGCTGTCGAGGGAGGCTGCGATGGACATGGGCGAGCTTGGCGCCGCTATTTTGGGTGGTGCTGCCGGGGGCGGCGTTGGAGGCTTGGTCGCGACCGTCACAACGCGGGCACTGCCGGAGAAATGGAAACGAGCCGCCACGACAATCCTGGTTCTACTTTTGGCAATCGTTGGATCTCGGCTAGCAACGAACTATGTGCAGCGCCAGCAAAGCCAGCCACAAAATATTGAGCGGCAGCTGCTATCCGAACCAGGTTTCGGACCTCTGGCGCGTGCATGGCGTGAGACCGATCCGGTTTCCTTCCGAGAAGCAGTATCGACCATTTCGGAGAGTTTGCGCGCTGGACGAGACCGAGATGCGGCCGTGGCAGAACTTAGATTTTTGCTCCTCTCTGCTGCGATGCCGCGCATGAGGTTTCTTGATGACGCCCATGTCGTGGAGGGCTTGCGAACTGCACGGGATGAGTTCGCTGAATTGAAGACGACCCAACCAAGCGCTTGTGATCCTGTTTTCAATGGCCGAGCCTTTGGTGACATGACACCTTACCTCAGCGAAGGAGTGCGCGCGCGAGAGCTGGCGCTCTTGGAAGCAGCACTCCGAGCCGATTCATCCGCGGTTCGCGCTACTCTTCAGGGCGCTGAACTCGACGCAGCGATAAACGCTGTGATGATGGGAACGCGCGAGCGTGTCGGCGAAGACGTGTCCTTGCTTGAGGGCAACGCTAACATCGAGGGGCGCGAGCGGCGGTATTGCGAGGTCGTGGTCGCATTTCACGACGAACTACTAGAACTGCCGGCGCATGAAGCCGCGGCCCTCATGCGAGGCTTGAGATAGTCGGCGGAACGCGCGCCACGCTGCGGTGTTGCTTTCCACACAGGAGGCCCTCATGGCGAACCAAAGGCACATGGGACAGGATCCGGAGTACGCGCGGAACACCAGGCCGCCGCCGGATAATACGGATGACATTGAGATCGATCAGGAGCTGGAAGCTGACGAAGGTCAGCGCGGCGGGCCGGACGATCTGGAGCGCAATCCGGGCATCGGCGCGTCCAAAGGCGCGACCATGTCGGGCGCGGATGCCGACGATATCGGCGATCTCTACGCTGACGGCGAAAACACGTTTCCAGGCGATGTTGAGAGTGATGCGGGCCGCCCAGGCACAGGCGTCGCTCCGAACCGGCGCGGCCGCGAGAACCAGTAATGGCCGAACAACAGCCCCCGCCGATGGCGCGGCCGCGGCCTGAGCGGCTCAGGAAGGGCGAGGTGCGGCCGGAACGCGTCACGCCGCGCCGCCCGCGCGAAGGCGATGATCAACGCGGCATCGAGATCGATCACGAGCGCGAGCGGCCAGGGCAGGAAGAACTGCACTAAGCCGCTGGCCTTGCGGTGATGGAGCTCGCATGATCGGGCGATGAGCGATCTCGTCATCATCGCCCGCTTTTCCTCGCGCCCTGAGGCCATCGTCGCGCAATCTCTACTGCGCAGCGAAGGCATCGAAACGCTGATGCCGGATTTCAATGTGCTGATGGCGGAGTTCGATCCATCCATGATGGAGCATGGCTGGCGGCTGATGGTGCATGAAGCAGACGCCGAAGAAGCGCGCGAGATCCTGCGCGACGCGCAGCTCGAGGCGGGAGAAGATTAGCTCGGCGGCGGCGCGCCCGGCGGCTTGCGGTTGCGCGTGATGAACGAGAGCGCGACGCCAATAATCACGCCGATGCCGACGCCCATTGGGATGTTGTCCATCGCAACGCCGATACCCGCGCCAATGGCGATGCCAACGCCGATCCAAGCCGGTCCTTTCACGATCTATTCCCCGTCGCCCGTGCTGGGCACGCCGACGATGTGGAAGCCGGCATCGACGTGGACGACTTCACCGGTGGTCGAGCGGCCGAGATCGGAGAGCAGCCAGAGTGCGCAGCCGGCGATGCCTTCCATGCTGGTGTCTTCTTTCATCACCGACCATTCGCGGCCGGTCGAGATGAGGCCGCGCCCGCCCTGGATGCCGGCGATGGCGAGCGTGCGCATGGCGCCGGCGCTGATCGCGTTGACGCGAATGCCGTCGGGGCCGAGGTCGCGCGCCATGTAACGCATCGAAGCTTCCAGCGCCGCCTTGGCGACGCCCATGGTGTTATAGCTCGGCAGCACGCGTTCGGCGCCGAGATAGGTCAACGTCACCATCGAGCCGCCGCGCTGCATCAGTTTCGCCGCGCGCTTGCCGGCGGCGACGAATGAGAACGCGGAGATGTCCATCGCCTTCAGGAAATTCTCGCGCGTGGTGTTCTCGACGAATGAGCCTTTGAGCTCGCTCTTCTCCGCGAAGGCGATGGAGTGGACGAGGAAGTCGAGCTTGCCCCAGTTCTTTTCGAGCTGGCCGAAAGCGGCGTCGAGCTGGGCGTCGTTGGTGACGTCGCATTCGAGCATCGTTTTTGCGCCGATCGATTCCACCAGCGGGCGCACGCGCTTTTCCAGAGCTTCGCCCTGATAGGTGAAGGCCAGTTCCGCGCCCTGCGCCGCGAGTTGCGAGGCGATGCCCCAGGCGATCGACTTGTCGTTGGCGACGCCCATGACGAGGCCGCGCTTGCCGCGCATCAACTCGCCCTTCGGAAACACCCACTCGTCGGCCATCTCACTCACTCCAGTGTGATCGTTTGCGCGCACCTCTGACATACCGGGTTCCGTGGTCAAGCGGAACCGCACCCTTTGCGCGGCGTTTTCGGGGTCAGCAGCGACATAGTTCAAGGTGCAGGAGCGCAATGCAATGGCCGAAATTCGTGAAACCGAAGTAGAGCGCGACGCCGACGGCCGCGTCATCGCCTACAAGGAGCGCATCTCGGAGCACGTGGACGACAAGCGCACGCGCCGGAGCGGCGGCGGCGGCAAGTTTGGTATTGGCTTGTTGATGGGCGTGCTTGTGCTGGCGGTCGCCATTATCGCCTTCGCCTATAGCCAAGGCGGCTTCCAGCAAGCCGGCGTCGAGGCCGACCAGGCAGCGGCAGTGATCGAGGAAAAGGCGGATCAAGCCGTCGGCGCGACGGATACCGCACTCCAGGACGCGGCCGACACGACGCAGCAAGCCGTCAACGAGACAACGACAAGCGATACCGCGACGAACTAACCCCTCGTCTCATACGGGTCGCTTAAGGCGCCGGTGCGCTTCACTGCGCACCGGCGTTCTTTTCTGCTCACGCCGCCACGCGCGTGAAGGCGAGCGAAGCGTTGGTGCCGCCGAAGCCGAACGAATTGGACAAGACGCAATTGAGTTCGCGGTCTTCGCGCTTGCGCAAGATCGGCAGATCCTCGAACGCGGGATCGAGCTCTTCGATGTGCGCGCTCTCGCAGGCGAAATTGTTGTTGAGCATGAGGATCGAATAGATCGCTTCCTGCACGCCGGCGGCGCCGAGCGAGTGGCCGGTGAGGGACTTGGTGCTGGAGATGAGCGGCGGCTTTGCACCGAACACGGCCCGGACAGCTTCCATTTCCTTCAAATCGCCAACAGGCGTCGAAGTGCCGTGCGGATTGAGATAATCTACCGGGCGATCGACGTATTTGAGCGCCATCTTCATGCAGCGCGCGGCGCCTTCGCCGGAAGGCGCGACCATGTCGAACCCATCGCTGTTGGCGCCATAGCCGGCAAGTTCAGCGTAGATCTTCGCGCCGCGCTTCTTAGCGCGCTGATATTCTTCCAGCACCAAGACGCCCGCGCCGCCGGCGATGACGAAGCCGTCGCGGTTCTTGTCGTAAGCGCGCGACGCTTTTTCCGGCGTCTCGTTGTACTTGGTGCTCATCGCGCCCATGGCGTCGAACAGCACCGAGAGCGTCCAGTCGAGCTCTTCGCTACCGCCGGCGAACATGATGTCTTGGCGGCCTTGGGCGATGTGCTCGTAAGCGTTGCCGATGCAGTGCGCGCTGGTGGCGCAGGCCGAACTGATCGAATAATTCACGCCGCGGATTTCGAACGGCGTCGCCAGCGTTGCACTCGCGGTTGAGCTCATCGCTTTCGGTACTGCGAACGGGCCGACGCGTTTGGCGCCTTTTTCACGCGCCGTATCGGCGGCTGCGACGATCGCGTGCGCCGAAGGGCCACCCGAGCCCATGATGATGCCAGTGCGCTCGTTCGAGATTTCGTGATGCAGCAAGCCGGCATCATCGATCGCCTGTTGCATCGCGACGTAGTTCCAGCCGGAGCCTTCGCCCATGAAGCGCATGACGCGCTTATCCACGACTTCTTCCGGCTTCAGCTTCGGTTCGCCGTGCACCTGGCAGCGCATGCCTTTGTCGGCGTATTCCGGCGCGGCGACGATGCCGCTCTTGGCTTCGCGGAGGCTCGCCAGAACTTCCTGCGTGTTGTTGCCGATCGAGGAGACGATCCCCATTCCAGTGACGACGACGCGGCGCATGTTCGAGCTTCCTTACTTCATCCCAGCGGCGAGCTGTTCGGGGCTGAACAAGCCGACCTTCAGATCCTTCGCGGTATAGATGGTGACGCCATCGGCCTTGGTGACGCCGTCGGCGACGATCATGTGCAGCTTGCGCTGGATCACCCGCTTTGGGTGGATTTCATATGTCACGAGCTTGGTCTCCGGCGTGATCTGGCCGCGAAACTCAACTTCGCCCACGCCCAGCGCTCGGCCGCGGCCCGGAGACCCGGCCCAGGCCATGTAGAAACCGGTGAGCTGCCACATGGCGTCGAGGCCGAGACAGCCGGGCATGACCGGGTCACCTCGAAAGTGGCACTCGAAGAACCAGCGCTCAGGCGTGATGTCGTACTCGGCGACGAAGACGCCTTTGTCATGGTCGCCGCCCTCGGCCGTCATCTTCGTGATGCGATCGAACATGAGCATCGGCGGCAGCGGCAACTGCGCGTTTCCGGGCCCGTGAAGGCGGCCTTCGCCGGAGGCGATCAGGTCTTCGTAAGAATAAGACGAGGGACGCTCGGCCATGCTTGTCTCTGCAAATAAACGGAAATCCCGGTCGGCTTACAGGCCGGACGGGGCAGGGGCAAGGCGGCGGAGTGGGGCGCCCTTAGAGGCCCGTGCAGTCGCCGCCCCACAGGGCGCCGTCCTGGACCCAGCCGACCCGGCCGCGGACGGCGATGCGCCGCCAGTCGCCTTCGCAGCCGGTGATGGCGGCGATGACGCCGGGCTGGAGATAAGCCAACGGCTGGGCGTTGAGGCGCGCGAAGCGCCGCAAGGCCGCCTGTTCGCGCACATAGACGGTGCGGCGCTGTTCGAGGTTCTGCGCGTGGATCCAGGCGCTATCGCCGTCGGGGTCGATGACGCGCCGCCATGGGCCGCTCTCGGCGGTCACCTGCAGCGGCAAGCCGCTGCGGCCGTAGATCCAGTCGATGCGATGCTCCAGGCCGGGGCCGCGGCGGCCGTTGGCGCCCTCAGTCTTGAGGCTGACATAGCGTGGAACGGGCAGGTTGGAGTCTGCGCCGATGCGCGGGCCGTCGGCGGCGGCCGATCCCAGCGATAGACATGCGGCCGCGAGCAAAGCGGCGATCACCCCTTGGCGCATCACACCCAACCTTCATTTTTACCCGCCTGACGGCGGGGAAACGGGATCATGCGCCCGTTGCGTGAAAGCAGGTTTAACCGAGGCGCCTCGACTTGCCTTGGAGCGACGCGCGGCGTGGTTTAAGGAGGCTGAATGCCGTCGCAGAAACTCAAGGTCGTCGTCACGCGCCGTCTCCCCGATCCGGTGGAGACGCGGCTCAAGGAATTGTTCGACGCCGAGCTCAATCATGAGGACAAGCCCTTCACGGCGGACGATCTCGTCGCCGCGGTGCAGCGCGCCGACGTGCTGGTGCCGACGGTGACCGACCGTGTGGATTCCCGGGTGCTTTCGCGCGCGGGCGAGCAGCTCCGGCTGATCGCCCAATTTGGCGCGGGCGTGGACAATATCGACGTACAGACCGCCGTGCAGCGCGGCATCACCGTGACGAATACGCCGGGCGTTCTCACCGAGGACACCGCCGACATGACCATGGCGCTGATCCTCGCGGTGCCGCGCCGCATCGTCGAAGGCGTGAAGATCGTCGAAGAGGACAAGTTCGTCGGCTGGTCGCCCACCTGGATGATGGGCCGTCGCATTTGGGGCAAGCGGCTTGGCATCATCGGCATGGGCCGCATTGGCCAGGCCGTGGCGCGCCGGGCGCGCGCGTTCGGGCTGCAGATCCACTATCACAACCGCCGCCGCGTCAGCCCGCATATCGAACAGGAGCTGGAGGCGACCTACTGGGACAGCCTCGACCAGATGCTGTCGCGGATGGACATCGTCTCTGTGAACTGCCCGCACACGCCGGCGACTTATCATTTGCTGTCCGCGCGCCGCCTCGCGCTGCTCAAGCCGCACGCTTACATCGTCAACACCGCGCGCGGCGAGGTGATCGACGAAGCCGCGCTGGCGCGCATGCTGGAGAAGGGCGAGTTGGCGGGCGCTGGGCTTGACGTGTTCGAGCACGAGCCGGCGATCAACCCAAAGCTGAAGAAGCTGAGCAATGTCGTGCTGCTGCCGCACATGGGCTCGGGCACGCTCGAAGGCCGCATCGACATGGGCGAGAAGGTCATCATCAACATCAAGACCTTCGCCGACGGCCACAAGCCGCCGGACCGCGTTATCCCCTCGATGCTCTGAGCGCGGCTCAGCACTGCTGGGCGCTCCGAATAGGCCGAATCCGGAGGATTTCGCGGCCCAATAGCCACAGGCCGAGAATCTTATCCCCTGCGGGCAGAAAATGGTTAACGCCGCTCCCCTCGCGCCCTAAAATACTACCACGCCGTGCTGCAGCGGCCAGGGGGCCAGTTTTCCTAAGAAACGGGGACGGTCATGTTGAATAAGCTGAAATCCACGCTCGCGATGGCGGCGTTGCTCACCGGTGTATCGGGGGTGACGACGGCCGCGAACGCCACAGAAGGTTGGTACGGACGCATCGACGCCGGCTACACGGTCGATGGCGAACTCGATGGCGAAATTGACGACGATGTCGCCGAGTTCAGCGTCGATCTCGAAGAAGATTGGATGGGGTCGGTCGGGCTCGGCTACGCCTTTATGAACGGCTTCCGCGCCGAGGGTGAAATCTCCTATCGCGACAACGAATGGGGTCCGTACATCGACACGGGCGCCATCGATGACGAGCTGAACGGCGATGTCACCAGCTGGGCCGCGATGCTCAACCTCTACTATGACTTCAACCGCGGCGGCCGCTTTGAGCCGTATCTCGGTGTCGGCGTCGGCGCTGCGCAAGTTGAAGTCGGCGTCGAAGGCACGGGCGTGCCGTGGTTCACGCCGGCTGATTCCGAAGACACCGTCGTCGCCTATCAAGGCCTCGCCGGCGTCGCCATCGGCCTCAGCGAGCGGCTCGATCTCGACATTGGCTATCGCTATTTCCACGCGCCGGATCTCGACATCAGCGACTCGTTCGCCGATCTGCCGGCCGATGCGGAAGCCGATTACACGCACCAAGCGGTGACGGTTGGTCTGCGTTGGCAGTTCGGCGGCGCGGCTGCGCCGCCACCGGCCCCCGTTGCGGTGACCCCGCCGCCGCCGCCACCACCCCCGCCGCCGGTCACCACGTGCCCGACGTCGGAGTTCGTGGTGTATTTCGAGTGGGATCGCTCGAACCTCAACCAAGCGGCGCTCGAAACCATCGACGCGGCCGTCAACCGCGCCCGTCAGTGCAACGTCGGCAACGTCGTCGTGGTCGGCCACACCGACACGTCGGGTTCGGCGCAGTACAATGTCGGCCTCTCCGAGCGCCGGGCTTCCGTGGTGCGTGACGCCCTCGTGGCGCGCGGCATCGTGGCGGGTTCGATCTCGACGCAAGCGCGCGGCGAAACCGATCTTGCGCAACAAACCCGCGACGGCGTGCGCGAGCCGCTGAACCGTCGTACCGCGGTGACGATCAGCTTCCGCTAATCGCCACGACGTTACATCCTCGATCGAAGGGCCCGGCTTCAGCGCCGGGCCCTTTTTTCGTTCTTCAGAAATCCGCAGTCAGCGTGAGGCGGAAGTTGCGGCCGGGCAGCGGCAGCTCGTCCTTGAGGAAGGAGCTGTGCACGCGGCCAAGCTCGTCGGTGAGGTTGCGCCCATCGAGCCGCAGCGACCAGGGCCCGTCCTCGCCCATAGGACGAAACACAAGGCTCGCGTTTAAGAATGTGTGGTTGTCCGTGGGCGTCTCGAACGCCGCGAGCCGATCCTGCTTCCCTGTGTGCACCGCTTCAATGCGCCCGCTCCAGTGCGCGTTCTTCGCTTCCAGACCGAGCGTCAGCGAGTAGGGAGGGATGCGCGGCGGATGACCGCCAGCGTCGAACTCCGCGCGTACGATGTCGAGTGCGGCGTCGCCGGCGAAGGTGAAACCCGCCGTCTCGAACAGACTAGCCCCAGCGGAGATTTCGCCACCGGTGAAGACGGCGTCCTGCTGCACGACGCTGAACACCGGGAGGATCAGCGAGTCCGCGGGAATTCCCGGGTCGCTCGCATCCGGCGCAAAGCCGCTCGTGTCGGTGGCCTCATCGAGCCAGAACACGTCGCCGCGTTCGACGAGCGCGATGTAATCTTCGAAATTCACGCGGAAGAGGTTGATCTCGAACCGCGCCGGACCGCTATCGTAACGCAGCGATGCTTCGAACGAGAGCGCTCGTTCTTGGGCAAGATCAGGGCTGCCGAGCTCGTAGTTCGCCGTCGCCAGATGCGGGCCGTCGGAGAAGAGCTCGAACGCCGTCGGCGCGCGTTCGGTGTGCGCCAGCGTTGCGCCGGTGAACCAGTTCGCAGCGGGGCGGAAGAAGATGCCGGCAGAGGCGCTGACATTGTCAAAGTCGCGCGCGCCGAAGGCGGCGTTGTCGATCTCGCGGCGTTCGTAGCGCAGGCCGCCTTCCACGCCCCAGCCGCCGAGATCATAGCGCTCGATGGCGAAGAGACCCAGATCGCGCGTGTTGGTGGCGGAAATGAAGGCTTCTTCGCCGACGGCGTTGAAGTCGACGTCCGTCGCCTGCAGGCCGATCGCGCCGATGTGGCGGGCATCGCGGTGGTGCGCTTCAAGCCGCGCCTCCCAGCCTTCGCTGAAGAAGCGCGTGCCGGCTTCACCGTCTGCTTCGAACTCGGTGTGCTCGTAGTCCGAGTGCTGCGCGCCGAAATCGAGCCGGTTGAAGAAGCCGGGGAGACGCAGGTCGCCGCGGGTCTCGATACGCGTCTGCTCCATCTCGATGCGGCCGCCGGGCTCGGACGCATCTTCGGGCAACAGGCCGTAGCTGTTCTCCGTGTGCTTCACCGCCGCCCCGGCGAAACCCCAGTCGCGCACGAACGAAGCGCCGGCGCCAACACTGGCTACATCGGTCCAGGAATTCGGCACGCGGCCGAGCGGCGTGTCGTAATCGCCAGTCTCGCGGCGGGCGCCGCCGAGGCGAAATGCAAAATCGCCCGCGCCGAAACCGACATCGACATCGCCCTGCAGACCTTCATCCACCGACGAGTACGCCGCGAGCGCATTGCCGCGCATGCCATCGATGGAGCGGGTCGGGATGCTTTGGTCGATAACGTTGACCACGCCGCCGATGGCGTTGCCGCCGTACGCCAAGGCGGCCGCGCCCCGCAGAATTTCGATGCGCTCAGCGTCGAGCGCGTCGGAGGTGACGGCGTGATCCGGGCTTGCGGTGGAGGCGTCGATAGCGCCGATGCCATTCTGCAGCACGCGCACGCGATCTTCGCCGAGGCCGCGGATGATCGGACGGCTGGCGCCGGCGCCAAAGAAGGTCGTGGCGATGCCGGGGGTTGCGTCCAGGGTATCGCCGAGCCCGCCATTGAGCTGGGCGATGAGATCATCCCGGCGCAGCACTTCGGCGCCCTGCAAGCTCTCGATGCGCGATCCTTCGAGCGGCGCTGTGACGACGATTTCTGCGGCTTCCTCCTCTTGCGCGTCGGCAATGGAGGGCGTGAGCGCCACCAGCGCGGCGAAGGCGGCGGAGGAGGAGAGAAGGCGCGCACCGCGCGGCGCGCGGATGATATTGGTTTTCATGACTGACCTCAAAGCAGAACGGAAAGCGCTGACGCCGACGGCGCGCGCAAACGAGCGCTCGCGGAGCGAGCGGTTATGCGGAGAGGTGAGAAGGCGGCGCGCGGCTGCGCCAGGAATGCGTGTGCGCGCGTGGCGCTAGCGCGATGGCCAGCGCCGTGGCTTCGGTGCGCGCCGTTTCGGCGTGCGCGACCGCGGCTGCGTCCGTCAGCGAGGCTGAGTTGGATGCAAGCGCATGACAGATCGGACAGCCGAACGCATGTGCATCCGGTGCGGAGACTTCTGCGTGGCTAAGCGTTCCGTCCTGTGAAACGTCGGCGCGCTCGATGCCGGCGGCAAATGCGAATGCGGCCGGGTGAACGTGGGTTTGCACGATGAAGGCTTGCAGCAACATGGCAAACAGAGCGGCAAAACTCGTTGCGAGCCGCATGGACTTGCGGCGCGCTCCGGTCTGGCGGCTTCTGCTCGTCCCGGCGCCCATGCGCGCGTTATACTGTAGCGGCTTTGAAAGCGTAAACCGCGTCGCGCATCAGGTTTCGACGAACGCCGCGGAATAGCCGCCGAGCGACACCGCGCCCGTCAACAGGTCCACTTGCCCCACCTTCATGCGCGCTGTCCCGCCGTTGAGCGGGCGCCGCACAGGATCCGGGCCAAGGTTGAAGAGGCAGAGCATGCGCGTGTCGTCGGCGCGCCGCTCGAACGCCAGCACAGGCTCTGGCGCATCGAGCGGAATGAACTCGCCCTCGCGTAAAGCCTCGCTGCCGCGCCGGAATGCGATCATTTCGCGGGTGAATGCGAGCACGGAAACCGGATTGTTCTCTTGCGCGTCAACCGCGAGCGCAGCGTGGCGCGGATCGAGCGGCAGCCATGCGTCTGGGGCATCGGTGAAGCCGGCCATCACCGCGCCAGCGCGCCATGGCATCGGCGTACGCGCGCCGTCGCGGCCAATGCCGCTCGGCCAGAAGGCGATGGCTTCAGGATCGCGCAGCCGCTCGTACGGCACGTTGGCGTGCGGCAGGCCGAGCTCGTCGCCTTGATATATGAACGGCGTGCCGCGCAGCGAAAGCAAAAGCGCCAGCATCAGCTTGATGCGCTGGGGATCGCCGCTCGCGAGGCGCGTCGGGAAACGCACCACGTCATGGTTGGAAAGCGACCATGAGGGCCAGCCGCGCGCGCCCTCCCATTGAGCCATCGCGTCCTTGATGATCGCCGGTGTTAGTTCGAGATGGCGCAGGAAGAAAAACGTGTACGCCGTGTGCAGTCGCTCGGGGCCATCGGTGTATTCGCGCTGCACCTTGAGCGCGTTCTCATCTTCGATCTCGCCGACGCTGACGGCGCCATACTGATCGAGCAACGCGCGCAGGCGTTTGATGAAGTCGAGAGTCTCGGGCTGGGTGCGGTTGTAAACGTGATGCTGAAACTGGTGCGGTCGCGCTGGCGCGCGCTTTAGTGTCGTGACCGGCGGGTTGTCGCGAAGCTGGGCGTCGTGGACGAGGAAGTTGATCACATCGAGCCGGAAGCCGTCGACACCGCGGTCGAGCCAGAAGCGCGCGATGTCGAGCAAGGCTTCCTGCACGGCCGGATTGCGCACGTTGAGATCCGGCTGCTCGGGCAGGAAGTTGTGCAGATAGTATTGGCGCCGCCGCGCATCCCAGGTCCAGGCGCAACCGCCGAACATCGCCTGCCAATTGTTGGGCGGCGAGCCGTCCGGCTTGGCATCGGCCCAGACGTACCAATCGGCGCGCGGGTTGTCGCGGCTGGCGCGACTCTCGGCGAACCATGGATGCTGATCGGATGAGTGCGACCAGACCTGGTCGATGATCACTTTGAGCCCAAGCTCGTGCGCGCGCTTGATCAGCGCGTCGGCATCCGCAATCGTGCCGAACAACGGATCGACATCGCGATAATCGCCGACGTCGTAGCCGTAGTCTTTCATCGGCGAGCGGAAGAACGGCGAGAGCCAGATCGCATCGACGCCGAGCGAAGCGACGTGCTCCAGCTTCTCGATCACGCCTTTGAGGTCGCCGACGCCGTCTCCGTCCGAGTCGCGGAAGGAGCGGGGATAGATCTGGTAGATGACGCCGCCGCGGAGCCAATCGGTCATGCCTATGGCATGGCGAAGCGCGCGCGCTTAGGCAAGCGTCCAGGCGCTCGGGCCGCCGATGGTGCTGGGTTCGGCGGCGAGCCGCGTGACGGAACGCGTTGGCCGCTGCGCGACGCGCACGTCATCGAGCGCTACCCACTCGGCTTCGCACGCCGTTCGCGTGAAGCGCAGCGTGGCGTAGCCGCGATGCGTGAGGTCGCACCAGGCCAGATGCAGGTTAGAACGGCGCATCATCGCTTCGCGCTCGCCGCTCGCAGCGGCGGAGAGCGGTCGTTCAAAGCCGGGCGAACTCACGCTGCCGCCGGCGAACTCCAGCGCGGCAAGCCGATCGCCGGAAGCCGCAGCTAAATTGTTGAGCCAGCAATTGTGACTGTCGCCGCCAAGCACGACGACATTGGCGCCGTGCGTCGTGCAGGCGTCGAGGAAGCGGGCGCGGGCGGCAGGATATCCATTCCAGCTGTCGAGATTCCAGGGCAGGCCGAGCGCGCTCGCGCGTTCGCCCGCCGCATAGAACTGGCGCGTGGCGGACGCGGCGCCCTCCGGGATAAGCCGCGTGATATTGCCCGGTGCGATTTGGTCACCCATGACCACTTGCTGCGTCACGATCTGCCAACGCTGGCCGCGTTGTTGAGAGTCCGCCAGTGAGCGCGAGAACCACTCTTCCTGCGCTGCGCCCAGCATGGTGCGGCGCGGGTCGTCGAGGACATTTGCGCGGAAAGCCGCTGTGATCGCCGCCGCGTTGGCGCCGCCCTGTGCGAGCTGAGGCATCAGCGCTGTGCGATAGTCGATCTGTTGATCTCGGCCGATGTGGCGGGTGTCGAGCAGGAGAATGCGCGCCAGATCGCCCCAGTCGAGCGCGCGGTAGACGCGGGGCGCCTCAGCATCCGGACGGCGGATCGGCATCCAGTCGAAATAGGCTTTCGACGCGGCCGCGATGCGGTCGAGGAAGAGGCCCTCGTACTGCGCGTGGTGATCGGCCGCGCCTTCGCGCCAGGTGTTGTTCACCAGCTCATGATCGTCCCACACCGCGGCGATCGGCTTCAGCCGTCGGAGTTCGAGCAGGTCGGGATCGGTGTGGTATTGTGCGTAGCGCTGGTAATAATCGGCCACCGTGACGCATTCGCCGGTCGGCTCGAACGCACGGCCCGCGACCGTTTCTGCATCGCCGGGATAGCGGCCGCGCTGCATCTCATAGATGTAATCGCCCGCATGCAGCACGAGATCGATGTCCTCACGCGCGGCGATCTCGGCGTAGGCGTGGAAGTAGCCGTAGGCGTAGTTGGCGCAGGAGACGAGCGCGACCTGGAGCGGCTCGTCGCCCGATGCGGGCGCGGTACGTGTGATTCCGGTCGGTGAGTGGCCGGATGCGGATAGGAAGCGATAGAAATAAGGCCGTCCTGGCCTGAGGCCGCGCGCATCGACCTTGACGCAATAATCGCTCGCAGGCGATGCACGCGCCAGGCCGCGCTGTGTGACGCGCGCGAACGTTTCGTCTTCGGCGATTTCCCACCCGAGCGCGCCGTCGGCGCTGACGAACCGCGTCCAAAGGATAATTCCATCGGCCAACGGATCGCCAGAGGCGACGCCATGCGTGAACATGCCGCGCGCCAGCGATTGCGCCCATACCGGCCGCGACGCCGCAGCGAGCGAAGCGGCGAGCAGCAGCGAGCGGCGTGTCGTCAGCATCGACGCTGCAGCTACTCGGCGGCGATCGCCGCGCTTTCCATCTGCGCGTAGAGGAATTCGTGCACGGCCATAGCCGAAGCGTCAGGGACTTCCTCCTGCGGGATGTGGCCGACATTTTCGAACGTGATGAGTTGCGAACCGGCGATGGCTTGGTGAAATTGCTGCGCGTGTTCGGGCGGCACCAAGCGGTCTAGATCGCCCGTCATGACCAGCACCGGCATTTGCAACGCAGCGAGCCGCTCCGGCGTCGCGTAATTGCGTTCACGGAAGCCGAGTGTCATTTGCAGCAGGATGTCGCGATGACCCGGGGCGCGGGAAAGTTCGACATAGCGCGCCAGCATCGCGTCATTGACCAGCGTCGGATCGGCGAACGAAGTCTCGAGGCCCTGGCGCACGAGCGCCGTGTTGTCGAGATCGCGTAGCAACGGCCCGGCAACAGGATTGCGCAGCAGCTTGAAGATCGTCGGCTCCTCGGCGAGTCCATCGCGCGTCTCTTCCCAGCCCGATGCATCCACCAGGATCAGCGCGCTCACTTGTTCGGGATGCGCGAGCGCATACTCCCACGCGACATTGCCGCCCATGGAGCTGCCAGCGAGCGCAAAGCGGGTAAGGCCGCGATCACGCACGAACTCGGCGACCAAGTCGCGGTAGCGTTCAATGCTGGCTTGATAGCCGGCCGGCGCGCGCGTCAGGCCATGGCCAGGGAGATCGAGAGAGATGAGGCGATAATCGCTAATCCGGTCCGCGCCGGTCGCCAAGCGCTCCACCCACGGCTCCCAAGTGTGGAGCGACGCGGAGAAGCCGTGGATCAGCAGCAGCACCGGCGCGTTCGGATCGCCTTCGTCGCGATAATGCATGCGCACGCCGCCGGGCAAATCGGCGTAGCGCGAGGCGGCGCTCTCATATTTCGCCGCCAGCGTCTCGTAGGCGATGTCGCCGCGCTTCAGCATAAAATAGCCGGCTGCGCCCAGCAGCGCCACGAGCCCGACAATCGCCAGCAGTCCGCCGATCACCCACTTCATCTCACCCTCCGCGTCCGGCGCTAGAGTGAGGATCGAGCCGCGAAGGTCAAGCGCGCCAGCCGACGCGGCGCGCCCAGGCTTCAAAGGCGGCGCGGCGTGAAGCGTAATCCGCAGGCGCGCTGTCGCCCTCGGCGGCGGCCCGCTCGCGCATTTCGGCGACAGAGTCGGCGATCGGCGGCAGGCCGACGCTGGCGCGGCGCTCGTCCAGCGTTTCGGGTTCGCGCGTCGGGGCCGGGGAGAGCTGGCCGTGTTCGTCCCAATCGAACTGCGTGCCGAAGGTCTGCAAAGCGCCCTCGAACACGGCGATGCGATCGGCCAAGTATGCTGCATCGAGCGCGTTGGCGTGGCCTTGTGGGATCGCATCCAGCATCAGCGCGAGGCCGCGGCGCTGCAGATCGGGGCGGCCGATGGCGTGCTGCAGGATCATGAACGCCGCTGCCGCGCCATCATCGTCGAGCTTGTGCCGGCCCGGCCAGCCCAGCGCATCCATAGCGCGCGCCAAGAGATCAGCGTTCTCGTTGTGCACGGCCTCCATCTCCGGATGGTAGCCGCTGAACAGTTCGCCGCTTTGCACCAGCCGCGCGCGCGTTTCCGCGTCACGATGCGCAGCGGCGATGAGAGCCGCGCGCCAGTCGATCTCACTCATGGCCGCACACCGGGCATTCTGGATCTTTCGGAAGCGTGATGGTGCGCGCTTGGGCGCCAAGGCCATCGTAGATGAAGAGCCGGCCCGCGAGGCTTTCTCCAGCTTCAGCGATCTCCTTGATCGCTTCGAGCGCCATCACCGAGCCGATTACGCCGACCAGCGCGCCGACGATGCCGGCCTGCGCGCAAGTCTCGATGTTCGGCGGCGGGGCGGGCACAAGGCAGCGATAGCACGGCCCGCCGCGCTTGAAGATGCTGACTTGCCCATCCCAACGGCCCACGGCGCCGGAAACCAGCGGCACGCCGAGCGCGCGGCATGCGGCGTTGACGGCAAAGCGCGTTTCGAAATTGTCCGTGCCGTCGAGCACGATGTCGGCGTCGGCGAGAATCTCGCGCGCATTCTCATCGCTGATGCGGATGCGGCGCTGCTCTACGCGGACGTTCGCGTTTAGGGCCTCAAGCCGCGCCGCTGTGCGCTCGACTTTCGGCGCGCCCACATCCGCGCCCACAAACGCGATCTGCCGCTGCAAATTCGAGAGCCCGACGACATCGTCGTCGATCAGCCGCAGCGCGCCAACGCCCGCCGCCGCGAGATAGAGTGCCGCCGGCGAACCCAGCCCGCCGGCGCCAACGATCGCGACTGTCGCGGCCTTCAGCCGCTGTTGCCCCGGCCCGCCGATCTCCTTCAGCAGGATATGCCGCGCATAGCGCTCGCGTTCGTCAGGACTGAACATCTGCGCACGAGGTGAGGTCCCAGAGCGCCTTGGGCAAGGCGCGGCGTGGGATCGAGTACCAGATGGATGAGCCGACGCCGGTCGCGAGCAGGTGAGCCGGCGCCGGATCGCCGCGCTGCGGCACGTTCGGCAGCACGTTGTACGCCGCGTCGAACGTGGTGAGTTCGGAGCCGTCGTACTCGGGCGGCGGAGGGATTTCGCCATTGTCTTCCGCGGCATCTTCGCGCCGCGCCGCTTCGAACGGATCATCCGTGCGCCCGATGTAATTGCGTGAGTAGCCGAGGCTGGACACAAACGCGAACCAGTAAGTCTCGCCTTCGAAGTCCACGCGCGCTGCGAGTTCTGAATAGGCGTTGAGCGGATGCGGTGTCTGCAGAATGCGCAGCGTTGCGCCTGGCTCGCCGCGCAGCGTGTAGATCGCGCGCTCGGCAGGACAGGCGAGCGATGGGTTCGGCGCGCTCGCGCAAGAGGCTAGCAACAGCGTCGCCGCTAGAAGAACAATCCGCATGCTCTGGTTATACGCGCGGCGCGACGAACGTCGAGCGGCGATCAGCTGCGCCCCGTCGAGCCGAAGCCGCCGGCGCCGCGCACGGTTTCGCTGAGCGTCTGCACCACGTCCCAGGCGCCTTGCGTCACCGGCGCGATCACCATCTGCGCGATACGTTCGCCGCGCGTGATCGTGAACGGCTCCTGGCCGAGATTGATCAGCAGCACCTTCACCTCGCCGCGATAATCAGCGTCGATCGTGCCGGGCGTATTGAGGCAGGTGAGACCGTGTTTGAAAGCCAGACCCGAGCGCGGCCGAATCTGCGCTTCGTAGCCAGCTGGCAACGCGATGGTGAGCCCCGTCGGGACGAGCGCGCGTGCGCCGGGCGCCAGCGTCATGGGCGCGCTTTCAGCCACCGCGGCGCGCAAATCCATGCCGGCGGAAAGGGCGGTTTCGTAAGCGGGCAGCGCCAGGCCCTCAAAGTGCGGCAGCGGCGCGACCTGGATGCGGACGGTGTTGCTCATGGCTCGGAGCTAGAGCGATTCCTACTTGCCATCATATAAGTGGGCACTTATATGACGCAGCCAGGGAGAATGAACATGAGCATCGATGTGCCTGGCCTGATCGGGGCGGTGACCCGCGAAGTGCGCGACGCCGAGCGCGACGGCAAACCAGCCCGCGTGGTGGTGGCGGCGCGCAGCTTCGATACTAGCGTCGAGGATCTGTGGGATGCGATCAGCAATCCCGAACGGCTGCCGCGCTGGTTCGCGCCGGTGACGGGCGAGTTCAAGCTCGGCGGCAAATATCAGGTGCAGGGCAACGCCAGCGGCACGATCACGCGATGTGAGCCGCCGCGCCATCTGGCGCTGACTTGGGAGATGTTCGGCGCCGTCAGCTGGGTCGAGGTCGATCTCGTCTCGGAAGGCGAGGGCGCGCGACTTGAGCTCCGGCACATCGCCCACCCCGAGGCGCATTGGGATCAGTTCGGCGCCGGCGCGGTCGGCATTGGCTGGGAGCTCGGCCTGCTCGCTCTTTATTTGCACCTCAGCAATCCGGGCCTCGCCAAACCGCCGGAAAGCGATCCGGCATGGGGCGCATCGGACGAAGCCCAGAGCTTCATGCGCGCGTCCGGCGATGCGTGGGGCCAAGCCGAGATCGCAGGCGGTGAGGATCGGGATACGGCGCTGCGGCGCGCGCAGGCGACCAAGAAGTTCTATTGCGGCGAGACCTGATGCACGCCTTCGACGTCCTCGGCGATCCCGTCCGCCGCCGCATTCTTGAATTGCTGGCGGATGGCGAGCACGCGTCGGGTGAGATCGTCGAGGTGATTCAGGCCGAATTCGGCATCAGCCAGCCGGCGGTGTCGCAACATCTCAAAGTGCTGCGCGAAAGCGGATTCGCGCACGTGCGCAGCGAAGGGCCGCGCCGCATCTACGCGGTCGATGCAACGCCGCTCAAACAGGTGGATGAGTGGGTCGAGCGCTTCCGCGGCTTCTGGGAAGTGAAACTCGATGCGCTCGCCACGGAGATCGCCCGCGGTAAGCGCAATCGGAAGAAGAGTTGAATTCTAGCGCTTGCCGCCTTGGCGGGCCTTGCGCGCGGCGTACTTGAGATCGCGGCGGGCCTTCTGTTCGAACGCCAGAATCTCGGCGGCTTCCGCAGCCTCCTTCCGCTGACGTTCCGCTTCTTCAGCCGCAAGGCGGGCAGCTTCCGCTTCGGCCTTCGCCTTTTCTTCGGCGGCGATCTTGCGTTGCAGCTTCTCCAGTTCCACCCGCTCGCGGCGCTTCTGTTCGGCGGCGATCCGCTTCTCCTCGCGCGCCTTCGCTTCCGCCGCGCGCTTGGCCACGACTTCCGGATCGGCCGGCGCCTGCGCCTTCTGCTTGAACTTCTCCAGCATCGCCTTCTTGGCGGCTTCGGCAGCTTCGCGACGGTCGTTGTGGTTCTGGAAGCTCATGCGTCGGGTTTCCTCCGGCTCGCGTGCTGCATCGGAGCAGGGAGCGCGTCTGCGTTGGCGATCGGGAATGGGTGAATGAGGAGGTTAGATAGCGTCGCGCGGGCGCGGAGAGAACCCCCTCGGACGCATTGTAGAGCTGCGGCAATGTGCCATCGCGTTGGGGTTCGGCGTTACAATCCTACCGCCGCGTCATTTCCGCGGCGATTTCGCCGTCAGTGTGTTGGCGATCTCTGCCGCCAGTTTGCGCGCCACAGCTTCCTTGGCCATGCGCGGCCAGGTCTCGGCGCTGTCTTTCTTGATCAGCAGCACCTGGTTCTCGGCGCCGCCCATGACATCGCCGGAGACGTCGTTGGCGACGATCCAGTCGCAGCCCTTCTTGGCGATCTTAGCGCGCGCGTGCGCTTCGACGTCGTCGGTTTCAGCGGCAAAGCCAATCACCAGCTTGGGCCGCTTCTTGCCCGGCTTCGAGAGCGTGGCGAGGATGTCGGGATTTTCGGTCAGCGAGATCGAAGCGACATCGACCTTGTCTTTCTTGACTTTCTCTGTCGCCGCCGCGCGCGGGCGCCAATCCGCGACCGCCGCCACCATCACCGCGACATCCAAAGGCAGCGCCGCTTCGCTCGCCTCCAGCATCTGCCGCGCACTCTCGACATTAACGCGCTTCACGCCCGGGGGCGTGGCAAGCGCGGTCGGCCCGGATACGAGCGTAACATCAGCGCCGAGTTCGGCCAGTGCGGCGGCGATGGCGTAGCCTTGCTTGCCGCTTGACCGATTGGAGAGAAAGCGCACTGGATCGATGGCCTCGATCGTCGGCCCCGCGGTGACGAGCGCGCGTTTGCCTTTGAGCGGGCCATCGTTCAGCAGCGCCAGCGCCGCATCGCGGATCTGCGCGGGCTCGGCCATGCGGCCAAGGCCGCGTTCGCCGCGCTCGGCCATCTCGCCTTCGTTCGGTCCGACGAATCGGAGACCGTCAGCCTGTAGCCGCGCCAGATTGCGTTGTGTCGCCGCGTGCGCCCACATGTGCGGGTTCATCGCGGGAGCCATCATCACCGGCTTGTCGGTTGCGAGCAGCACGGCTGAAGCAAGATCGTTGGCCAGACCGTTGGCGGCCTTCGCCATCAGATCGGCCGTCGCAGGCGCGACGATGATGAGGTCGCACTCACGCGCCAGCCGGATGTGGCCAACATCGAACTCCTGCGCTTGATCGAAGAGATCGGTGAACACGCGTTCGCCCACTAGCGCGCCCGCCGCCAGCGGCGTTACAAATTTCTGCGCCGCCTCCGTCATCACCACGCGCACCGCGGCGCCGCTTTCCTTCAAGCGTCGGATCAGCTCAAGGCTTTTATAAGCAGCGATGCCGCCGCCGATGATGAGGAGAACGCGTTTGCTCATGGGCTCGGCGCCGCTTCCTCGGTTTCTACGTCCTCGTTTGCGCCAGCCGCGACCGGCTCAGCCGGCGCATCGACCACCGCCGGGACATCGCCGCCGATAGATGGGCGCACGAACACCGGCGACGGCGTTTGCTCGGTATGCATCGGCTCCGGCGCCGGTGGCGGCGACTCGCGCCGCGAACCCGCCGTCAGCACCAAGGCCAGCAGCGCGCCGCCGATCATGCCGATCCAGAAGCGCGGGTCTTCGTACCATTGCCGCTCATCACGCGGCGCGTCTTCGCTGACTTTGCGCGCCGCCGCTTCGATCGCGCCCAGCGTCTGCGGCATACGGCGCATCGCGGCGAGGCCAGCCGCCGCTTCGTCGATCGCGCGACGCGCCACGGCTTCGGGCCCCAGCTCGCGCTCCACCCAGCGCTCCACGATCGGGCGCGAAGCGGTCCACATGTCGTGGCGCGGATCGAGCGCGCGGGCGACGCCTTCGACCTGCACCATGGTCTTCTGCAGCAGCACGAGTTCGGGGCGGAGGTGCATGCCGAACATATGGGTGACGTCGAACAGCTGGAGCAGTAGGCGGCTCATCGAGATGCTGTCCGCGGTCTTGCCGAAGATGGGCTCGCCGATCGCGCGTAGCGCCTGCGCGAACTCATCGACGGTGAACTTCTCCGGCACGTAGCCGGCTTCCTGGTGCACTTCGGCGACGCGGCGATAATCGCGCTTCAGGAAGCCATAGAGAATCTCGGCGAGGTAGCGGCGCTCCTTGTGGCCGATGCGGCCCATGATGCCGAAATCGACGATCCAGAGCTTTCCGTCTTTGCCGTAGATGAGGTTGCCCTCGTGCATGTCGGCGTGGAAGAAGCCGTAATCGAGCGCCGCGGCGAGAAAGCCGCGCGTGATGGCGATGGCCAGTTCGCTGCGGTCGGCGCCGGCTTTATCCAGCGCCTTAATGTCCGTCAGCGGAATGCCGTCGATCCAGTCGAGGGTCATCACCCGCTTGGCGGAGCGCGACCAGTCGATCTCCGGCACGGTGAGATAGCCGTCCTTGGCCGCGACTTCGCGGAACTCGGCTGCGGCGCCGGCTTCGAGGCGCAGATCAAGCTCTCGTTCGAGCGCAGAGGAAACCGTATCGATAAACTGCACCGGCTCCAGTCGGCGCGAGCGCGGCGAGAAGAATTCAATCGTGTGCGCGAGGAAACGCAGCGCGCCCATTTCCTTGGCCAGTTTCTTCTCGATGCGCGGTCGCAGCACCTTGATGGCGACCACGCCCTCGCGCGGCACGATCGCCTGGTGCACCTGCGCGATCGAGGCCGCCGCCATCGCTTCGGAAATGCCGGCGAACAATTCTTCGGTGCCGCCGAGTTCGGCGTTGATGGTGTCGAGCGCGACGGTGCGCGGGAAGGGCGGCAGGCGATCTTTGAGGCGCCCTAGTTCCTGCGCGACGGTGACGCCGATCATGTCCGGCCGCGTCGCCAGGAACTGGCCGACTTTCACATAGGCCGGCCCCAGCCGCTCCAGCGCCTTGGCCAAGCGCGCGCCGACGCTACGGCCGCGCCGGCGCTTGGCGAAGATGCGCAGCAGCGTATGGATGGCTTGAAGGTAAACGGGGTAGCGCTCGTAATACTCTTCCGGCAGCAGCACGTCATGGCGCGCGAGCGTCACCGCCACGCGTAGCAGGCGCCAGATATGGCCAAGCACTCCGGTGACGAGGCCGACCGCCACCAAGAGGGCAATGATCCAAACAAGCCAAAGCACTAAATCGCCCAACCCCAATGCAGCGCGCACACGCCGCCGGCCATGTTGCGATAGGCCGCGCGCGTGAAGCCCGCATCGCGGATCATGCCCAAGAATGTTTCCTGATCCGGAAACCGGCGGATGGATTCGACCAGATATCTGTAAGAATCTGCGTCGTTCGCCAGCAATTTCCCCAGCGCCGGGATCGCATTAAAAGAATAGAAATCATAAACCGGCTCGAGCCCGCCAATGGCGAGGCGCGAGAATTCCAGGCAATAGAACCGTCCGCCGGGCTTCAAGACGCGCCGCGCCTCGCGCAGCACCTTGGGGATGTCGGTGCAGTTCCGGATGCCGAAGCTGATGATGTAGGCGTCGGCGGCGGCATCATCGACGGGCAGGTTTTCGGCATCGCCCTCGTGCCAATTAAGCCCTGCTTCACCACGCGCGCGGCCGGCTTCGAGCATCTCGGTGTTGATGTCGATGACATGGATTTCCGGCGGCTCCATGCCGCGCCGTTGAGCCGCCCCGTCGCCAAGCTTTTTAAGCCGGCGCGCGATGTCGCCCGTGCCGCCCGCCACGTCGAGGATGAGCTCGCCCGGCTGCGGGTTGAGCTTGGCCGCCGCCGCGTCTTTCCAAAGCCGGTGCAGCCCGCCCGACATGGCGTCGTTCATCAGGTCGTATTTCGAGGCGACCGAAGAAAACACCTCGCGTACGCGAGAGGCCTTCTCAGCCTTCGGCACGTCCTTGAATCCAAAGGATGCAGTCTCATCACTCATGGGGCGGACCATAGCGGCGGGGCCGCGGCGGGGCTATATCAGCCGCACATGAGAACGTGTTTGTTTTCCGGCATTTCGCCGCATGCCTGAGCTGCCCGAAGTCGAAACCGTGCGGCGAGGGCTCGCGCCTGCGCTGGTCGGGCGGCGCATCAAACGCGCGCGCACCAAGCGCCCGGATCTGCGCTTTCCATTTCCCCCGCGCTTTGCCGCGCGGCTGTCGGGCCGGCGCGTCGATGCGCTGGAGCGGCGCGCGAAATATCTCTTGGCGCACCTCGACAATGGCAAGGTGTGGATCACGCATCTCGGCATGACCGGCCGCTGGTCGATTATCGGCGCCAAGCAGCAGCCCGGCGATTTCTATTATTCCGAACCGCCCGATCCCACCCACACGCACGTGATCGTTGAGATGGAGGAGGGTGCGAAGGGAGAGAAGATACTCCTCGAATTCAACGATCCGCGCCGCTTCGGCTACATGGACTTGATCGACGAACGCGAACTTGAAGCGCATCCCTTCTTCAAGGCGATGGGACCCGAACCGCTCGGCAATGAATTTCACGAGCCGTATCTGAAGCGCGCGCTCGCGGGCAAGAAAACCAGCATCAAAGCGGCGCTGCTCGATCAGCGCATCGTGGCCGGCCTTGGCAACATCTATGTCGTCGAAGCGCTGCACCGCGCCGGCATTGCGCCGACCATGCAGGCTGGGCGCATCTCGGCGAAGCGCCTCGACAGGCTCTATCACGCCATCCGCGCCGTGCTCGAAGAAGCGATCGAAGCCGGCGGGTCAACGCTCTCCGACTATGCGCAAGTCGATGGCGCCCAAGGTGGCTTCCAGCATCGCTTCTGCGTCTATGACCGCGCCGGCGAGCCGTGCGCGAAGGAAGGCTGCGGCGGCACGATCGTCAGCGCCACGCAGGGCGGGCGCTCCTCGTACTGGTGCCCGCGCTGCCAACGCTGAAACGTGCTAGGATGATGCGGTGAATCGTTTCGCCTTCATCGCGGCTGTTTCCTGCGCCGGGCTCGCCCATGCGGAAACCAACTACTTTAGGCAGATCGAAGACTTGCCGATCCCTGCCGGGCTCACCGAGACGGGTGAGCCGTTCGCGTTCACCGAGGCGCAGCAAAGCGTCATCGGCGTTTCAGCCCGCGGCCTCGCTGAGGCCGAGCAGGTGCGCACGTATTACCAAACCGCGCTGCCGGCGCTCGGATGGGCGCTCTCGATCGGCAGCGGCGGCGAAAACGAGACCATCTACCTGCGCGGCCGCGAGCAATTGTCGCTCAGTTTCTTCCAGCGCGGTGAAGAGCTTGAGGTGCAGGTTCTGCTGTTCTCCAGCGCACCGCCGCGCGATTGATTTTTTGGGCGCACGGGCGCAAGAGCGCGCCATGGCTTACGAAAACATCCTCACCGAAATCGATGGCGGCGTTGGCGTCATTCGCCTCAACCGCCCCAAGGCTCTCAACGCGCTGAACGATGCGCTGATCGCCGAACTCTCTGCCGCGCTGGACGGCTTCGAAGCGGATGACGCGATCGGCTGCATCGTCATCACCGGTTCGGAAAAGGCCTTCGCCGCCGGCGCCGACATCAAGCAAATGGCCGAGGCCGGGTTCGCCGACTACTACCGCCGCGATCCCTTCGCGAACCTTGAGCGGGTCCAGCGCACCCGCAAACCGCTGATCGCCGCCGTCGCCGGCTATGCGCTCGGCGGAGGCTGCGAGCTCGCGATGATGTGCGACTTCATCATCGCCGCCGACAACGCCAAGTTCGGCCAGCCTGAGATCACGCTCGGAGTCATGCCTGCCTGGGGCGGCTCGCAGCGTCTGACGCGCGCGGTCGGCAAAGCCAAGGCCATGGATCTTTGCCTCACCGGGCGCATGATGGACGCGGCTGAGGCCGAGCGGGCGGGGCTGGTCGCCCGTATCGTCACGCCTGAGAAGCTGATGGACGAGACGCTCGCTGCGGCCAAGAAAATCGCCGCGATGGGTCAGCTCGCCGCACTCGGCAATAAGGAGGCGGTAAACGCGGCGTTTGAGACCCCGCTCAATGAGGGTCTGAGGCTCGAGCGGCGGATTTTCTACAGCCTGTTCGCCACCGACGATCAGAAAGAGGGGATGGCAGCCTTCATTGCAAAGCGGGCGCCCGAATTTAAGCACCGCTGATGATTTGACGCCGGAAGCCCCCAAGGCTATACGCCGCCGCTTCCACAGCGAAACGAACAATCCGGAATACCGCTCACATGGCGAATACGAAGTCTGCAAAGAAGGCCAACCGCGTCATCGGCCGCCGCACGGCGGTCAATAAGGCGCGCCGCACCCGCATGCGCTCGACGTGGCGGACGGTTGAAGAGGCCATTGCTGCAGGCGACGCCAAGACGGCTCAGGAGGCGCTCCGCGCCGCTGAATCGGAGACGATGCGCGCGGTGTCAAAGGGCGTTGTTCACAAGAATCTTGGCAGCCGGAAGGTGTCTCGACTGGCCAAGCGCGTGGGTGCTCTTTCTGGCGACAAGCAGCGCTAGAATTTTCGTTTCACGACGGCCGTTTTGGGTTCCCAACGGCTTGCGAATCCACAACATTCAGAGCCTGCCAGACGCCCCTGAAAGGGGTGCTAAAAGCTCCGTGCACGGAGCTTTTCCGCCGTTCGGCATAGCGCCAATTACATAAGCAAGATCATAGACTTAGAGTCGTCTGTGCATAATTGCTAAGAAGTTAAGAACCCCCTGTTGACGACCCCCAACGATCAGGCCATCGTTCGCTTGTCCGGCGAACATTCCTCGCCATCGCGACGCTTCAGGGAAACCGGTGCGAAGCATCGGGCCGAGCAGGGCTGCTCGGACCGAACAGGAGGGGTGTGTCCGCCGAGGGGCGGCTAATAAAACTGTTCTTAGCGGGGGTTGCTATGGACTACAGCGAGGGGGCTCGCCGGGTCACGGCGGGCACAGGTGCGGCGCGAGCTTATGAGCTGGTCCGCAAGGAGCTATTCGCCGAGTTCGGGGCGGATTTCTTCCGGTCTTACATCGATCCGCTTCGTCTGGTGGCGGAGCTTGACGGGGTGCTGCTGTTCCGGGCCGGCTCCCAGGTCGCCAAGGAGCGGCTGAAGCAGCAGGTCCAGCACCGGCTCGAAGCGCGCCTGCGCGTCTACGAACCGCGCGTGAACGCGACAGAAATTCTCCTTGAAAGCGAAATCCCGGAAGATGTCCGTGATCTCGCCGACGTCCGCATCGAGGATGCGCGCACCGCCGCGCCAGCGCTGATGGCGCACCCGCAATCGTTCACGTTCGACACGTTCTGCTGCGACGCGAGCAACCAGCGGGCCTTCACCGTCGCCAAGATGATCGCGCAAGGTGATGGCGGCGCGTTTCCGATCTGGCTGCTGCACTCCCGTCCTGGTCTCGGCAAGAGCCACTTGCTCGCAGCGATCGCGCAAGAAGCTGCAGTTGCGACACCCGATCGCAAAGTGCTCATGATGAATGGGCAAGAATATCTCGAACAGTTCCAGTCGGCGCTGCACAAGAAGCGCGACTCGTCTGCTTTCAAGGAAATGGTCCGCGCGCCCGACTTGCTGTTGATCGACGACTTTCATCGCATCTGCGGCAAGAAGCACACGGAAGAAGAAGCATTCGACACGATGTACGATTTGACGCGCCGCGGCGGTCAGGTCGTGCTCGCGGCAAATCATGATGCGTCGGGTCTTGAAGGTTTGAGCGAACTTTTGCGCGCGCGTCTCAAAGGCGCAGCGTCATGCGAAATTGTGGAACCTGATGCACCGTTGCGTCGCCGCATCCTCGATATGCGTGTTCAGCACCATGCGCGCTTGACGCCGGGCTTCACAGTGAGTTCGGATGCGCTAGACATGATCGCTGAGCGGATGCACGGCAGTGGCCGCGATCTTGACGGCGCACTCGCACAGCTCATCATCGAATGGAAAATCGGAGGGACCGAAGTGACGCTTGAAGCCGCCGCCAACGCTCTGCAGGCCAAACTCTCCGACACAGCGGAGCGACGCATTACCGTGCAGCTGGTGCAGAAGGTGGTCGCACGTCACTACAACATGACCGTGCAGCAACTTCTGGAGCGCACGCGCCGTCACGCTATCGCCCGTCCGCGCCAGGTGGCCATGTTCCTCGCCTGCGAAATGACGCCCGCGTCACTGCCGGACATCGGCGCACGCTTCGGTGGTTTCGACCACA
>JAEYPY010000074.1 GCA_023410295.1 Pseudomonadota bacterium | reverse complement strand
GCGCTCCGGCGCCACGGTGATCTCGCGCGATGTCGGCGGCGGACTTCATCGACGCCCATCTGCGCCCGCAAAGCCGCCAGCCGTTCTTCGGCGGCGGCCGCGGCGGCCTCCGCTTCGGCGCGGCGGCGGGCGGCGTCGGTTAACCTTTGGTCGAGTTCGCGGATCTCGCGGCGCACGTCATTTGCTTGATTGCGCAAGCGTTCTGCGCGCTGGGTTTCGGCGCGCCGGTCGCGCTCGGCCTGGGCGGCGGTGCGCGTTTGTGCGTCAGCCGTATTGAGGAGCGCGAGCGCTCCGATCGCACATGCGATGAGAGCGCGGGCGCGGTGTGCGCCTCGTGCCATTTAAACACCATCCCAATCGTCCGGAGATCTTCAGTCCCGGTGATAGGGAGTACCGCACAAAATGGTCAGAGCGCGGTAAATCTGCTCTGCAATCATCACCCGCACGAGGCGATGCGGCCAAGTTTGTCTGCCAAAAGCCAGCTTTTCATCAGCGTTATCCTTAACGCTTTGCGAAACGCCGTCGGCGCCGCCGATCCAGAACGTGGCGCACGGCAAGCCATCGTCGCGCCAGCGTGCAAGCTTTTCGGCGAGTTGACGCGAACTCCATTCGCTGCCGCGTTCGTCGAGAAGGATCTTGCGCGCTTCATCCGGCGTGGCGCGATAGAGCGCGTTGGCTTCCGCGCGTGGATCGCCCGGGGGCTTGGCTTCGACTTCAACGAGGTCGACCGACTTGAAGCCCAGCTGGCGCCCGCTGTTGGCGGCGCGCGTTAAGTAATCGGCGGTGAGCTGCGCTTCCGGCGCATCGCGTAGCCGGCCCACCGCGGCGATCAGAATGCGCAAGCCTCAGCTCGCGCGCGAGTCGGGCGAAGCGGCGCCGCTCCAGATTTTCTCGATGTTGTAGAAGCTGCGCACTTCGGGACGGAAGAGATGCACCACGACATCGCCGGCATCGACCAGCACCCAATCGGCTTGCGGCAGACCTTCGACACGCACGTCTTTCACGCCCGCATCTTTGAGTTTGCGCAGCACGTGATCGGCCAGTGCGCCGACATGGCGCGCCGAACGGCCGGAGGCCACGACCAGCATATCGGCGAAAGAGGATTTGCCGCGGATGTCGATGGCGAGGATGTCCTCAGCCTTGTCGTCTTCAAGCGAGGCGAGCACGACGCGTGTCGCATTCTCGACATCAATGCCGCGGGCTGGCCGCTCGGCGGCCTCACGCGGCGCTTTCCCGGCTCGTGACGCGGCCGGCGCGCGCTTCATTTCAGGCGACAGGTGCTTCGATCCTTCTATTTCCCCAGAGGGCAACGCTATCACTTCCGCCCGGGTTTCGCCACTGGGGCGCGGCGGGCGGTGCGCAGCGCCGTGGAGGACTGGGGATTGTGGCGGGCGTTCAAAAAAACCCAGCCTTTCGGCGCATGTAGGCGCCAAGCCGGCTTCACGCCAGGGCGCGACACGACGACGACGGGCACGGACTGCGCCACCTCCTGCCAATTTCGCCACTTGCGGAAATTGCCGAGATTGTCCGCGCCCATGACGAGAATGAAGTCCACGCCGGGATAGCGTTCCTTCAGCTGACGCAGTGTTTGATAGGTGTAAGCGCAGCCGAGGCGCTGCTCGAGATCGGTGACCTCCATCTTGGCGCCGTGCGCCATCGCTTGCGCCGAAGCGAAGCGCTTTTCGAATGCGCTCGATTTTGGCTTCAGCGGATTCTGCGGCGAGACCAGCCACCAGACCTTGTCGAGACCGAGCCGCTTCAACGCCGTCTCGGCCACATGCGCGTGGCCTTCGTGCGCAGGATCGAAGCTGCCGCCGAAGAGACCGATGCGCATGCCCGGATAGGCGCGGGGGAGGCCCTTCATGGACGCGTCTGCCCGCTGCCGTGGACGATGTATTTGAACGTGGTCAGCTGTTCGGCGCCGACGGGGCCGCGGGCGTGGAGGCGGCCGGTGGCGATGCCGATCTCGCCGCCGAAGCCGAACTCGCCGCCATCAGCAAACTGCGTCGAGGCGTTGTGCAGCACGATGGCGCTATCGACCTCGCGCAGGAATTTGTTCGCCGCGGCTTCGTCTTCGGTGACGATGCATTCGGTGTGCTGTGAGCCGTACCGGGCGATGTGGGCGATGGCGGCGTCGATGTTATCAACGAGCCGGATCGAGAGAACTGGCGCGAGATATTCGGTGCGCCAATCGTTTTCGCTCGCCGCGTTCATCGGCGCGATTTTGCGCGCGGACTCATCCCCGCGCAGTTCGCAGCCTTCGGAGGTGAGCGCTTCGGCGATGCGCGGCAGCAGTGTTGGCGCGACGGCGCGATCGATCAGCAACGTCTCCGTCGCGCCGCAAATGGAGACGCGGCGCATCTTGGCGTTGAGCGTCAGAGCAACGGCTTTTGCCGGATCGGCGGCGGCGTGCACGTAAGTGTGGCAGATGCCTTCCAGGTGCGCGAACACCGGCACGCGCGCTTCGTTCTGCACCCGCGCCACCAGCGATTTGCCGCCACGCGGGACAATGACATCGACCGCGCCATCAAGCCCCGCCAGCATCATACCGACGGCGGCGCGGTCGGTGCTGGGCACGATCTGAATCGCATCAGCCGGCAATCCCGCGCTTTGCAGCGCGCCGCGCAGCGCCGTGACGATCGCGGCGACGCTGCTGGCGCTGTCGGAGCCGCCGCGCAGAATGATGGTGTTGCCGGCGCGCAGCGCGAGCGCGCCGGCGTCTGCGGCGACATTGGGCCGGCTTTCGAAGATCATCCCGATGACGCCGATCGGCGTGCGCACGCGCTCGATGCGCAGACCGTTGGGCCGCGTCCAGTCAGCCATCACGGCGCCGACCGGATCGGCGATCGCTGCAACGGTTTCAACGCCCGCCGCCATCGCTTCGATGCGCGCTTCGTTGAGCATCAGGCGGTCGATGTAGCTCTCCGGCTGTCCGGCAGCGCGTGCCTGCTCAACATCGGCGGCATTGGCGCGGATGATTCCTGGCGCGGCGTCCCGCAATGCGGCGGCCATTGCTTCCAGCGCACGCGTGCGTGTCGCGGGCTCCGCATCGCGCACGGCTTTTGCTGCGGCGCGAGCGCGTGCGCCGAGATCATGCATCTGCGTGGCAAGGGTGGGCGCGGCGTCCATCATGGCAGCGTATCAGATAAGAACGAGATCGTCGGCATGCACGAGGACGGGGCCGGAATCATAGCCGAGGATTTCAGCGATGGCCTCGCTCTTGCGTCCCTTGATGCGTGCGGCGTCAGCGGCGTCGTAGCGCGAGAGGCCGCGGGCGAGTTCCTGGCCGGTCGCGTTCAAGATGCGCACGGCGTCGCCCTTCTCGAACGCGCCTTCCGTTGCGCTGACGCCGGCGGCGAGCAGGCTCTTGCCAGCGCGCAAAGCCTGTTCGGCGCCCGCATCAATCACGAGCGCGCCGCGGGGGGCGAGTGAACCGGCGATCCAGGCTTTGTAGGCGGCGCGTGGCGAAGCGGTAGGGTAGAACCAGGTTGCGCGGGCTCCTTCGCGCAAGCGCTGCAGCGGATTGAGTTCGGCGCCTTTTGTGATGGCGACAGCGCAGCCGGCGCGCGTTGCGATCTTGGCCGCTTCAATCTTCGTCTTCATGCCGCCCGAGCCAAGTTCGCCCGCGCCGCCGGCCATGGCCTCGATCTCCGGCGTGATCTCGCGCACCTCGGCGATGAAGGGCGGACTGGCGAAGCGGCGCGGATCGCGCTCGTAGAGGCCATCGATGTCGGAGAGCAAAATGAGCACGTCGGCTGAGATCATCTGCGCGGCGCGCGCGGCGAGGCGGTCGTTGTCGCCGTAGCGGATTTCGGCGGTGGCGACGGTGTCGTTCTCGTTGACGATGGGAATGGCGCCGAGTTCGAGCAAAGTCTCCAGCGTCGCGCGGGCATTGAGCCAGCGGCGGCGGCGTTCGGTGTCATCGGGCGTCAGCAGCGCTTGCGCGACGGGAATGTGGTGCCGCGCAAACGCTTCGGCGTAAGCGGACATAAGCCGCGCTTGTCCGGCGGCGGCGGCGGCTTGTTTTTCGTGCAGATGCGGCGAGCGCGAGAGCCCGAGCACACGCCGGCCAAGCGCGATGGCGCCAGAGGAGACCACCATCACCTGTGCGCCACCCGCGCGTGAAGCGGCGATATCGTCGGCCAAGGCGTCGAGCCACGCGCGCGCGGGTTCGCCGCGCTCGGGATCGACGAGCAGCGCCGAGCCGATCTTGACGACAATGCGCCGGGCGTTGGCGAGGGGGGAGGTCATGGCGCGCCCACTCTAGCCGGACGCAGCGTTTGCGACAGGGCGAACTTGCTCACGTCGGCGCGAGCGCCTAGGTGGGCCGGATGATCGATGTCTTGCTGAAGAAGCTGATCGGCGGCGCCGAGCCGGCGGCGCTGACGATTGACGAGAGCCATGTGGCTGTCGCGGCGCTCCTGGTGATCGCGGCGCATGCCGATCACGCTTACGAGGAGGCCGAGCGGGCGCAGATCGAGGCCGCGCTGGCGACGCGTTATGGGCTCGATGCCGAAGCCGCGGCGAAGCTGCGCGCCGAAGGCGAAGAGGCGGAAGCGGCCGCGCTCGATCTCTACAAGTTCACCTCGGCGGTGAAAAAGAGCGTGCCCTACGAGGAGCGCACGGCGGTGATCGAAGCGATGTGGCGCGTCGTGCTGGCCAATGGCGAGCGCGAGCAGCACGAAGAAACGCTGATGCGACGGGTGACGGATCTGCTCGGGCTCGATCCGCGGGATTCGATCGAGGCGCGGCGGCGGGTGCTGGCGAGCTAAAGCGTTTAAGGCGTCCAGTCCTCTTCCGGCTCGCTTTCTTGACGTTCTTCCACGCGCCGTGTGCGCAGCATGGCGGCGATTTCGTTGACGAGTTCGCGGACGCCGGCGCCGGAAACGCCGGAGACGAGGCGCACGTCCTTGCCGATCGCTTTAGCGAATTCGGCGCGCTTGGCTTCGGCTTTTTCCGGCGGCAACGCATCGATCTTGTTGAGCGCGACGAGTTCGGGTTTTTCCGCGACCTCTTCGCCGTAATTCTCAAGCTCATGGCGCACGGTGCGATAAGCGGCGACCGGATCGTCTTGCGTGATGTCGACAAGATGCACCAGCGCGACGCAGCGTTCGACGTGGCCCAGGAAGCGCGTACCGAGGCCGGCGCCTTCCGCGGCGCCTTCGATCAGGCCCGGCAGGTCCGCCATCACGAAGCGTTCGCTTTCGCCGATGCTGACGACGCCGAGATGCGGATGCAGCGTCGTGAACGGATAGTCGGCGACTTTCGGCGTTGCGCCGCTGACCGCGCGCACGAAGGTGGACTTGCCTGCGTTCGGCAAGCCGACGAGACCAGCGTCGGCAATGAGTTTCAAGCGCAGCCAAAGCGTGCGCTCTTCGCCGGGCAGGCCGGGATTAGCGTGTCGCGGGGCCTGGTTCACGGATGACTTGAAATAGGCGTTGCCGAACCCGCCGTTGCCGCCGCGCGCGAGCAAGATGCGCATGCCGGGCTTATCCAGATCGGCGATCAGCGTCTCTTGGTCTTCTTCGAGCACTTGCGTGCCGGTCGGCACTTTGAGGACGATGCTTTCGCCGGCGGCGCCGTGGCGGTTCTGGCCCATGCCGTGGCCGCCGGTCTTGGCCTTGAAGTGCTGCTGGTAGCGGTAGTCGATCAGCGTGTTGAGGCCATCGGCGCTTTCAATCCAGACATCGCCGCCGCGGCCGCCATCGCCGCCGTCGGGGCCGCCGAACGGAATGAACTTCTCTCGCCGGAACGAGACCGAGCCCGCCCCGCCATTGCCGGAGCGGATGTAAATCTTGGCTTGATCGAGGAACTTCATGGATTGACTTCGAGCAGACGCGCGCCTTCACCGCCGAGGAGATCGCGGGGCAGGCGTTCGGGCAATGTATGTGCTGGCGGGAGGCGTTCAATCAGCGCGCGCGCTTGGTCAAGTTCCGGCTGGATCTCCGCGCGCATCGCGCGCTTGCGCTCCAGCCGGGCCGCATTGGTGAATGCGACTTTCGGATTTTTCGAATAGTGCGCGAAGAGATCGCTCTGGGTGATGCGTTCCACCAGCGCGGGCGATTGCGGTTGGCCGAAGTGAGCGAAGGCGGCGGCGATCACGTCGCCGGGCCGGTTGAACAGGTCTTCCGCGTTGACGCTGACGGCGCGGTCGTTGCGCACCATGAGCTGGTGATAGACTCGCATTTGCGCCAGCCAAAGCAGCGCGGCGGCTTCGGCGCCGGATTGCGCCGCGGCGACACCTGTAAGTTCGGTGATGGCTGGGCGCACTTCGGCGCTGACGCTTTCCACCCAGCGGCGGTGATTGGGCGAGCGCAGGATGGCGACGAGATAATCTTCCAGCGAAAAGTAGATCGCGATGGAGGGCGGGGCGCCAGCGATATCGTTGAACTCTGGGATGATGAAGTTTACCGGCACATTGGCTTTGACGACAGTCGCCGCGCCTTTGGCGTAGCGACGGGCGAACATTTGGTGGGCGAGACGCGCGCGCCGCCGCCATGTCTCGCCAGGATCGGCGCCGAAGCGCGCGGCGCCCTGGACGCCAAGTTGCCGCAGGGCCATGGGCTCGCGCAGAACCAGGTTGGAGTCCGGCAGATCGAGCGCGCGGGCAAGCAGCGTCGAACCGCAATGGGCGACGTGATAAATGTAGCCGACCTCGCCCAGCGGATAGCAGGCGGAGAGCTCTTCAAGTTGCGCCAGCGGAATGCGGCGCAGCGTCTGCGAGCGCGGCGAAATACGGCCGTCCAGGAAAACCGAGCGGTTGTAGGCCGCGCGGTCCATGTCGATGAAGATCGCGTCCTTCTCCTCGAAGGAGAGGAGAAACAGGTCCGGGCTGTCAAAGAGCTGGTCAGGATTCATCCGCCGCTTGGTCCGTGCTTTCTGTGACGCAGCTGCAGCCCCTGCCGGTGTGCGCCGGGCTGCTGTAGTATATCGTCTGCGTCCTAACCAGTGGCAGAACCAATGACAGAGATCGAGCCGCCTCAACCCGGCAGACCCTATGCCCTGATCACGGGCGCGGCCGCGACGCCTCTCGCCATTCCGGAGGACGACCTCGTCGGCGCCTACAAGCGATACGGCGCCATTCTGCTGCGCGGCTTCGATATGAGCCTCGAGGCATTTCGCGCGTTCACGACGCACTATTGCGCGAGTTCGGTGTTCAACGAGAGCCCGGACCGCGAACTGCTCGACGCCGAGGCCAATATCCAGACCGTCAATGCCGGGGTCGATGCCTTTCCGCTGCACCCGGAACTGTCGCGCGAACCGTGGAAGCCGGATGTGTGCTTCTTCTACTGCATCGATGCGCCGGGCGAAGGCGGAGAGACCACGCTTTGTGATGGCGTAGAGCTTGTGCGTCAGCTTCCGAGCGAGGTACGCGCGGCGTTCGAAGGCCGCCGGCTCCGCTATCAGCTGTTCGTGGCGCCGGCGGGGCTCCGCTTCTGGCTCGGCACGGAGGCGCCCTCGGACGCACAGCTGGCGAATCCGCCGGCGCACTGCCCTTACACGTTCTCACGCGCGCCGGATGGTCGTGTGATGCGCTCCTTCACGCGGCCTGCCTTGCACAAGCCGATGTTTACGGACGCCGCGGCGTGGGGGAATTTTCTCTTCTTCGCACGCTACTATAACAAGCGCGCGGGCTTTCCCACGTTCGAGAACGGCGAGCCCGTGCCGGATGAATTGCTGGCGCAAGTGAAGGCGACGGCGGATGCGCTGACGCATCCGATCCGCTGGCAGGCCGGCGATGTCATCATGATCGACAACACGCGCTTCATGCATGGCCGCAACAGGATCATCGATCCGCGTCAACGCCGCATCGCGACCTTCTTCGGCTATTTGAAGTTCGCCGTTCCCGATGCCGACGAGATCGCGCAGGCGCCGTGGCGCACGCAATCGTTCCGGCCGCCATCGCCGCCGATGCCCGTGCGGATGGCGACGCGGTTCTAGTCGCTTTCGCGGCGCCAGCGCAGAGAGACGCGTTGCTCGCCGCTGCCGAGGAAGCTGGTGATCAGCACGAGGCGCGGGCGGACGGTCCATTCGACGCGCGTTTGCGTTTCGCCGAGGCCGGTGCGGGCGACTTCGAGATAGACGTTGCGCGTCAGGTAGACTCCGCCGGCGACGAGGAAACCGCCGTTCTCGTCCTGGCGCACATTAAAGCGATCGAGCCCGGCGGCGGCGCGGGCGGCGTCGACGATGTCGAGCGAAGCATTGCCGGTGAGTGTGGCGATGCTGGCGGCGAGCTGCGCGGCTTCGAGTGCGGAGAGGTCTTCCACCGAACGGCCGAACAGGATCTGCGGCAGGATTTCGTCTTCCGGCAGCGGCGGATCGCTGGAGAAGGTGACCTCCGGATCGCGCGCAGTGCCGGTGAGGCGGATGCGGGCGGAGAGATCGGCGGTGTCCCGCACGGCAGTAAGATTGATCTGCGCGTCGAGCGGATCGCCGTTGAAGAAGATACGGGCATCCTCGATTTCAAACGGCTGTCCGGAAAGCGCCAGCGTGCCGCGGATGGCGCGGGCTTCGCCAAAGAGGCGCGGATTGCGCGAAGTGCCCTGCAGCCGCAGTT
>JAEYPY010000020.1 GCA_023410295.1 Pseudomonadota bacterium | reverse complement strand
CCCTGGGGCCGCGCTGTGCTTGGCGCAACCGCGAAGCGACGGGCGGGCGGAAATTTCCCGCCGTCGATCCTATCTTAAGCGCAACGATGCAGCCGGCGCAGATCCTTCATCCCCGCCCCGAGGGGCTCTATTGCCCAAAGGCGGACCTCTACATCGACCCGACCAAGCCCGTGCCGCGGGCGCTGATCACGCACGGCCATTCCGATCACGCCCGCTGGGGCCACGGCAGCGTGCTGGCGACACCCGAGACGCTGGCGATCATGGAAGCGCGCTACGGGCCGCAGTTCGCCGTCTCGACGCGCGCGCTGGGCTATGGCGAGAAGCTTGAGATCAACGGCGTCACCTTCTCGCTCCATCCCGCTGGCCATGTCTTGGGCTCGGCGCAAGCAGCGGCCGAATGCGCCGGCGTGCGCGTCGTCGTCAGCGGCGATTACAAGCGCCAGCCCGATCCCACCTGTCCTCCGTTCGAAGTCGTGCCCTGCGACGTCTTCATCAGCGAAGCCACCTTCGCGCTCCCCGTCTTCAATCATCCTAGCGCCGAAGACGAGATCAAGAAGCTGCTCGCCTCGGTGCGCACCTTCCCCGAGCGCGCGCACATCGTTGGCGCCTACGCGCTCGGCAAAGCACAGCGCGTGATGGCCGAGCTGCGCCGCTGCGGCTGGGACAAGCCGATTTTCGTCCACGGCGCGCTGATGGCGCTGACCGAGCTCTACAAGAACCACGGCGTCGATCTGGGCGACATCCGCCATGTCGAAACCGCGCCGAAGAGCTACTACGCTGGCGCCATCGTGCTCTGCCCGCCGGGCGCATTGCAGACGCCATGGGTGCGCCGCTTTCCAGATCCGGTGACATCCGTCGCGTCCGGCTGGATGCGCATCCGCGCCCGCGCGCGCCAGCAAGGCGTCGAGCTTCCGCTCGTTATCTCCGATCACGCCGATTGGTGCGATCTGCAGCGCACCATCAAGGACACCGGCGCGCGTGAAATCTGGATCACGCACGGCGAAGCCGATGCACTGGCGCACTGGTGCAGGACAGAAGGCCTCAACGCCAAGGCGCTCCATCTCGTCGGCTATGGCGACGAAGAAGAACCTGCCGCCGCATGAACCGCTTTGCCGCGCTCCTCGACCGCCTCGCTTACGAACCGCGCCGGCTCGGCAAGCTGGCGCTGCTTGAAACCTATTTCAGCGAAACCCCCGATCCGGACCGTGGCTGGGCGCTCGCGGCGATAACAGGCGCGCTTTCCTTCAAGCACGCCAAGCCCGGCCTCGTGCGCCAGCTCGCCGCCGAACGCACCGATCCAGTGCTCTTCGGCCTATCGTGGGATTTCGTCGGCGATCTTGCTGAAACCGTCGCGCTGATGTGGCCGGCTAACGAAACCCGCCACAACTCCGAACTCACGCTGAGCGACGTCGTCGAAGGCCTCGACACAACGCCCAAGTCCGAACTCCCCGCGCGCGTCGCCGATTGGCTCGATCGTCTCGATCAAAACGGCCGCTGGGCGCTTCTGAAGCTCATCACCGGCGCGCTGCGCATCGGCGTTTCGGCGCGGCTTGCACGCACTGCGCTGGCGCAGCTCCGCGGCAGGCAGGCCGACGAGATCGAGGACGTCTGGCACGCCGACGCTCCGCCTTACACCCATCTCTTCGCCTGGCTCGAAGGCCGCGCCGATGCGCCATCCACCGCAAGCCTCGTGCGCTTCTATCCGCCCATGCTTTCGCACGCGATCGAGCCCGACGAGTTCGCCCCGCTCGATCCCGGCGACTTCTGCGCCGAGTGGAAGTGGGACGGCATCCGCGTCCAAGCCGCCGCCGGCCGCGGCGCCGACGGCCAATTCATCGGCAAGCTTTTCTCCCGCACCGGCGACGACATCTCAGCGTCCTTTCCCGATCTCACCGCGCATTTCGAGTTCGACGCGGTGCTCGACGGCGAACTCTTGATCCGCCGCGAAGGCCGCGTCCAGGACTTCAACACGCTGCAGCAACGCCTCAACCGCAAGGCTGTCACCTCTAAGCTGCAAGCCGAATATCCGCCCTTCATCCGGGTCTATGACCTGCTCGCTTGCGGCGAGGAAGACCTGCGCACGCTGCCCTTCAGCGAACGCCGCGCGCGTCTTGAAGATTTCGTCCGCGATCATCCGTTCGCGCCGATCGACCTCTCGCCGATCATCCGGTTCAACACCTGGGCGGAGCTCAGCGCCGCCCGCGCCGATCCCACGCACGGCGGCGCCGGCGTCGATGCTGACGCGGTCGAAGGCGTCATGATCAAGCGCCGCGATGCGCCGTATCTCGCCGGGCGGCCAAAGGGCTATTGGTTCAAGTGGAAACGCGATCCGATGGTGATCGACGCCGTGCTCATGTACGCCCAGCGCGGCTCCGGCAAGCGCAGCTCCTTCTACAGCGACTACACCTTCGGCGTCTGGACCGAAGCCGGTGAACTCACCCCAGTCGGCAAGGCCTATTTCGGCTTCACCGACGAAGAACTGATCGAGCTCGACCGCTTCGTCCGCAACAACACGGAAAACCGCTTCGGTCCCGTGCGCGAAGTCACGCACACAAAAACCAAAGGCCTCGTCCTGGAAGTCGCTTTCGAAGGCCTGCAACGCTCCACGCGCCACAAGTCCGGAATCGCCATGCGCTTTCCGCGCATCTCCCGCATCCGCTGGGACAAACGCCCCAGCGACGCCGACACGCTGGACGCGCTGGAAAAACTGTTGCCGAAAACACCCGCCGCGTAGGCGCCTTGCGCTGAATCAAAGCGGCGTGCCTGAGTTGCGCAATCTTGGTCTGATGGAGGTGGCCTATGCGCAACACTCTGTATCGCTTCTTTGCGGCGAGCCTGGCGATGGCAGCCGTCTTGGCGCCCGCCGCCTGCGCCCAGACGGCGCCGGTTGCGCCACCTGTTATCGGCCAAGCCGGCTCACCCGCCGCCGGGCGTGTCTACGCAGAAGAGAACTGCGCCAGCTGTCACGCCATCGACGCCGGCGAAATCTTCTCCCCGTTGCCGGAGGCGCCGCCGTTCAAGGAACTCGCCGAAACGCCCGGCATGACCGGGCTCGCGCTCCATGTCTGGCTGCAGAGCCCGCACGAAACCATGCCGCACATCATCGTCGATCCCGACCACGTCGAGGACGTCTGGTCCTACATGCGCTCGCTCCAAGCCGACGATTAACCGCAGCTTGCCGCGACCCGCGACGCATGCTCCAGTGGGCGCGCATGAAACATATCCTCATCTTGTCGATGGTGGCGTTCCTCACCTCGTGCGCTTCGACGCCAACCGAGCGCCGCTACACTGGCGTTTACAGCGAGAGCATGGAGCACATGCTGTTCCAGCCCGCGGGCAGCGACGAGCTTTGGTACACGGGCGGCACAGGGCAGATACAAATGCGCGCCGCCGCGCCGCCGGACGCCAACCTGGAAGCCGGGTTCAGCGTTTGCGCCACCATCATGGGCCGCCTCAGCCCGCGCGGCCGCTACGGCCACCTCGGCATGTCGCCGCACGAGATCGAGATCACCGAAGTGATCGAAGCGCACCCAGAGCCCTGCGACTAGGCCGGCCGCTTTCGCAACAGCCGCCGCACCAGCAACGCCAACCCGACAACCAGCAGCACCAGAACTGTCGCAGCAAGCGCCAGCACCCACCAATAATGCTCCAGCTGCTTCGCCAGCGCGTTGCGCGCGACTTGGCGTTGCACATCGTAGCCTGGCGGCATTTCCAGCACGCCGTTGGCTTCGGCATACGCGCGATACGCCGCCTGCATGGACGCGAACAACTCCGGCTCAGCCGCTGATAAATCGCGCGTTTCGCCGGGATCGAGCGCGATGTTGTAGAGCCGCCATTGCCCGTCACCATAGCGCGGGAGATTGCGCACCAGCTTGTAATCGCCGCGATAGAGCGCCGAATTGCCCGACACTTCGATGCCGATCACATAGTCCGGCCCGCGCACGCTTTCAGCTTGGCCCCCCAGCACTGGCGCCAAGCTCCGCCCCGACATCGGCACGCGCTCGCCATCGGGCACAACCACGCCCGCGCGCTCCAACAACGTCGGCGCGATGTCCGTCACGAACGCGCGCGCATCGATACGCGCCGGCGCCACGCCCGGCCCCGCCACGATCAGCGGCACATGCACGCCGCCTTCAGTCGTATAAAATTTGAACAATGCCCCCGGCGCCGCCGTCGCGCTCGCGAACTCCGGCCCGATGAACACATAAGAGCGCCGCTCGCCCAGATTTTCCAAGGCGCGCGTATAGCCCATGCGCGCCATCCATAGATCGAAGCCGCGCTCCGCCAGCGGATTACTGGGCTCTGGCCCATTGTCGGACGTGACGACAAAGATCGTGTTCTCGGCAAGGCCGCGCTGCTGCAGATATTCCATCAGCCGGCCGATGTGATGATCCATCGCCTCCAGCATGCCGGCATGCACCGCCATCGAGCGCGCATAGAGCGCCTGCTCGTCCACCGAGAGATCATCCCAGGCGCGCAAGCTCGGATGTAAGCCCGCTTGCGGCGCATCCGCCGGCACGAGACCCAATTCCTGCGCGCGGCGCCAACGGTGCGCCCGCAACGCTTCCCAGCCTTCGCGATAAACGCCCTCATAGCGCGCGGTGAATTCCCGCGGCGCTTGCACCGGTATGTGCACGGCCTGAAAGCTGAGATAGGCGAAGAACGGCTCAGCCCGCGCACGATCCGCGTCGAGATAGTCGATCATGCGATCGACGATCAGTTCGCTCGAATAGAACTCCGCCGGCATCTCGGCGCGCGCGCCATCCTCGAACCACGGCGCATCGCGGTAGTACGGCATGTACGGCCGCGGCTCCCAATTGTCCGCGCCGGAGGCGTCCAGCACCAACGAGCGGTCGAAGCCGTGATCGTTCGGCAGATCGCCCTCGCCATGCCCCAAATGCCATTTGCCGGTGATGTAGGTGCGATAGCCGGCATCGCGCAGACGCGTCGCCACCGTGGTGACGCCTGGCTCCAGGCGCATCGTATAGCCCGGCTGGCCGACGTGCTCCGGCGGCAGCACTTCCGGAATGGTCGACACACCGGTGCGATGCGCATCGACACCCGTCAGCAGCATCGCCCGCGACGGCGCGCACAAGGGCGATGAATAATAGCGCGAGAACATCGCCCCGCGCTGCGCCAGCGCATCGATGTTCGGCGTACGCGCCTCGCCGCCATAAGCGCCCAAATCGGTAAAGCCTGCATCGTCGATGACGATGACCACGAAATTCGGCCGCGCCGGCGCTTCCGTTTGCGCATCGGCGCCGAGCGCGAGTCCAAGGCCCATCGCCAGCGCCGCGAGCGCCTTGCCGATCCGCATCCTTGCCTCCCCTTGGGCGCAAAGCGTTAGGCGCCGCGTGCGCCCATGTCAAAACTATCCCCGCCCCGCGCGACCGTTTCCGCAACGGATTCAACGGCCGCGCGTGAGGTCTCTGCCTGCGCCTCACGCGTCATGCTGAGCTTGTCGAACCACAACGCCACGCACAAAACGGAACGGCCAAGCGACACTCGCCGTTACCACAAAAACGAAAGGCCCAATCCTTGAAGCGCACACTCATCCTCGCCGCCGCCCTCCTTCTCGCCGCCTGCGGCGACCGCGAAGGGTCGGTCGGCGAATTTTCCAACGATCTGCTCGGCAATGAGATCATGGTCGAAGCCGTGCGCGATCCCGAGATCGCCAACGTGGTCTGCCACGTCTCGTACTTCGATCGCAGCGCGCTCGACCGCTTGCGCCAAGGCAATTGGTTCGAGAACCCGTCCAACTCCGCCGTCTCGTGCCAGCGCATCGGCCCGCTCGATCTTTCCGGCATCGAGAGCGGCCGCGCCGGCGAAGAGATTTTCAACCAGCGCCAGAGCCTTTTCTTCAAGAACGTCGCCGTGCGGCGCATCCTCGATCTGGACAACCGCTCGCTCGTCTACGTCTCGCACTCGCGCGAAATCGTCGAAGGCTCAGCCAAGATCGACATGAGCACCATCGCCCTAACGGATGCCGAAGTCGCCGCGGCGCGCGGCGCTGCACGCTAAGGCGCGAGAGCCATGGTCTCGTCAAACTCTGATCCGAAAACGCCGCCGAGCCGTAGCGGGAGGGCAAACGAAGGAGCGCCCATGCGCCGTTTCCGTGCAGTGTTGCTCGCTTTGGCCCTCGGCCTCGCCGCCGCGCCCGCGCAAGCCAGCCCGAGCGAAGTCGCCCGCGCCATCCCAAATGCGCAGAAGGTCGGCGAAGCGCGCTACCATCTGTTGGCGATCCCGTTGTTCGAGGCCGAGCTCTACACGGCCAACGGCGCTTTCAGCTGGGCCCGACCCTTCGCTTTGAGCCTCACCTACGAACGCTCAGCCCGGCAGAGCACGCTGCTCAACCGCACCATGAGCGAGATGAGCCAGCGCGGCGCGGGCAGCGTGCAAAGCTTGGCGCCCCTGCGCGCGCAGCTCGCGCGCTGTTTCCCCAACATCGCCGATGGCGACCGCATGACTGGCGTCAGCACAGGCGCGAACACGGCGACCTTCTATCACAACGGTGCGCAAAGCTGCACGATCGACTGGCCTAACTTCCGCCGCCACTTCTTCGGCATCTGGCTCGCCGGCCGCGACGGGCAAGCGGCGCGGCTCAGCGCGCAACTGCGTGGGGAGGCTTAGGGACGAGGACACGAGAGTCTGCTTTTCGCCGGGAACGGACATTCACGAAACCCGAGAAAACGTGATCGTCTCTGACTCTAACTCCCCGCCTTCAACAATTCCCGGTTCAGATGGAATGGCGTCGGTCGGCTGAACAAAGTTAGCGCACGGCATGAAGCGGGTCGAAACCGTGAATGAGATTGCGGTCAAATCGCGGAGCCCACTAAGCGCCTGGACGTCAACACCTTCGCCAAATCGGTCGCCCGGCTGAAGAACAACCCAAGTGTGGCGGGCGCGTTCGCTCGGATGCCCCAGTATCCGGCTCGGGAAGCTAGACTCGAAGAAAATGAATGAATCCGGAGGAAGCGAAATACCGAGGAAGGCAACGCACCCGTCAGAGTGATTAGCCACCTCAAATTCAAAGTCGCACTGCGGACGAACTGGTTCACACGGCTCAATCGCCAGGGACACGCCCTGTGCTTCGACATGCGAGGCCGAAGCGCGAAACCGAGGTTGATCGGCGCAACTCGCAAGCACGAGCGCCAAGCAGGGAACGAACCAGCGCAAATTCACTCAAGAACAGTCGCGTCCTGATCGGTCGGGGTCAATGTCCGTTCCGGGCCAGAAGCAGACCTAAGCCTTAGCCCCCATGCTCACCCCCGGCGGCAGCGGCGTGTTATCGGGCACGAAGAAGTCCGGCATCAGCGGCTTCGTTGGATCGACGCGGTACTTGTCGAAATCGCGTTCCCCTTCGGCGTAGAGGAGAACGTCATCGATGAAGATATTGCCGGTGCAGTCGCGCGCGGGCTTGTTGAAGATCGCATACGCAGCATCGGCGATGATGTCCGGCGTGCGGCAGTGACGCATGCCCTCCTCGCCCGCGAGCGCAAACTCGATCGCCGCCGTCGCAATACCGGTGCGCGGCCAGAGCGCATTGAAGGCGACGCCCTGGTCGCGGAATTCCTCGGCCATGCCCAAGACGCACATGCTCATGCCGTACTTGGCCATCGTGTAGGCGACATGCCCCGCAAACCAGCGCGGGCTCATGTCGAGCGGCGGCGACAGCATCAGCACGTGCGGATTGGAGGCCTTCAAGAGATGCGGCAGGCAGGTGCGGCTGACGACAAACGTGCCGCGCGCGTTGACCTGATGCATCAGATCGTAGCGGCGGAAATCGGTGGCGAGCGTGCCGGTAAGCTGGATGGCGGAAGCGTTGTTCACACAGATGTCGATGCCGCCGAAC
>JAEYPY010000115.1 GCA_023410295.1 Pseudomonadota bacterium | reverse complement strand
CACGTGACCAGCACGGCAGTCTTCGCAGCCGGACGGCGCAGCATGATGAGCGCGGTAAAGGCAGCGGCGACGACGCCGATGCCAATGAGCGCCGCGCTAATGGCGCGCCGCAGGTCGGCGGCGAAATCGCCCGGCATGAACGTCGCCGCTGTGGCGGTGAGCGCGACGATCACCACACCGGCGACCCCGAAGAGGACAATGCCCGCTGGATGCGCCGTGCGCCAACGCCGGCCGAGCATCGCCGCAAGCCCCGCGCCGCAGAGCAGCGCAATCGCCGGATAAGCCGGCAGCGCCTGGTGCGGCACCTTCATCGGCGCAAGCTCGAAGAAGAGGATCACTGGCGCGGCCCAGGCGATCAGGAAACGGAAGGAGGCGTGCGCGCTATCGGAGCGTGGCGCGCGGAATGTCTCCCAGGCGAGCCTCGCAGCGGCGGGTAGTGCGTACGTCGCGGGAAAGATCAGGAAGGGCAGCAAGAAGAGGTGATAGCCGGGCGCGCTGAACTGGTTGCTTTCGCCGCTGGCGAACTCGCTCGCGCCGCGCACGGTGTCGAAGATGAAGCGCCCGCTCGTATCGAGCGAAATGGCGATGAACCAGGGCGCGGCGATCAGCAAAGCCGCGAGCGGGCCCGGCCACCACAACAAAGGCCGCATCCAATTCCACCGCTGCTCCCAGAGCCCCAGCGTCGCCAGCGTCAGCGCCGCAGTGAGCGGCGTCACCACGCCCTTCACCAGCACGCCAAGCGCCACCGCGACCCAGAACAGCACCGCGAGTTCTTTCGAGCCGATGATGCGCCGTTCGTCAGGCAGCGTGTAAAGCCGCGCCAGCGTCGCCATCGCCACGGTTGTCAGGCCAAGCAGCACCGCGTCGGTCTTCGCTGTCATGCCCTCGAAACCAACCAGCATGCCGGAGGCGAAGAGGGCCGCGCCGAAGAAGGCCTGCCGCGGATTGAATAACGCGCCGCCGGCCCAGAGTGCGGCGATCGCCGCCAGCATGACGCCGAAGGCCGACGGGAGCCGGTAGGGCCAGGCGACGTTCACGCGCTCGGTGAAAGGCGCCATCAGATTGACCGAGGCGGCTTGCAGCCAGTGCACGCCGATCGGTTCGCGGTGACGGTCGGCGTTCTGCACGCGGATGCGCACGTAATCGCCAGTCTCGACCATCTCTCGTGTCGCCTGGGCGAAGCGCGCCTCTTCGTTGTCCATCACCTGCATGCGCCCCGCGCCGAAGCAGCTGGAGAGCAGCGCGATCAGCGCAACCAGGACGTAGCCGCGCCAGCCGCGGGCGAACTGGTCAAACAGAGCCGGGGAGGACGAAGGCGGCACGGGAGCGGTCTTACCGGCAAAAAAGCAGGGCGGGTCAACCACCTTGCAGGAAGCGCGCCCTCGCTTCGGCGCATTCGAGCGGCTAAGAGAGCCCGCCGCGAGCGAAAGACGGGAACTTGGCCGAAAGCATCGAATTCAGTGTGGTCGTGCCGGTGCGCGATGAGGCGGGTAATGCCGCCAATCTGGCGCGCGAGATCGCCGCCGTGCTCGATGGGCGCTCCTACGAAATGATTTTCGTCGATGACGCGAGCCGCGACGACACGCTCGCCGAACTGGCCGCTGCGCGCGCGGAATTGCCGGCGCTCCGGCTCATCGCCCACCGCAAGAACAGCGGCCAGAGTCGCGCCGTACGCACCGGTGTCCTGGCCGCGCGGGCGCCGCTGATCGGTACGCTGGACGGCGATGGCCAAAACGATCCGGCCGACCTGCCGCGTCTGCTGGCGCGTCTCACCCGCGCCGACGCCCCCGCCGATCTCGGCATGGTCGCGGGCAAGCGCCTCAAGCGCCAGGACAACTGGAGCAAGCGCATGGCTTCCCGGATCGCCAACAACATCCGCAAGGCCGCGCTCAAGGATGGCGCCGATGACAGCGGCTCTGGCGTCAAGGTGTTCAAACGAGAGGCTTTTTTGCTTCTCCCGTATTTCGACCACATGCACCGCTTCATGGCCGCGCTGATGTTGCGCGAAGGCTATGCAGTGGAGTTTTTAGAGGTTAACCATCGACAGCGCAGCGCCGGGCGTTCGAAGTACACGAATCTCGGCAGACTGGCGGCCAACATGACTGACCTGTTCGGCGTCATGTGGCTCAGGAGCCGGGCGCGGCTGCCGGGGGGGACCGACGAGTTATGAGCAACCGGGCCGATCCAGGAGAACGTCTCGCGCTCCAAACGGCGGCCACGCAAGGGCGGCGCAGGGGCGGGGCGCAACAGCAGCAGGGGAGTTCCATGGGGGCCATTTTCAACGTTTTTCCGCTGATCCTGATTCCAGTGTTGATCTACAACGTCTGGGCCTTCGCGAATGCGGGTTCGGGTGATGCATTCGCGGTGGGCGCACAGATTTTGGCGCACCTGGAAAATCAGCAGCAGCCGTTTTTGAACGTGCCGATGGCGTCCGGCGCACGCTGGATCATGACGTTCGGCGACGTGATGATCCTGCTCTCGATCCTGCTGCTCTTTGTTGAGTTGCTGAAATCGACCTCGACCGGAACGGCGGCCATCTTCAATCACGCCCTCTCGATGCTGGTGTTCATCATCTGCCTGGTCGAATTTCTGCTTCACCCGGCTTTCGCCACCAGCGTCTTCTTCATCATCATGATCATGGCGCTGCTCGACGTCCTCGCTGGCGTCGTCGTCACGATCATCTCCGCGCGCAGAGACGTGGAGTTCGCTGGATCGCATTAAGTCAGTAGCCAGTAGGCAATAGTCAGTAGAGCGCGCGAAGCGGCTACTGACTATTGACTACCCGTTACGCACTCACAAACACCACATCCCCACAGCTAAAGCGATGGCGAAGTCGAGCCAGCGGCCGAATCGGGGGATGATGTCGACGTTCATGGGCGTGACCGTTGCAGGTTCGGCGCCGTCGCGGGGTGGCCGCTCATGTCTCTATTCTTCGACGCCGCATGGTTCGATGCGAAGCTTACTGCGCGCAATCTCGACCGCGCCGCGTTAGCCATTGCCGCCGGCATCGACCGCGGCGAGCTGCATGGCATCTTTACCAATGAGCGCGCGCCGACGCTGGAGGAGATGGAAAGCTTCGCCCGCGTGCTGGAGACCGATCTCTTGGAGATCACGCTGCGCAGCGGCGTGGCCGAGCGCGCGCCCGCCGGCGCCGATACCGCGGACCGCATCGAAAGCATCGAAGCGCGCCTCAAGGCGATCGACGATTGGCTGGCTGAATTCGAACAGAAGAAGGCGAGCGGTTAACACCGCCGCGCTTTACGCTTTCAGATCAAACGCAATCCCAGCGCGAACGTGGCGCGGGGCTTCGTAGCCGCCAGTGCTCACTTCTTCGGCCGGCGTGATCTGCGCCACCAGCGTAGCGGCGAACATGGTGTCGAGCGGTCGGCGCACGCCGCGGCGATCGTGCGCGCGCCGGTCGGCGCGGCGGCGGCGTTCGCCCGCTTCCTCCACGGCAACATACGCTATGACGTTCGCGCTCATGGGCTCTCACGCTGCATTCGGCGTGCCAAACGCGAATTAACCGCTTAACCTTCCGCGCAAGGGAGAGAGCGATGAGTTTCGCGGAGTACGCCGATCTGGACGGGCTTGGCTTGGCTGAACGCGTGCGGCGGCGCGATGTTTCGGCGCGCGAGCTTTTGGACGCGGCGATCGAACGCATCGAGCGTCACAACGGCGTGCTCAACGCCGTCGTTTACAAGGCTTATGACGAAGCGCGGACCGTGGCCGACGGTCCGCTGCCGGATGGCCCATTCCAGGGCGTGCCGTTTCTGATCAAGGATCTGGGCGTCAGGGTTAAGAACTGGCCGCGCAATGACCGCGCCATCGGCTTCAGCGTCGATCACGTCGTTTCACGTACGGTGCGCGATAGCGCCGCGATGCTCGACGCGACGGGCGCGCCGCAGCCGGCAAGCCCGTATGCACCGCCGCCCAAAGAGCGGCCGTTTCTGGAAGAAGTTGCGCGCTCGCCCGGCAAGCTGAGCATCGCCTGGTCGGGCGCAGCGCCGAGCGGCGCGCCGCTCGACGCTGACGTCGCCGCCGCGCTGGAGTGCACGGCCGAAACGCTGAAAGCGCTGGGCCACGATGTCCGCCACCAAGACCTCGATTTGGATTGGCGTCTTTTCTACAAAGCGCAAGGCATCGTCTCCGCCACGAACTTCTCCGCCAACATCAAGCGCTGGGTGGAGATCAAGGGGCGTGAACCGGGAGACGACGAGATCGAGGGGCTTGCGCGCCGCGCCTACGAAGCCGGCAAGAAGATCACCGGTCAGGATGCGATGTGGGCGTGGCAGCAATTGCGCCTCATGAACCGCGAAATCCTGCAGCAGTTCGAAACCTGGGACGTCTTCTTGACCCCCGTGATGATCACGCCGCCGCCGCGTGTGGAATTCCTCGACACGCTGATGGAGGATCTCAAGGAGTTCGACCGTCGCCAGTCGATCACCTTCGGCTTCACGCCGCCGTTCAACATCACTGGCCAGCCATCGCTCTCGCTGCCGCTCGCGCAAAGCCAAAGCCGGCTGCCGATCGGGATGATGTTCACTGGCCGCTACGGCGATGAAGCGAAGCTCTTCCGCCTCGCCGGGCAGCTGGAAAAGGAAATGCCATGGAAGGATCGCAAGCCGCCGGTTTGGGGCTGATGCAGCAACGGATGGATCCCGGCGATCTGCTGGATGCACGCGGCCATCTGATCGCGCGCGGCTACGCCACCAGCGAAGTGCGCAAGTATGCGCGCGATGCGATCAAGGCGCATCCGCTGCGCACGAAGGAATGGGACTATTACTGCGTCCTGACCGATCGCTACGGCCTCGCGCTGACGGTGGCGGACAATGATTATCTCGGCTTTTTGAGCGCGACTTGGCTCGACTTCGAACGCCGCGCCTACACCAGTGAAGAACTGCTGCTGCCGTTTCCGATGGGCGGCATGAACATGCCGGAAAGCGCGGATTCCGGCGATGTGGTGCAGGAGCACGAGAAGCTCGGAATTGCCTATCGCCATGTCGCGGGCGGGCGCGAGATCAGCGTGTCGGCGCCCCGCTTCACGAATGGGCAGGGGCTTGAAGGCAAGCTCTTCTTGGCGCAGCCGCCGATGGATCGCATGGTCATCGCCACGCCGTTTGCGACCGCACCGCGCTCATTCTACTATAATCAGAAGATCAATTGCCTGCGCGCCGAAGGCAGCGTCCGCGTCGGCGGGGAGACATTCGCATTCGAACCCGCCAGCGCTTTCGGCGTGCTTGATTGGGGCCGCGGCGCTTGGACCTATGACAACACTTGGTATTGGGCGTCCGCTTCCGGAATCGCGGAGGGGCGGCTCTTCGGCTTCAATGTCGGCTACGGCTTTGGCGACACCTCAGCGGCGACGGAGAACATGCTTTTCATCGACGGCGCCGCGCACAAGCTGGCGCATGTCGAGTTTCACTTGCCGCAGGGCGCGCCGGATTCCGGGGCCTGGCGGTTCACCAGCAGCGACAACCGCTTCGAACTCCGCTTCGAACCGATCCTCGACCGCGCCGCCAACACCGACATCGGCCTCATCAAGTCGGACCAGCACCAGGTCTTCGGCCGCTTCAACGGCCGCGTCGTGCTCGACGACGGCAGCCCGCTCGTGCTCGAGAACCTGATCGGTTTCGCCGAGAAAGTGCACAATCGCTGGTGATGGCGGGCAGGGCGGAACATCGCGCCCGCCCCCGCGTTGCGCGGGCATGACATACCAAGACACCGCTAGCGCGCACGCCCAGGCGATCGCTGAAGATGATGTTGGCCCGGCGGGCGGGGGTTATCTCGTGCCGGTTGTCGGCGGCAGCATCCTGACGCTGCTCTGGGGCGCCTACACGCTCATGATCGTCTATCACATGCTGACGTTGCCGCTGCCCTGAGGCGGCGAGCGACGGAAGCGCGTCATGAGACGCGGCAATTCGGTGCGCGCAAGCTGGTGCGTATCGGCGAGCGTCTTTCGCCCCGTTGGAAAGAGCGCAGCGACGCCCCAAGATGCGGCGTAGGCGACGATCGCGCTCACAACCAGCTCAAAGAGGTCGCTACTGAAAGTCACGCGCTGCAAAGCCAGCAGCGCTGCAAACGCGGCGACGCTCCCCGCTGCGAACGGCGCAGCAGCGCGATACAGGTCAAACTGGCTCACCGGCCCCTTGCGGCTCACCCACCACCAGAGCGCAGGCAGGCGCAGCAGCACATCGCTCAGAGCAAATGAAACGGCGACGCCGAGCGCGCCCCAGCGCAGGCCAACGACCACCGCCGCGATACTGGTCGCCGCGCTGAAGAGACTCCAGATGAAGTAGTCGCGCGCGCGACCCTGACTGATGAAGAGAAAGTTCATCGACATCGACACCGGCCGGTGCAACGCCGCGAGCGCGAGCCAGGCGAAAATCGGCGCGGTCGGCGCCCATTGTTCGCCGATCAAGAACGGGATTAGCACCGGCGCCGTGACCCCGACGGCCACCGTGCCGGGCGTCATCCAGAGCATGAGTTGGCGGATCACGCGCAGATATGCCCAGCGATACCGCGCCGGTTCGTCGTTGAGGCGCGAGAGGATCGGCACCATCAGTGTCTCGAGCACGCGATGGATGCGCTGCACGGGAATGAGTGTGAGCTTCGAGCCACGGTCGTAATATCCAAGCTCGACGCCGCCGGCGAAGCGCCCGAGCAGCACCGCGTCCGCTTCGCGCGCCACCATGGTGGCGACATCGCTCGACATCACCGCGCCGCCAAAGCGGAAATAGCGCGGCAGGCCAGTGAACGCCGGCTTTTCGCGCGGCAGCCAGCCTACAGCAGCCCAGGCGCCGGCGAACGTCACCAGCGCGGTCGCGCCATAGCCGTAGGTGAGGGACCAATAGGATGCGCCCATTAAAGCGGCGACGAGGCTGACAGTGAAGCCCACGGCCACACCGGCGAGGCTGATCAGCGCCAGCCAGCCGAACTTCATCTGTCGCGCAAGCAACGCTTCCGGCACGTTGCTGAGCCCGGCGATGAAGAGGAAGATCGAAGAGAACGCCGCCACCGCGCCGGCGCGCGGTTCATCGAAAAAATCCGCGACAAGCGGCGCTGACGCGAGCATCAATAGCGCAGAGAGCGCGCCCGCGCTCGCCATGATCCAGAACAGGCCGCTCATCTCCGCGCGCTTCAGCGTTGGCGCCTGCACCAGCGCTTGGCCCATGCCGAACGCCAGCAGCAACCCGCCGATCGAGACCAGCGAATCCACCATCGCGTAGATGCCGTAATCGATCGGCTGCAGCAGCCGCGGCAAGATGAGTAGGGATGCGGCTTGAAACGGGATCTTGGCCAGCTGCGCCAAGCCAATGGCGAACGCGCCGCCGACGGCGTGGGTCTGCATCGACCCTTGCCGCGGCTCGAAAATCGCGTCGCCTTCGCTCATGGCATCGGCGCCCCCGCGCGCGAGGGTTTAGCTCTTGCCGCGCGCCATGGCGTCGAGCTGCTTCTGCATTGCTTCCATTTGCTTGCGCAGCTCGGCCAATTGTTCGTCCTTGTCGGACTCGTCGTCGGCTGCGGCCGCCCCTTGGGGCTTTGCTGCGCCGGTCATGGCGCCGGTGAAGGGCGTCCACGCCTGCATCGCCTGCTGGAAGAGCGCCATGTTGCGCTGTGCCTGTTCTTCGAACGCGGCCATGGGCGTCGTCGCGCCGAACGCTCGCGACATGTTCTCGCGCATCTTCTCCTGCGCCTTGGCGAAGCTCTCCATGCTCATGTTGAGATAGGGCGGCAGGAACCCCTGCATCTGATCGCCATAAAAGCGGATGAGTTTGCGCAGGAATTCGACCGGCAACAGATTTTGGCCGCGGCTTTCCTGTTCGAAGATGATCTGCGTCAGCACCGAACGGGTGATGTCATCGCCGGTCTTCGCATCAAGGACGACGAAATCGACGCCCTCGCGCACCATTTCAGACAAATGGTCGAGCGTCACATAAGTCGATGCCGCCGTGTTGTAGAGCCGCCGGTTCGCGTACTTCTTGATGATGACCGGTTCGCTCTCGCTTGCCGCACCGCCGCCTTCGCCTGCGGGCCGACCGTTCGCATCCGCCACGGGTGATGTCCTTGTTTGGCGCCCGCGAAGGCGGGCCTTTGCGGCAGAATCCCGCGTCCTTGGTTGCAATGCAAGACAAAGCCGCCGTTTTCGCCTGCCAATGGCGCCGCCCGGCTTGGAATTAGCGCGGCCAATGTGCGATAGGAGGGCCAGAACTCTCCTTTTCCCTCCAATGGCTTCGCCTTCCAGGAGCGCCCACCCATGACCGAAATCGTCATCGTCTCCGCCGCCCGTACGCCCGTCGGCGCGTTCAACGGTGCGTTTGCTGCAACGCCCGCACACGAGCTCGGCCGCACAGCGATCACGGCCGCGCTGCAGCGCGCAAAAGTCGATGCGAAGGAGGTGAGCGAAGTCGTCCTCGGCCAGGTGCTAACGGCGAACCAGGGCATGAACCCCGCGCGCCAAGCCAGCCGCGCCGCCGGCGTCCCGGACGAAGCGCCGGCCTGGTCACTGAACCAGGTCTGCGGTTCGGGGCTGCGCGCGGTTGTGGTCGGCTATCAGCAACTGAAGGCGGGCGACGCGAAGATTGTCGTAGCGGGCGGTCAGGAGAACATGAGCCTCGCGCCGCACGCTGCACATATGCGCGCCGGCACGAAGATGGGTCCGCTCGAATTCGCCGACACCATGATCAAGGACGGGCTGACTGACGTCTTCAATCAGTATCACATGGGCATCACCGCGGAGAACGTCGCTGAGAAGTGGCAGATCACGCGTCAGCAGCAAGACGAGTTCGCCACGGCGTCGCAAAAGAAGGCGAGCGCAGCGCAGAAGGCCGGCAAGTTCAAGGACGAGATCATCGCCGTCACGGTCAAGGGCCGCAAGGGCGACACGATCGTCGAGAACGACGAGTATATCAAACACGACGCGACGCTTGAAGGCGCCGCTGGCCTGCGCGCTGCGTTCAAGAAGGACGGCACGGTCACCGCTGCGAACGCGTCCGGCATCAATGACGGCGCGGCCGCGCTGGTGCTGATGACGGCGGATGAAGCCAAGGCGCGCGGGCTCACGCCGCTCGCGCGCATCGCCTCGTGGGCTTCGCGCGGCGTCGATCCCGCGGTCATGGGCACTGGACCAATTCCGGCGTCGAAAGCCGCGCTCGAGAGCGCGGGCTGGAAGGTTTCGGATCTCGATCTCGTCGAAGCCAACGAGGCCTTCGCCGCGCAAGCGTGCGCAGTGAACAAGGACATGGGCTGGGATCCGGACATCGTGAACGTCAATGGCGGCGCCATCGCCATCGGCCACCCGATCGGCGCTTCCGGCGCGCGTGTGCTGACCACGCTGCTCTACGAACTGCAGCGACGTGGCAAGTCCAAGGGCCTCGCCACGCTCTGTATCGGCGGCGGCATGGGCATCGCGCTCTGCGTCGAACGGTAGGCGGCGTTAGAGCGCGCGACTCGATGCATCAGCGCGCTGCGCCCAGAGCGCGGTGGACGGCAGCTGTTCGGTTGCATCGAGCAGGCGTTGACGGGCGTCGCGCAGTTCGACGTGCACGTGATTGGTGATGCCGGGGTAGCGCTTGCTCAGATCTTGCGCGACGCCGATTTCCTGACCGGCGACCACGACATCGCCTACCTTCACGCTCGGCGCCGCATAAAGCACACGCGCGGTGTGCTTGGTTTCCGAATTGGCGATCTCGATCACCCGATACCCGCCGTCGCCGCCATAGGCGTAGCCCAGCCGGCTCACTTCGCCGCTGATCGGCGCCCGCACGGACTGGCCGACAGCGGCGATGTAATCGACGCCGTGGTGCTTGCGCGTGCCGCCGTCGCGGCGGGCAAGAAAATGACCCGAACCGAAGGCGTCAACGCCGCGCACGAGACGGTGCGTTGGGTTGGAAAAATCGGCGATGCCGTCGCCGTCGGCGTCGATGGTCCAGATGAACGCCGGCGCCTGCGAGAGCGCTTTCGCCGCGGCTGTGGGTTTAGGTAGGCTGGCGTCGGAAACTGCGCGCAGCGCGTCCGCGCCGCCGACATTGACCAGGCCGAAGGCCGCGATCGCGAGCGAAAGCTGCGTCAGTCTGCGTTTCCAGGTGCGCGCGATCGGCAGCGATCCATGTCGCAAAGGGCGTTGGCGCGCGGTAAGGGCGTGCGTCACGTTCAGCATCTCATCGTTTGGAAAGGCCACCTCTGGTGGCGGCGCAGCGAGCGTGTTCTCACACATTGGCTGGGCCATTTTGTGACCCGCGGCGCGCCTACGACCTTTGGCCTAGGGACGTGCTCTACAGCACATTTTCAACCCGATTTATGCGAGCCCCAGCGCACGCACGACAACGCCCTGATCGAAGTAGGGCCGCTCGCAGACAATCTTATCGGAGCCCGGCGCGAACTCGAAGCTTGCGGCGATACGTACGCGAAAACTCTTGCCCGTCGGCTCAATCGTGCGCCCGGCCAGCACCAGCGGCCCCAGATGCGTGCCGGTGAGCCAGAACTCCACCAGCACAGTGTCGCCGTCATGCGCGATGGCGAGGATCTCGTTGCCCTGATCGGGGAAGGGTGTGCGCGAAGCGGCGAAATAGCCCCGCACGGCTTCCTCGCCATCGAACACCTGGCCGCCGCCGTGCATCTCGTAGCGCGGGTGCGCGAAGGTGGCGATGACGCCGTCCCAATCGTGCGTCACTTCAAGCGCCATGTGACGGCGCACGGTTTCGAGGCGGCGGGTAGCGAGATCGTTCATGCGCGCACCTTGCCGCGTTCCCAGCGCCGCGCCAAGCGCCAGCGGGTTTGTCGCGGGGCTTAGCGCCCCTGTCGCAAAGCCAGTGACGGCCGCGGGCCGCTGGAGCGATGCTCTCGGGTACGGAGAAGCCACCATGCGCATCATCGCCGCCGCTCTCGCAAGCCTCGCACTTCTGGCGTCTGCCGGCGCCGACGCGCAGCCCGCCCAGCCGCCGTGCTCAACGCCTGAATTCCGACAAATGGATTTCTGGCTCGGCACGTGGGACGCCTATTATGCTGAAGACGCCGACGCGCCCGGCGGGCGCAATGTCATCACCCGCGCCTATGGCGGTTGCGTCATCCAGGAAGATTTCGACGGCGGTCCGCAAGCGCAGGGGCTCATCGGTCATTCCGTCTCCACCTATCACGCCCGCGCCGGCCGCTGGCGCCAGACCTGGGTCGACAATCAGGGCGGTTACTTCGCACTTGTTGGCGGTCCGGAAGAGGAGGATTTCGTTCTCGTCAGCCACCGCCTCAGCGACAATGTCCCGGTGCAGCGCATGCTGTTCACCGACATCACGCCGCAGAGCTTCACCTGGCGCTGGCAGGCCAGCCCCGACGGCGGCGCGACATGGACCGACGCGTGGGTCATTTGGTATCGCCGCGCCGAATAGCGCGCGCCACGCTTAGCTGACGCTTGCCTCTCATGCCCAGTCGGGCAATGTGCGTCCTCGAATTCGCATCAGACGAAACGGGAGGACGAGATGGCGCGCGTCGCTTTTGTAACCGGTGGAACCCGCGGCATTGGCAAGGCGATTTCCGCGCGGCTCAAGGCCGATGGCATGAAGGTCGCTGCCGGCTATTCCGGCAATGACGCCGCCGCCGACGCGACCGCCAAGGAACTCGGCGTCATGGTCGTCAAAGGCAATGTTGGCGTGTTCGAGGATTGTGTGAAGGCGGCCAAGGCGGTTGAAGATCAGCTCGGCCCGATCGACGTGCTGGTGAACAATGCCGGGATCACCCGCGACGGCTTCTTCCACAAAATGAGCCACGAGCAGTGGAGCGAAGTCATCCGCGTCAACATGGATTCGTGTTTCAACATGACGCGCCAAGTGATCGAAGGCATGCGCGCGCGTGGGTTCGGCCGTATCATCAACATCAGCTCGATCAACGGCCAGAAGGGCCAAGTTGGCCAGGTGAATTATTCTGCGGCGAAGGCCGGCATGATCGGCTTCACCAAGGCGCTGGCGCAGGAAAGCGCCAACAAGGGCATTACCGTCAACTGTGTCGCGCCCGGCTACATCGATACCGACATGGTCGCCGCCGTACCGGAAGAAGCGCTGAAGAAGATCATCGGCACGATCCCGGTCGGTCGTCTCGGCAAGGCCGAAGAGATCGCGCACGCGGTTTCTTTTTTGGCTTCGGAGGAAAGCGGCTTCATGACGGGCTCAACGCTCACCATGAACGGCGCGCAATACATCGCGTAACGCGGCATTGGTGCGGGTTGTCGCGGCTGGAACTTCGGCGCGGCTTTCCACGTTCTCTCGCTAACAAAGGAGAAGAACGCATGGACAAGGAGCACGTTAAAGGCGCTGCCGATAAGGCCTCTGGTCACATCAAGGAAGGCATCGGCAAGGCCACGGACGACAGTTCGATGAAGGCCAAGGGGAAACTCGACAAAGCCAAGGGCGAAGCCCGCGAGTTTGTTGGCGACGTCAAGGATGCCGCCCGCCGCAAGGACGACAAGCGCCACTAAGCGCAACGATCTCTGGAGCAAGCACGGCCCGCCACGCGCGGGCCGTTTTTGCGTCAGGGTTTGTAGACGTATTCCAGCTTCAGCCCATCCGGATCGGCGAAGAAGACAGCGTAATAGCCTTCGCCGTATTGCGGATACGCCGCGGGCGTATCGAGGATCGTCGCGCCGATCTTCTGCAGCAGCGCGTAAAGCGCATCGACATCCTCACGGCTCGCTGCATTCCAGGCGATGTGGTGCAGCCCCGGCGAATAGCGGTCGTGCTCTCGCGCTGCGTTCGGCCCGCTCGCACGCATCACGCCAATAGAGCAGAAGCCCTCTGGGGTGCGCAGGTCCATGTCGAAGCCGCGCGCATGATCGTCCTTCAGCACATAGCCCATGAAGCCCAGCACAGCATCGTAGAACGCGCGCGAGGCGTCGGGATCTTTGACCGTGAGATCGATATAATGAATCGCACCGCGCATCAGCGGTTCGCGCCTGGCTTCCACAAGATGTCCGCTTGGCCTTGATCGTTGGCGTAGCGCGCGACGACGAACAGAAGATCGGAGAGGCGGTTGGCGTATTTCACCGGTTCCGGCGGGATCGCCTCCGCATCCGCTAGCGCCACGATGGCGCGTTCGGCGCGCCGCGCCATCGCCCGCGCCAGATGTAGATGCGCCGCCGCCGGCGTCCCGCCTGGAAGAATGAAGGAGGTGAGTGGCGAGAGCTTTTCGTTGAGCTGTTCGACTTCGGCCTCGAGCCGATCAGTCTGGCTTTGTTGAATGCGTAGCGGTTCGAACTTGAGTTCGTCCGAATGTGGTGTGGCGAGATCGGCGCCCAGATCAAAGAGATCGTTTTGCACCCGTTCCAAAATCGGATCGAGCACGGCATCGCCCGCCGTATAGAGCCGCGCTACGCCGATCGCGGAATTGGCTTCGTCCACCGCGCCGTAGGCCGCCACGCGCGCGCTGGCTTTTGACACGGGCTCGCCGGTCGCCAGCCGCGTCTTGCCGCCATCGCCGGCCTTAGTGACGATCTTGTCGATCCTAACCATGGGTTTGGCTCCACCACATCGCCGCGACCAGGATCAGGATGGCCACGAACTGCGCCACGACGCGAAAGCGCATCGCCCGGTTCGACCAGGAGCGGGAAAAATCCCCGCCCCGGAAGAGGGCGTAGATGCCGAAGCACAGCACCACGAACACCACCAACAGCGACGCCGGGATCAGATAGTCAAAGAGGTTCATCGCCCCTTCTTTAGACCTGCCGCGGCCCCTTCGCCATGCGTCCGATCAAGCCTATGCTTGGGCGGCATAGGGTCGGGGCCGGCGTACTGCTAGGCTTCCGAAATGATCGAATCACTTCTGCTTATTCTAGCTGTTGTCGCCATGGGCGCCGCGGGCTGGTTCGCCTACCGCTCGGCCGGCGTCGACCCCATCCGCGCTGAGCGCGACCGCTTGCGCGGCGAGCTGGAAACTGTGCGTCGCGAGAACGTGCAGCTTGCAGCCGATTTGGCCGCCGCGAAAGCACAGCGCGCCGAGCGCTCTGAGAACGAGGAAGCGCGCTTCGTCGAGATCGCCACCAAGGCGCTGCAGGCGTCCCAGCAGAGTTTCATGACGCTCGCGAACGAGACGTTCGAAAGGCACAAGCAGGCGGCGCAAGGCGGCGTCAAGGAAGTGCTGACGCCGGCGCAGGAAGCGCTGGCCAAACTTGCGGCCAATGTCGAAGCGCTGGAGAAGGCGCGGCTGCAAGACAAGTCAGCGATGGGCGAGCAGGTGCGCCAGATCGTCGATGCAGTCGGCAGCACCAATAAGACGACGACGCAGCTCCTCTCTGCACTCAAAGCTTCGCCGAAAATGCGCGGCCGCTGGGGTGAGCAGACGCTGCGCAACGTGCTCGAGCTTTCGGGGCTCGCGCCCAATGTCGATTTCACCGAGCAGGTCTCGACAACGGACGGCGAAGGCGGGCGCCTTCGTCCCGATGTGGTGATCAGTCTGCCCGGCGGACGCTGCATCGTTGTCGATTCAAAGGTCGCGCTTACCGGGTTTCTGGAATCCCTCGAAGCGACGGACGACGCTGCGCGCGAAGCTTGCTTGAAGAAGCACGCCGCTGAGTTGCGCGGCCACGTGAAGAGTTTGGCCTCGAAAGACTATTGGAAGCACGTGCCGGCGACGGCGGACTTCGTCGTCCTCTTCGTGCCGGGCGAGAACTTCCTTGCTGCGGCAGCCGAGCGCGATCCGGCGCTGTTCGACGACGCGTTCGCGGCAAAAGTCATCATCACCACGCCCTCAACGATGGTGGCGCTGGCGAAGTCGGTCGCTTATGGCTGGCGCCAGGAGCAGAGCGCCAAGAACGCTCAGGAAATCGCCGAGCTTGGCCGCGAACTTTATCGGCGCATGGCGGTGATGGCCGATCGCCTCGGCAAGGTAGGCGACAGCATCGAGAAATCGGTGAAGAGCTACAACGATCTGGTGGGCTCGGTGGAAAGCCGCGTGCTGCCGCAGGCGCGCCGCTTCAAGGAGCTGGGCGCCGGCGATGCAGGTATCGAGATTGCGCCTCCCGAGCAGATCGAAACGGCGCCCCGCCAACTCGCGCCGCCGGAGCAGCTTGAACTGGTGCCGCCGCCGCAGAATATGAAACGCGGACGCTAACGCCGCCGGTCGCTAGAGTTTGCGCAGTTCGTCGCGCGGGGGATGCAACACGCAGCTCCGCGCGCTAACACCATGCCGGGAGGATCGCGTGATGAGATCGTTCGTCATCATCGCCGCCGCGTTTGTGCTCGCAGCCTGCAATCAGGCTGCGCAGCAGGATGCGCCGCCGCCGGCCGCGGCAGTCACCGCGGACGCACCGCACATTGTCGCCGCCGTCGCCGATGAGCGCCGGCCCGCCGCCGACCGCGAGCGCGACGCCGATCGGGGACCCGGCGAGACGCTGGCGTTTGCTCAGATCGAACCTGGCGACCGCGTCGCCGACATCTTCCCGGGCGGCGGTTACTGGACGCGGCTCTTCGCGGTCGCGGTCGGCGAAGAAGGCCGCGTCTATCCCACTATCCGACCGGACGGCGCCGCCGGCGAATTCGAAACGCCGATCCTGCCGATTGCAGCGGAATATTCGAACGCCATCATGGCGCGCGTTCCCTACGACGCGCTCGCCTATCCTGGGCCGCTCGACGTCATCTTCACGGCGCAGAATTATCACGACATGGGCCTCACCGCGTATGGCCTCGGCGACCGCAACGCCATGAACCGCGCCGCCTTCGCCGCGCTGAAGCCGGGCGGGCTCTACGTAATCATCGATCATTCGGCCGTCACGGGCGCGCCGGTCGAAACCGACGCGGAGACCGCCATCCATCGCATCGATCAAGCCGTCGTGCGCCAGGAAGTGGAAGCGGCCGGTTTCGTGTTCGACAGCGAGGCGGACTTTCTGCGCAATCCAGCCGACGGCCGCACGACCAGCGTGTTCGACGAGGCGATCCGCGGCCAGACCGATCAATTCGTGATGCGCTTCAGAAAGCCCGAATGATGTGATGGAGGGCGCGGAAAAGCGCGCTCTCCATCAATCGTCGAGGCGCACCTTGCCGCGCTTGGCTTTCACGTCGCCGCGGCGCGCTTTGCCTTCAAGCCGCTTCATCTTCACGGCCTTCGGCACCTTGGTTTTCTTGCGCGGCTTAGGCGCGTGCGTGGCTTGCTCCACCAGCGCCACCAGCCGCTCTAAGGCGTCGGCGCGGTTGCGCTCCTGCGTCCGATGACTATCGGCGCGCAGCACGATCTCGCCGTCGAGCGTGAGGCGCCGCCCAGCGAGCCGCTCGAGCCGTGCGCGCACGTCGTCCGGCAGCTCGGTGAAACCGCCGAGCCGGAAGCGCAGCTCGACCGCGGTCGAGACCTTGTTGACGTTCTGCCCGCCAGGACCGGCAGCGCGGATGAAGCGCTCCTCAAGGTCGCGCTCGTCGAGCGCCAGGGAAGGGGTGACAGGAATCATGATCGGGGACGACGCCGCTCGCTATTGCGTAGCGCCGAGGGCTTGCAAGTAACGGTATACAGCATCCACTTCAGTTTCGGTGAAGTAACTATAGCGCGTGCGGGCGACGTCGCTCATGAGTTCAAGTTCGCGCTCGCCAACGGCGACGCCTGAGCGCATCAGTCGCATGAAATCGTCCCGCTCATAGCCTGCCACCATCCGCAGGTCGGGCCTCAGTGCAGCGCCAGGGAAGGGTTGGCCGCCTGCGAGCGTCATTCCGTGGCATTCTGCGCATGTGCTGCGAACGATGTAGCGTCCTAACTGATGCTCGTCGCCCAGGTCCGGCGGCCATGCATCGCCTTGCTCCGTCACGTGCTCGCGCGAAGACATGAATGCACCGGCTTCAATCGCGCGACGCGCGCCATCCTCCAGCACCGGCAACGGGCGCGCCTCGCCGGTCGCGCGCTGGCTGCGCAGGTAAGCAATGATGGCCCTCATGTCCGGTTCCGAAAGCTGCGTGAAGAGGTGCGAGGGCATTTCCCATAGCGCGGAGCTGTCGGGACGTGCGCCGGAACGGATCGTTCGTTCTAGATCTTCTTCGCTAAGCTGTGCAGCCGCGATAGTCAGATTAGATGTCCAAAGTCGGCCGAAACCTGGTTCGCTCCAGTCCTCTCC
>JAEYPY010000282.1 GCA_023410295.1 Pseudomonadota bacterium | reverse complement strand
CATCGGTGAGATGCGCGGGCCTTCGCGATTAGATGCCTGCGACCAATTATTCGGCGCGGGCGGCCGGATCGTTGGTGATTGAGGCGGCGGCCAGTTCCTTGGCGGCGGCTTCGGCGTCGCTGCGCTCGGCTTCGATGGCCGAAGCGATGACGTTTTCGCCGCGCGCTTGGCGCTCAGCTTCGTCTTGGCTGCGGGCCACGTTGACCTTCACCGTAGCGTTGACCTCCGCGTGCAGGCGCACGCGCACGTCATAGACGCCGATGGTTTTGATCGGCTTGTCGAGAACGACCGCGTTGCGATCGATCTTGCCGCCGGCCTTAGCGATTTCGTCGGCGATGTCGCGCGAAGACACCGAACCATAAAGCTGGCCGGCTTCGCCCGCCTGACGGATCAGGACATAGCTTTCGCCGTCGATCTTCTTGGAAGCCTTCTCAGCCGCGGCGCGCGCCTCGGCGTTGCGGGCCTCGATCTCGGCGCGGCGCGCTTCGAACACCTTGCGGTTGGTGTCGTTGGCGCGTAGCGCCTTCTTTTGCGGCAGGAGGTAATTGCGCGCGAAGCCGTCGCGCACCTTCACCTCGTCGCCGATGCCGCCGAGATTTTCGACGCGTTCAAGCAGGATGACTTGCATGTGCTTGCCTCCTTACTGAACGGCGAACGGCAGCAATGCGAGTTCGCGCGCGAGCTTGATGGCGCGCGCGAGTTCACGTTGCTTTTTGGCGGAAACGGCGGTGATGCGCGCCGGGACGATCTTGCCCTTTTCGCTGATGTAGCGCTGGAGCAGCTTCACGTCTTTGTAGTCGATCTTCGGCGCAGCAGAGCCGGAGAACGGGCACACCTTGCGCCGGCGCCCGAAGGGGCGGCGAGCCGGGATGTTCGAGATGTTGAACTTGGGAGCGTTCTTGTTGGCCATGACTTATTCCTCCCCGCCTTCAAACTCACCGCCGCCATCTTCGCCATCGCGGCCGCCTTCACGGCGCGCACGGCGGCGCTCGTCGCGGTCGCGGCGGGCCAGGATCGGCGAGGGCTCTTCGTCGAGCTCTTCGACGCGAATGGTCTTGAAGCGCATCACGTCTTCGTTGATGCGAAGCCGGCGCTCGAGTTCGTGGATGGCCGTCGCCGGCGCATCGATGTTGATAAGGGCGTAATGGCCCTTGCGGTTCTTGCGGATCCGATAGGTGAGGTTCCGCAGACCCCAGTATTCGGTCTTGCCCGGTGCGCCGCCAAGTTCCTTGATCGTCTTGGTGATGTCTTCGACCAGGGCGTCGACTTGCTGGGGCGAGATTTCCGGACGTGCGATCAGCACGTGCTCATAATACGGCATCTTGTCCTCTTCCGTTTGACCCGCGGCGCCTTGGCAAGCGGAAGACCGGCCAAAACGATGGACCCCGGGCGGCGGATGCCCCCGGGGCCGCGGATCGCGAAGGCGCGGACCTAGTCGAAACGAGCCCGGAAAGCAAGGGTCGGCGGCTTGCCGGGGCGGCAGGGCTGCGTTACCCCGCGCCCCATGACCATCGCTTTCATTTTCCCCGGCCAGGGCAGCCAGGCGCCTGGCATGGGCAAGTCGCTCTATGACGCGTTCGGGGCCGCCCGCGAGGTGTTTCAGGAGGTCGATGAGGCGCTCGGGGAAAAGCTCTCACGGCTCATTTTCGAGGGCCCTGCGGACGAACTGACGCTGACGGCCAATGCCCAGCCGGCGCTGATGGCGGTGAGCCTCGCGGCAATGCGCGCCTTGGAGCGCGAGTTTGGCGTGTCGGCCAGTAAAGCGGCGTTCGTCGCCGGTCATTCGCTCGGCGAATATTCCGCACTCGCCAGCGCCGGTGCGCTCACCATCACCGATGCAGCGCGCCTGCTCCGGACGCGCGGCAACGCCATGCAGGCGGCTGTGCCGGTCGGCGAGGGGGCGATGGCGGCGCTGATCGGCAAGGTCGATGTCGCGCTGGCCGAGGAGATTGCGGCCAAGGGCGCCGAAGCGGGCCCTTGTGTCGTCGCCAATGACAACAATGTCGGCAACGTCGTCATCTCCGGCTCCAAAGCCGGCATCGATGCGGCGCTCGCCTATGCCAAGGAAAAAGGCGCGCGCGCCATTCCGCTCAACGTCTCCGCGCCCTTCCATTCGCCGCTGATGCAGCCGGCCGCCGATGCAATGGCCGAAGCTTTGGCGCAGACAGAGATCGCCGCATTCAATCCGGGCCTCGTCGCCAACGTCACGGCCCAGCCCGTGCATGAGCCGGCGATTGTACGCAAGCTTCTGGTGGAGCAAGTCACTGGCCGGGTGCGCTGGCGCGAAAGCATCGAGTGGATGGCGACGGGCGGCGGCGTTACGCGCTTCATCGAAGTCGGCGCCGGCAAGCAGCTCTCCGGCATGGTCAAGCGCAATGCGCCGGACGCCGAAGCGATCGCGCTCAATGAGCCGGCCGATCTGGAAGCATTCGCAAAGAGCGTTTGAGGGCGAGATGAAAGAACTTTGGCTGACCAATGTGATGAAGTTCGTGTCAGCGATCATGTTCTTCATGTCGCTGCTCAGTTCCGCATACACCCTCGTGACAGTCTTCTCTCCAGAGAACGCCCTGTTCTACCTGTCCACATCTTTGCTGACCTTGCCCTTGAGCGGAATTCTGTATCAGCTCTGCAAGATGCGCGAAGATAACCGGCCCTGATGCTGCAAGCGGCGCTTCTTCGCGGCGTCAATCTCGGCAAGCGCAAGCTCATTATGAGCGAGTTGCGCGCGCTCGTTGAAGGCGCAGGCTATGCGAACGTGCAGACGCTGCTCGCCAGCGGCAATCTGATCCTCGATGCGAAGGAGAAGGGCGCAAAGCTCGAGGCCAAGCTGGAGAAGCTGATCCTCGAAGGCCTGGAGCTGAAGACAGACGTCTTCGTCCGCACCGGCGCCGAGCTTGAAGCCATCATCGCCGCCAATCCGTTCAAGGCGTTCGCCAAGACGCAGCCGAACTTCCTGGTCGTGGACTTCATGCGCTCACCAGCCACCAAGGCCGAGCTGGAGGCGATGGAGAAGACGGCGTTCATCGGCGAGGAGATTAACCAAGGCGATGGCTGCCTCTACATCAAGTTTCCTTCCGGCCAGGGCCCATCAAAATTGAAGATGCCCAAGCTCGGCACGGCGCGAAATTGGAATACGGTGACCAAGCTCGCGGCGCTGACGAAGAAAGCGTAACGGGCGCCCGCATCGCCTCCCAATCGGGGGCGCCGCGTTGCTGCGAACCTCGGTCTAACTCCGCGCGAGAAGGCCAGAGGGGAGCTTCCAACATGCTGAGACTGATGCGGATGGCGCTTGCGGGCGCTGCTGTGCTGATGACCGCCGCTTGCGCGGGGATGATCACCAGCGGGCCGCTGATCCGCGAAGGCGAGCCGATCGGCGCGATCGATGTCGTCAATGGCAGCGGCGCCTACGTCAACGTGGTGCTGATCTCGGCCTGCAGCGCCAGCACGTATGGGCTCAATCGCCTGCCGGAAGGCACAGGCATTCCGCCTGGCGGCTCCTATCGCTTTACCGTCTCGGCGGGCTGCTGGGATGTCGGCGCCGGCAGCACCTCGGCCATGGTCGAGGGCTATCAACGCCTGACCGTCGCGCCCAATCAGGCGCGCAGCATCACCTTCCACTAGGCGCTCTCCGTCAGGCGCTGGCGGGGGGGGGCGGGGGCGGGCGATTGCCCCCCCCCCCGGCCCCCCCCC
>JAEYPY010000249.1 GCA_023410295.1 Pseudomonadota bacterium | reverse complement strand
GGTCTCGATCGTGCGCGCGCCCACATCGATGGCGACGATATCGCCGTCGCGCAGCAGCGCGATCGGCCCCCCTGCGGCCGCTTCCGGCGAGACGTGGCCGGCGACGAAGCCGTACGAGGCGCCTGAGAAGCGGCCATCGGTGATCAGCGCGACGTTCTGCATGTCGCGGCCTTTTAGAGCCGCGGTCACCTGCAGCATTTCGCGCATGCCGGGCCCGCCGATGGGGCCCTCGTATCGGATGACGATGACGTCGCCTTCAGCGATGGCGCCCGCCTGCACCGCATCGAACGCAGCTTCTTCGCTATCGAACACCCGCGCCGGGCCCTCAAAGCGCGCCGTGTCGTGCCCGACCAGTTTGATCACGGCGCCATCGGGAGCGATGTTGCCGTAGATCACGGCGTATGAGCCGCGCGCCATCACTGGGCGCGCGAAGGTTCGGATCACGGTCTGGCCGCCCGTCTCGACGGCCTCGCGCGCCTCCTCGAACAATGAGCGCCCTGACACCGTTGGCGCGTCGGCGATCTTGCCGGCGGACATCAACCGATTGAGCACGACGCGCGTGCCGCCGGCTTGAAACAGGTGATGCGCGAGGAAACGCCCGCCTGGTTTGAGATCGCAGATGACGGGCGCGATCTCGCAGGCGGTATTGCAATCCTCGACGCCAAACGCGACGCCAGCTTCCGCTGCGATACCCGTGAGATGCAGCACGGCATTGGTGGAGCCGCCGCTGGCGGAGACGGCGATCGCCGCGTTGCGCAGTGATGTCGCCGTGATGAAGCGACGCGCGGTCTCCCCGCGCTCGGTCAGCTCCACTGCGATACGGCCGCAACGGTGCGCTTGTGCCGGCTTGTCGGGATGCGTTGCCGGCACGTCATTGGCGCCGGCGGGGGAGAGCCCCATCGCCGTCAGCGCCATTGCCATCGTGTTGGCGGTGAACTGGCCGCCGCAGGCGCCGGCGCCGGGGCACGCGGCCTTCTCAACCTCGCGCAAGCCGTCATCGCCGAGCGCGCCGGCGCCGTGCGCGCCGATGGCTTCGAACACGTCTTGGATCGAGATTTCCCGATCGTCACGCCGGCCAGGCATGATAGTGCCGCCATAAAGCACGCAACCGGGCAGATCCATGCGCGCCAGCGCCATCGCGGCGGCGGGAATGGTCTTGTCGCAACCGACGATGCAGACAACGCCGTCGAGCTGATGGCCTTGCACCGCAAGTTCGATAGAGTCGGCGATGATCTCGCGTGAAATCAGCGACGCCTTCATGCCGGGCGTGCCCATGGAGATGCCGTCGGTGACGACGATGGTGTTGAAATCGATCGGCACGCCGCCGGCTTCGCGCACGCCCGCGCGCACATGCTCGGCCAGATCGCCCAGATGCATGTTGCAGGGCGTGACCGATGACCAAGTGTTAACGACCGCAATCAGCGGGCGCGCAAAATCTTCATCGCTCAACCCGGCTGCGCGCAGATACGAGCGCGCTGCGGCCCGGCTGGGACCTGCGGTGACGACGGCACTGCGGAGAGGTTTCGGTCTTTGCGACATGGGGGTCCGTTGTTCGGACCGCGCACAGCAAAAACCCCGCACCTTGGAGGGAGCGGGGTTTGGTGAACGGTCCTGTGTGAGTCTAAAGTCAGGGTCCGCGCAGCAACTCCGCTCCGCCGCTAAGAAGCGACAGGCCAAGCAGGCTTACGATAATAAGCGATACGAGCGCGCGCACGTCCGCAACGGCAACCGCCGTCGTCGAACGAGTAAGAATGCGCGCAGTCATTGGCACGAAGTAGGCTCCCACAGACACTACGCCGCAAATTTTGCCGCAACGCAACAGGAAAAGTGCGCTGCAGCGAAATCTTTTTGCTTCGGGCGCCGTTGCCCCAATCCCGTCGAGGCCGAGCCGCTCGTCCCAAAACTTCGATCGCGGTCGCTGCGCGCAGCCCGCGAAGGGAGAGGCCGTTGGTCGCACCGCATGGCTCCGGTGGGGCGAGTATTTCCGATATCGATGTCGCTGCAACGCACTCGCGCTCGCCCGAGGGCTGGCGCCGCAAAGCCGGCGTCCATCGTGGCAGAACTTCGTGGCGACCATCCGCATCTGCCTGCTGCACCATCTCTGCACATCCCTGGCTACGGATGCGCGCGGCGCGACCACGTGGGGAACGCTGGTGTCAGCGGCGTCGCGATGGTCTCGCATGATCGCCATGCGTTCAGCGTGACTGTTCGACGCCCGCAGCTATGATTCGCAGATCGGCGTCTGCTTCCGCTGCGACTGCATCCGAATGCGCACGCACAATCTCAGACTTTCTCCCGATTTGGTATGCGGTAGCCATGCCGATTGTGTTTCGTCCACGCCATTCGTCGGTCCGTCGCAATCTTCGTCTGCTCACGCGCAGTTGATGCAGCAGTCAGAAACGTCGGCTGCACAGTTTCTCGCATGCACTGAACGTAGGCATGGGAGAAGTGACGTGCACATACCTGCAAGCCCGATGATGGGTAGAATTACCTATCTTCAGATACATCGATGCTGCTGCATTCGAGCATTGGGCGCCGAAGCGTTAGGTGTCCGCAGCTGTTACGAGCATTAGTCCGCCGACTGGTTGGCGATCGTGCATGCATCTACTGGAACGCTCCGACGTGCTCCGCCGGCTACATGCGTTGGCGGACGATGCCGCCGGCGGTCGCGGGCGGGTCGTCTGCCTGCTTGGCGAAGCCGGCATCGGCAAGTCGTCGGTCGCACGGCGCCTTGCGGATGAGGTGAAGTTGCGCGTCTTCTGGGGTGCGTGCGAAGACCTTTCCACGCCCGCTCCGTTGTCGCCTCTGTTCGATTTTGCGCGCGTCGGCGGTTGGCGGCTGCCTCTCCAGGATGATTTCGCGGACCGGTTGGCGACCTTCAGCGTCGCACTCGGCGAGCTGACAGCAAAACCCACGCTCGCTGTCGTTGAAGATCTCCACTGGGCGGACGATGCAACCGGCGATTTCGTGCGCTACGTAGCGCGGCGAATTGGCGGCACGTCGCTGCTGCTGCTCACCACCGCGCGCAACGATTCAACGGAGGCGCAGAACCGCCTCCGCCGGGCCTTGGCGGACGTCTCGGCGGAGGATTTCGTGCGGGTCGATCTGCCGCGGCTCAGCCAAGCGGCGGTACGTCAAGCGGCCATCGCCTGTCGCCGGGATGGTGGCGCCGTCTTCGCGCTCACCTCGGGCAATCCCTTTCTGACCATGGAGGTGCTCCGCGGCGCGGAGACAATTCCCCCAACAGTGCGCGATGCGCTGCTGTGGCGCGCCGAGAAACTCGCCCTGGGTGGTCGTGACGTTTTGAATGCCGCATCTATATTCCCGCGCCGCGTAGAGCGGACAGTGCTCGCGGAAATGATCTCATACGAGTCTGATAACGCCGTCGAGGAATGCCTTGCGGCCGGGCTGCTGGTCGAGGAGGGGGGATTCTATAGCTTTCGCCATGAGATCGCGCGGTGCGCGATTGAGGAGGCGCTGTCGGAAGCCACGCGTACAAGATTAAACCGACATGCGCTGGAGATATTGAAGCGCTTAGCGCCCAAGGCGACTGCCAGGTTGGTGCACCATGCGGTGGAGGCGCGCGACATAGAAGCGATATGCGAGCTTGCTCCACGCGCGGCGGCCGAGGCGTCGGAGGCCGGCGCGCACCGTGAAGCTTACAGGCACTACGCTGCCGCGTTGGCCCACGCCGACCGTTTCGAGGAACGCAAGCGTGCTGAGTTGTTCGAGCGTGCGGGTTACGAACTCCAGCTGATCGGCCGGGTCGGGGACGCGATCACGGCCTTCCAATCCGCCTTGCACCTCCGGCGTCAGCTGGGGGACGCCATGCAGTCCGGCGACGACCTCAGATGGTTGGGACGATTGCACTACAATGCCGGCGATCGCGTCCGCGCCGATCGGCTGGGGCGGGAGGCGATCGAGACACTTGAGTCTCTGGGGCCAAGCTACGAGCTGGCGATGGCCTACGCCAACCTCGCGCTTCTCACCGCGTTGCGCGATGAGCGCGCTGCTGCGGCGTCGCTAGCCGAACGGACGCTCCAACTCGCTGAACAATTGGGTCGAGACGAGATCGCGGCCGATGCGCATGGCACGCTTGGAATTGTGAAGCAGTGGCAGGACTACGATGCCTCCTTCGCGCACTTTCGAAGCGGGCTCGACCTTGCGCTGAAGCTCAACAGGCCGGAAATCGTCGCGCGTATGTACAACAACGGTGGCAACGTCCAACTGAACGCGCGCGCCTCAGCGCGTGCGCGGGAGTGGCTGGAAGCGGGCATACGCTACTGCACCGATCACGACCTGCTTACTTGGACGACCTATATGCAGGGACTGCTAGCTCAGCTGCTGGTGCGCGAAGGCGCCTGGGACGCCGCGCGCGAACTGGCGGAGCGTACGTTGAAGGCGGAGCTTTCGCCCGTGTTTCGATTTCCTGCCTCCGCTGCGCTCGCGCGGCTCAATATCCGCACGGGCCAAGAGGTCGGCGTGCTTTTTCAGAATCTTGCGTTCGACGACGAACCTCAGCGTCGTCTTGTCTACGCCCCGCTCCTCGGTGAGCGCGCATGGCTCTCGCAGGCCAACATCGACCTTGCTGTGCGAGTGCTTGAGGAGGCTGCGCCGGTAGCCGCCCGAGTCGGCGATGTTTGGGCGGCCGGCGAGATCGCCTTTTGGCGATACAAACTGGCAGAGTTGGCGCCAGCGCAAGCGGACACGTTGGCGGCGCCGTATCGGGATCTGTTGACCGGCGATTGGAAATCGGCGGCCGAAGCTTGGCGGAAACAGGGCGCGCCGTACGAGACAGCATTGGCGCTGCTGAGCGGCGACAATGACGCCTGCGACGAAGCGCTCGAAATTCTCGACGAACTGGGCGCAGGTGAAACGGCATCACGAGCGCGCAGCGAGTTGCGCGCGCGCGGCGTGCGCGGCGTGCGGCGTGGCCCACGACGGGCGACTCAGGAAAACAAGGCAGGCCTTACGCGTCGCGAAATGGATGTGCTCTTGCTGATGCAACAAGGCCGTTCCAACGCGGATATCGCACGCCAGCTCAGCACCGCGGTAAAGACGATCGATCACCACGTTTCTTCCATCTTGGCGAAGCTCAAGGCGTCCTCTCGCGGCGAAGCGGTAGCGCTTGCGCGTCAGATCGGCGTGGTGGATTGAATGGAGTGCAAACGTAGGGGGTGGTGCGACGCAAGATAGGCAGTCTCCCCGATTCATTGCACCGCGGCGGATGAGTAGCATCGGCAATATCGCACAGTGCGAAATGACAACCGGCCATGCTTACCCAGACCTCCCGCGCACTTCCTCTCGACCGCATGGGTGTCGATCCGGGCCTTCCGGTTAGCGATATCGCTTGCTTCTTCGATCACCTCCCTGACGCGGCGTTCTCAACCAAGGACTCGCGCCTTCGTTTCACGGCCGCAAACGCCGCAATGCTGGAACTCTGTGGCGTAGCCCGCGGCGCTGACATTATCGGACGCACTGCCTGCGATTTTTTCGCGAAGGCCTGTGCCGATCGCTATGAAGAAGCCGAGCGACGGGTTCTGCTTACCGGCAGATCGGGGATGGTGCAGCTGGATCGGTGCGAGACGATGCAAGCGGTAACCGCGTGGTTGCTGATCCGGCGCTGGCCGATGATCAGCGATCACAACGTGACTGGTGTGGTTACTCTGGCGCGGAACCTCGACAACGCCGAACAGAAGCGTCCGGTCTACAGTCGATTGCTCGCAGCGCTCGGCTACATCGAGGCCCACGTGGGCTTGTCGTTCGACTATTCCGCCATGGCCGCCAGCGCCGGCGCGTCGCTGTCCCAGCTGCAGCGTGATTTCGTGAACGTCATCGGGCTAAGCCCGCGGGACTACGTCACTCAATTGCGCTTCGAGTCTGCCCTCGACATGCTAGGCGAAAGAAGGCCAATCGCGGAGATCGCGCATGCTTGCGGATACTCCGATCAAAGCGCGTTCACGCGCCGGTTCCGCAGCGCCACTGGCATGTCGCCGATGCAATACCGGCGTTCGTATGAGATGCGTCGGCAGCGTCCGCGGCTCGTCAGCGCCTGATCGCTTTACGACTCAATTGGAATCTACGCGATCGCGCGGCTCGTCGCGCGGAACCCTCTATTCGTCTGCGCTGACGCCTGCGGCGCTGCGCAGGTGATGCACGAATGCCTCACATCTTCACGTCTCTGCATTCTGTGCCGAAAGCGGAGAACTTCGTGCGGCTCGCCGTCAAGACCGTCCGTCGTGACAACACCAGAATGGTTAGCAATCGCATAGGACGCGCGTCGCGAGCGGATGGCTCCCGGTGGCGCGGTGCGGAAGCCGCTTTGGGTGTTTCGGGCGGTTCGATCCAGGAGGGGGATTTTACTCGATGACAACAAGAACCAATAAAGAGCGTCTCATTGCCTCGACGCTGCTGGCTGGCGTCGCTTCGCTCGGCGCGCCGTTCCTCGCCGCAGGCGTCGTGGCCACGACCGCTACCGACGCGATGGCGCAAGACTATACCAACGGCTCGCTGATCGGCACGATCGAAGATGAAAACGGGGCGCCGGTTGCCGGCGCTACCGTTACGGTCACGTCAGATGCGCAAGGCTTCTCGCGCACCCTGACAACCGACGCCAATGGTCAGTTCCGCATCGCGCTGCTCCCGCTAGGCAGCTACACAGTGTTGGCGCAAGGCGATGGTTACGCGCCGACGCAATCCACGATCCGCATCAGCTCCGGCGAGTCGGCATACGCTATTGCGCTGACATCGTCCGCAGGTGGCGATGACATCATCGTCACCGCCGCCCGTCAGAGCCTGGACTTCTCGGAAACAACCATCGGGGCTTCGTTTGATCTCGACGAGCTCACCAATCAGGTTCCGGTCGGCCGCACGCTGCGTGACGTCACGCTGCTGGCGCCGGGCGTTGTGCTGGGCGGTTCGACAGGCGACGCGACCTTCGCAGGCCAGCCGGTTATCGGCGGCGCCTCGGTCGCCGAGAACGCGTTCTATGTGAATGGCCTCAATATCACGAACTTCAATACCTATATCGGCGGCGCGCTGGTGCCGTTCGATTTCTACCGTTCGGTGGAGGTGAAGTCCGGCGGCTATGCGGCCGAGTTCGGCCGGGCCACCGGCGGCGTCATCAACACGGTGACGAAGTCGGGTTCTAACGACTTCACGTTTTCTGTCAGCGGCAATTGGGCCGGTCCGGAGCTGGAGAACGAGTCGCCTGACACGTTCCAGGCGGCAAATCATCATGACGAGACTCTCGTCCAAGACCTGACCTTCGAAGTCGGCGGACCGATCTGGCGCGACCACATCTTCTTCTACGGTCTCGCCCAGCTGCGCGATAACGAGGCGCGGCAGGCATCGACCCTTACCGGGTCGTACTTGATCGACCGCACGGACGATCCGTTCTACGGCGCGAAACTCGATTTCAACGTCACCGACCGTCAGCGACTTGAGTTCACCTGGTTCGATACAACGCGTCAGACCAACCGCGCGGTCTATGACTACGACACCGCCACGGACACCATCGGCAACGATGAAGTCGGCGCTATCCTCTTCCAGGATGGCGGCGAGAGTTGGGTCGGCCGTTATACCGGCGAATTCTCCGACTTCTTCACGCTCTCCGGCGCCTATGGCATCAGCAACGACAGCGACAGCACCATCCCGAACAATCCCGGAAATCCGGTCGTCGTGGATGAACGCGATCCAGCCGCGCCGATTATCAGCGCGCAGACTTCAGGTTCGACCGATATCGTCGAGACCGAGCGTGAGTTCTATCGCGTCGATGCCGACTTTTACTTCGACCTGTTCGGCGAGCACCACGTTCGAGTCGGCTACGACAACGAAATCAACACGCTGACGCACTTCCAGAACAGCACCGGCGGCGCCGTATATACCTACTTCTCAGCGACCGCCGCGGATGCGCTACTGTATGGAATACCGGAAGGCAGTGATTACCTTGAACTCCGCGTTTTCAACGTGGGCGGGATATTCGAAGCCGAGAACGAGGCGTTCTACGCCCAGGACTCGTGGAATATCACCGACGATCTGACGCTGAACCTCGGCGTGCGCGTGGACCACTTCCGCGGGAGCAATTCCGATGGGGAGGAGTACATCGCGCTGGAAGACAACGTTGCCCCACGCATCGGCTTCAGCTGGAATCCTGACGGTGGCGACGGGCGCTGGTTCGGCAATTACGGCCGCTACTATCTGCCGGTAGCATCCAACACGGCGTTCCGTAATGCCGGTTCGGCCACGGACTTCGAGGCCTACTTCACCTTCACAGGACCGCTCGACCCAGTGACCGCGCTGCCGGCATCGACGACGTTGCTGACCGGTTGGGCCGAAGCCTCCGAATGTATCGCTGGCATGCCCATCGCCGGCGTGACGGGAGAAGTCGCGTGCAACATCTTCAGCAGCGGCGAGGCCATCCCGACCGACTCATTCGTCTCGCAAAGCCTCGAGGCGACTGCGGAGGACGAATACATTCTCGGTTACGAGCAGCAGATTGGTGATTGGACTTGGCGCATCACGGGCATCTATCGCGATGTCGTGCGTACGCAGGAAGACGTCGCCATCGACCGCGCCGTTCGCACCTGGTGCGCGGACAACGGCTACGCCGCCACTATTGTGGGACCGGACCAAGGCTGCAACGAGATCTGGAACGGCTTCCATCAGTACGTGCTGCACAACCCGGGCGAGGACATGACCGTGTTCCTCTCCGATCCGCTGCCGGGCGAAACGGAACGCCGCGCCATTACGCTGACCGCAGACCAACTGCTCTATCCGCGCGCCGAACGCGAATACAAAGCTGTTGAGTTTGCGTTCGAGCGCAACTTTGATGGCCGCTGGAGTCTCGCTGGCTCGTACACATTGTCTGAAAGCGAGGGCAACTACGAAGGCTTCGTCAATTCGGACGTGGGCCAGGACGACGCTGGCATCACCATCGGCTTCGACACCCCGGCATTGACCGATGGCGCGTTTGGTCTGCTGCCGAACCACCGAGCCCACCAGCTGAAGCTCTATGGCTCTTACCAGCTCACCGAGCATCTGTTGGTCGGCGCGAACTACACGCTGACGTCGCCCAAGCACTATGGCTGCTTCGGTGTTCACCCGATCAGCTTTGCGGCGACGGGCGATCCCGCCTCGTTCTATGAGAACGTTTCAAACTACTGCAACGGGCAGTTGGTCCCGCGTGGCAGCGCGTTCTCCGGCGATTGGGTGAACTCGGTCGACATCGCGTTCCGCTACGATTTGGGCGCCGTGGTGGGCGTGCCCGGAAATCTCCAGCTGCGGGCTGACATCTTCAATCTCTTCAATGCGGAGGGTGTCACGCAGCACTGGGAGTTCGGGGAACTCAGCAACGGCGCGCCCGATCCCAATTACGGTTCACCCGTCGTCTACCAGCAGCCGCGCTTCGTACGGCTCGGTTTCGGCTGGCAGTTCTAGGAGAGCGTTCACGAGCTTCGGTCTCGATGCCGGCGCCACCCTTGTCGGTATCGAGGTCGGGGAAATGAGGCGAGGCGGCGCCCGGTCGGGCCGCCCTGAGTTTTCGCCTCCCGCTGGAGCCACCCATCTCCAGCGTGTCTGACCGGAAGGGCTTCCGAGGGACCTCCAACTCTCGGGAGCCCTTTTCTGTTTGCGCGGCGAGGGCGGCTCTCGAGCCTGGTCATGCCATTCGTCGCGAGGATGCCGAGGGTTATCGCTTTTCGATAAATTCGCTTGACAAGGCCGCCTGTCCATATTGAGTATCGATATGAAATCGACTTGCCGCCTCGGGCTGGCGGCTGGAGGCGGGGACCCATGCTTGAAATCCAGAACCTGACGCATCGCTATCCCAACGGCGTTGTCGCGCTCGATGACGTGAGTCTGTCGATCGGGCCGGGCATGTTCGGTCTCCTGGGCCCCAACGGGGCAGGCAAATCCACACTGATGCGTGTTGTGGCGACACTGCAAACGCCCACCGCGGGCAGTGTGCGTTTCGGCGATATCGACGTCGTGCGCGAACCTGACCGCTTGCGTCAGACGCTGGGTTACCTGCCGCAGGATTTCGGCGTCTATCCGCGTGTCACCGCTGAAGCGATGCTCGATCACCTCGCCGTGCTGAAGGGCATCGTCAACGGCAAGGAGCGGCGCGAGACCGTGCACGCGCTGCTCAATCAGGTGAATCTCTGGAAGGTGCGCAAGAAGGCGCTTGCAGGCTATTCTGGCGGCATGCGCCAGCGCTTTGGCATTGCGCAAGCGCTGCTCGGCCAACCCAAGCTCGTGATCGTCGATGAACCGACCGCGGGTCTCGACCCAGAAGAACGCAACCGCTTCCTCAATCTTCTCGCGGCGATCGGCGACGAAGTGGTGGTCATTCTCTCGACTCACATTGTCGAGGATGTCGCTCAGCTCTGCCGTGAGATGGCCATCCTCGCCGGCGGGAAAGTCGTGCGCCAGGGCGCACCGGAAGATCTGCGCCGTGAAATGCAGGGCCAAGTCTGGCGCGCCGTTATCGCGCGCGACGCGCTGGAGGGCGCGCGCAAGCAGTATAGCGTGATCTCCGAGCGTCTCGTCGGCGGGCGCACCGTGATCCACGTGCTCTCTGCCGCCCAACCGAGCGCGGACTTCGCGCCGGTCGAAGGCGGCCTCGAAGACGTCTATTTCGCAACACTTGCCGCCTCGCGCGCAGCTTAATCGGCGGGGTAGGTCACATGTTCTTCGACGTTGCTGCGTTCGAGCTGCGCTATCAGCTCAAGAGCCCCGTGCTCTGGATCACTTTTCTGCTCTTCTTCCTGCTGACGTTCCTGGCGACGACGGTCCCGTATGTGCAGATCGGCTCGGTTGGCAACGCCAACATCAACGGGCCGTTCGCGATCACGCAGACCATCGCCATCATGGCGATTTTTGCGCAATTCGCTGTCGTCGCCTTCGTCGCCAATGTCGTGCTGCGTGATGCGGAGACCGGCTTTGCCCCGATCATCCATGCGACGCGGGTCAAGAAGTTCGACTATCTGTTCGGCCGCTTCACCGGCGCGTTCATCGCCTGTGTGATCGTGCTCACGAGCGTGCCGCTTGCCATGATGATCGGCTCGTTCATGCCGTGGCTCGACGCCGAACGCCTGGGGCCATTCGTGCCGTGGCATTACGTCTACGGCTTCCTGGTTGCTGGGCTGCCGACGCTGCTTCTCTGCGCCGCGCTCTTCTTCGCGCTGGCGACGGCCACGCGGTCGATGATGGCGAGCTATGTCGGGCTGCTCGCGTTCCTCGTGCTCTACGTCGTGCTGAGCGCCATCTTCGATCGGCCGCAGTACGAAGACATCACCGCGCTGCTTGAACCCTATGGCCTTGGCGCGCTCTTCCAGGAGACGCGATACTGGACCGCTTCGGACCGCAACACGCTGCTGATCCCGCTGAGCGAGACTTACCTGATCAACCGCGCCATCTGGTTCGGCGTCTCATTGCTGGCGCTCGCCGGCGCCTATTTCATGTTCAGCTTCGCGGCGCGCGGATCCAAGAAGAAGCGCCGTGAGGCCAAGGAAGAGCCGCTGATGGCGGCGCCGACCCACGTCTCGAGCGCGGCGCGCCAGAGCTTCAGCGCCGGCGCGGCATGGCGCCAAGTGCTGGCGCGAGCGGGCTTTGAAGCAAACTATGTGTTCTCTAGTCCCGCTTTCTTCGTCCTGATGGGCATTGGCCTTTTCAATGCCGGCGGCGCTCTCTGGTTCGCCGACGAACAGGCAGGCAACCTCACCATCTATCCGGTGACGCTGGTAATGGCCCAAGTGCTCGCCGGCGCGTTCACGATAATACCCCTCATCATCGCCACCTATTATGCGGGCGAACTGGTGTGGCGCGACCGCGAGAAGCGGCTGCACGAGATAGTCGATTCCACGCCAGCGCCCGATTGGACCTTCGTTACGCCGAAGGTGCTGGCGATCACGCTCGTGCTGGCGGCGAGCATCGCCATCTCGGTGCTGGCCGGCGTGCTGGTGCAGCTGATGAAGGGCTTCACCGCGATCCAGCTCAGCGACTACATCTTCTGGTACGCGCTGCCGTCGCTGGTGTTCTGCTTCTGCATTGCTGCGCTGGCGGTGTTCTTCCAGGCGATCTCGCCGCACAAGTTCATCGGCTGGGGCCTGATGCTGGTCTACTTGATCAGCACGCTGACGCTTTCGCAGCTCGGTTTTGATCACAACCTTTATCTCTACGCTTCATCGCCAAACATGCCGTTGTCGGAGATGAATCACGACGGCCATTACTGGGTCGGCGTGGCTTGGTTCCAGGCTTACTGGTCGGTGTTCGCGCTTTTCCTGATCGTGCTCGCCTATTCCTTGTGGCGGCGCGGCGCCGACACGCGCCTTCTGCCGCGTTTAGCCGCATTACCGCGGCGCCTCAGCGGCACGGCCGGCGCGGTGGCGGGCGTCCTGCTGGTGGTGTTCGCGGGCCTCGGCGGATGGATCTACTACAACACCAATGTCCTGAACGACTATCGCTCGAATGTTGCCAGTGAGCGCCGGCTTGCCGACATGGAGAGGGCCCTGCTGCAGTTCGAAACGGCGGCGCAGCCGAAGATCACCGACGTCATGCTGCGCGTCGATCTCTATCCCGACGCACAACGCGCTGAAGTACAGGGCGCCTACGCGATCGAGAACCGCACCGGCGCGCCGCTGACGGAAATCCACTTGCTCTGGCCGGAAGATCTTGAGATCGAAAGCATCGAAATCGACGGCGCCGAGATCGCGGAGGACTACGCCGAACACACGCCCGCGTTCCCGTTTCAAATCTGGCGTCTGACCACGCCGATGCAGCCGGGCGAGCGACGTGAGATTCGCTTCGCCACGCGCCACGAGCGCCGCGGCTTCCGCGTCAACAACGTGCTTTCGCCGATCAATCGCAACGGCACGTTCGTGAACGATCGGGATCTTGCGCCGCTGCTGGGCTTCAGCCGCAGCATCCTATTGCAGGACCGCAACGTCCGCGCCCGCAATGGCCTGCCGCGCGAGCTGCGCATGGCGCGCCTGGAAGACGATAGCGCGCGCGCCTATCACTATCTCCGTCACGATGCGGATTGGGTGAACGCCGACATCACGGTCTCCACCATCGCCAGCCAGACCCCGATCGCGCCCGGTTACGTTGTCTCGGACGAAACAAGCAATGGCCGGCGCACTACGCGCTTCCGTACCGATGCGCCGATCATGCACTTTTTCTCGATCCAGTCGGCTGATTACGAGATCGCGCGCGACCGCTGGAACGATGTGGATCTCGCCGTCTATTACGACCGGCGCCACGGCTACAATGTCGAGCGCATGATGCGGGCGATGAAGGCCTCGTTCGATGTCTTCACGCGCGAGTTCTCGCCGTTCCAGTTCCGGCAGATGCGCATTCTGGAGTTTCCGGCCTACGCGTCATTTGCGCAGTCCTTCGCCAACACTGTGCCGTACTCAGAAAGCATCGGCTTCATCGCCAAGTTCAACGAAGCGGAAGCCGCCGAAGAGAGCGAGACCATCGACTACGTCACCTATGTGACGGCGCACGAAGTCGCGCACCAATGGTGGGCGCACCAGCTAATCGGAGCCGACATGCAGGGCTCGACCATGTTGTCGGAGACGTTCGCCTCTTATTCGGCGCTGCTGGTGATGGAGGAAATCTACGGCCCCGACCAGGTCCGCCGTTTCCTCCGCTACGAGCTCGACAACTACCTTCGCTCGCGCGGTGGCGAGGTTGTCGAAGAATTGCCGCTGATGCGCGTGGAGAACCAAGGGTACATCCACTACCGCAAGGGCGGCGTGGTGATGTACTTCCTGCGCAACGAGGTCGGCGAAGAGCCGGTGAACCGGGCCATGCAGCGTCTGTTACAGGAATTCGCTATCGCCGGTGCGCCGTACCCGCGCTCGATCGACTACATCCGCATCCTGCGCGAGGAGGTCGGCGACAATCCTGCCCACCAAGCGTTGATCACCGACCTCTTCGAACGCATCACGCTTTACGACGCCCGCGTCGTTGAAGCATCACGTGCGCAGCGTTCCGACGGGCGCTGGGATGTCACACTGGTCGTCGAAGCGCGCAAGCTCTACGCCGATGGCGAAGGCCGCGAGACCGAGGCGCCATTGGACGAAGAGTTCGAGATCGGTGTCTTCACCGCCGAACCGGGCGAGGGCGCATTCTCATCGGACGATGTGGTGCTGTTCGAACGCCGCCCGATCCAGAGCGGCCGCCAGACGCTGACGCTCACCGTCGACCGTGAACCGCGCTTCGCCGGCGTCGATCCCTACAACAAGCGCATCGACCGCAACTCGGACGACAACGTGATGGCGATATCGAGCCCCTAGCGGTGGCTCACATATTGGTGTGCTAGTCTTCTCGCGGCAACACGCTCGTCACGCGCTGAATGAAAGTGGCGAACTCGCTCATGAAGTTGCGCAAGAAGTCACGCGTGGAATCCACGGTGACATAGCCGTTGTCGTCGATCAGCCCGTCCTTGTACTGGATATAGGCTTCGGGGCTCGTCATCTGCGGTGCGTTGCAAAACGCGAGCACGGCGCGGAGGCTTTGCTGGCCGACGGCGGTGCCGATTGAGCCCGGCGAGGCGCCGATCACGGCTGAAGGCTTGCGAGTGAACGCGTTCTGACCGTACGGGCGGCTCGCCCAATCGATTGCGTTCTTCAGCGCGCCGGGGATGGAGCGATTGTATTCAGGCGTAACGAAGAGGATGGCGTCGGCATCCCGGATCGCCTGTTTGAACGCACGCGCGACCGGAGGGTAATCGGCGTCATGATCCTGGCTGTACGCAGGCAGATCACGGAACGCGATCTCCGAGAACGTCAATTGCGGGGGCGCTAGCTTGATCAGCGCCTGTGCGAGTTTGCGGTTGATCGAGGTGCTGGAGAGGCTGCCGATCAAGTAGCCGACCTTGTGCGTCGTCATTGCGTTGCTCCTTGGTTGGGCGTGACGCGCCAGACGGTGTTGGAA
>JAEYPY010000199.1 GCA_023410295.1 Pseudomonadota bacterium | reverse complement strand
CGCGAGCGCTTCACGATGGACGAAGGCTTGTCCGCGGCGGTGCTGAAAGTGTTCGTGCAGCTCCACAAGGAAGGGCTGATCTACAAAGACAAGCGCCTGGTGAACTGGGATCCGCACTTCGAGACGGCGATCTCCGATCTCGAAGTGGAGAACCGCGAAGTCAACGGCCATTTCTGGCACTTCAAGTATCCGCTCGAGAACGGCGAGACGTACCAGTTTCCGATCGCGCACGATGAGGCCGGCAACCCCACGGAATGGGAAACGCGCGACTACATCTCCATCGCGACCACGCGACCGGAGACGATGCTGGGCGACGGTGCGGTGGCCGTGCATCCGAGCGACACGCGTTACGCGCCGATCGTCGGCAAGAAAGTGCTGCTGCCGCTGGCGAACCGTTACATCCCGATCATTACCGATGAGTACCCTGATCCGGACTTCGGCTCGGGCGCGGTGAAGATCACCGGCGCGCACGATTTCAACGACTACAAGGTCGCCCGCGCACACAACATTCCGCTTTACGTGCTGATGGATACCAAGGGCCGTATGGCCGATGTCGAGCACGTGCCGGAGAAGTATCGCGGCCTCGATCGCTTCGAAGCGCGCAAGCAGGTGGTGGCCGACATCGATGCGCTCGGCCTCATGATCAAGGTCGAAGACAAGAAGATCATGCAGCCGTTCGGCGACCGCTCAAACGTCGTCATCGAGCCGATGCTGACGGATCAGTGGTACGTCAACGCCGCCGAGATGGCGAAGAAGCCGATCGAGGCGGTGGAGAACGGCACCACCAAGTTCGTACCGGAGACGTGGACCAAGACCTACTTCCAGTGGATGCGCAACATCGAGCCCTGGTGCATCTCGCGCCAACTCTGGTGGGGGCATCGGATTCCGGCGTGGTATGGGCCCGATGGGCACATCTTCGTTGAAGAGAGCGAAGACGCGGCCAAGGGCGCCGCCAAGAAGCACTACGGCAAGGATACGCCGCTGCGCCAGGACGAGGACGTGCTCGACACCTGGTTCTCCTCCGCGCTCTGGCCCTTCTCGACGCTCGGCTGGCCGGAGAAGACGGCGGAGGTGAAAAAATTCTATCCGACATCCACGCTCGTCACCGCGCACGAGATCATCTTCTTCTGGGTCGCGCGTATGATGATGATGGGGCTTCACTTCATGAAGGAAGTCCCGTTCGACGAAGTCTACATCCACGCCCTGGTCCGCGACGCCAAGGGCCAGAAGATGTCAAAATCCAAGGGCAACACGATGGACCCCTTGGAGTTGATCGATAAATACGGCGCCGACGCGCTGCGCTTCACACTGGCGGCGATGGCGGCGCAGGGCCGCGACATCAAGCTCAGCGAACAGCGCATCGAAGGCTATCGCAATTTCGGCACCAAGCTTTGGAACGCGGCTCGCTTCGCGCAGATGAACGAATGCGCGGTGTGGGACGAATACGATCCGCGCTCGCCGCAGCAAACAGTCAACAAATGGATCGTCGGCGAAACTGCGAAAGCCGCGGCCGCGGTGACGCGCGAACTGGAAGCGCGGCGCTTCAACGAGGCGGCGGGTGCAGCCTATCGCTTCGTTTGGAACGTCTATTGCGATTGGTATCTGGAATTCATCAAGCCGTTGCTGAATGGCGAGGATGAAGCGGCGAAGACGGAAACGCGCCGCACGGCGGCATGGGTGCTGGATCAGATCCTGATCATGCTGCATCCGTTCATGCCGTTCATCACCGAAGAGCTGTGGGCGAAGACGGCTGAGTACGGCGCCAAGCGCACGGGTATGCTGATCAGCGAAGCGTGGCCGGCGCTTTCGGACGATCTGATCGATCAAGCCGCGGAAGCCGAGATCGAGTGGATGGTGCGTCTCATCGCCGAGACGCGCTCGACACGCTCGGAACTCAACGTGCCGGCCGGCGCGAAGATTCCGCTGCTGCTGATCGGCGCCGATCAAGCTACCGAAGCGCGGCTTGAACGCTACCAGGATCTGATCGACCGCATGGCGCGGCTCGAATATTCGACCAGCGCCGAGAAAGCCCCGGCGGGGTCGGTGACGTTCGTGCTGGATGGCGCGACGGTGGCGTTGCCGCTGGAAGGCGTGGTCGATCTGCCGGCGGAAGCAGCGCGGCTTGCCAAGGAGATCGCCAAGCTCGACGGCGAAATCGCCAAGATGGACGCCAAGCTCGGTAACGCGCAGTTCGTGGAGAAGGCGCCTGAAGAGGTCGTCGACGAATTGCGCGAGCGGCGCGAAGATGCGGCGGCGTCGTCCGCGAAGCTGAAGCAGGCGCTGGCGCAGATCAAAGGCGAGGCGTGATGCGCATCTTCGTCACCGGCGCATCCGGCTTTGTCGGCGGCGCGGCGGCGAAGAAGCTTGTTGCTGCCGGTCATGACCTGCGGGCGATGTCGCGTTCCGAAAAGAGCGACGCCGCAATCCGCGCGCTGGGCGCCGAGCCGGTGCGTTGCGATCTGGAGAACGTAACCGCCGCGCATATCGGCGATGCCGAGATCGTGCTGCATTGCGCCGCGTTCGTGGAACAGTGGGGCCCGCCCGACGCGTGGAAGCGCTTCAATGTCGACGGCACGGCGCGCATGCTGAACGCTGCGCGCGCAGCGGGGGTGAAGCGATTCATCCATATCGGCACGGAAGCGGCCCTCTTTCATGGCCAGCACCTGCGCGGCGTGGACGAGACCTATCCGCTCGCGCCGCGCTCGCCCTATCCTTATTCGTCCACGAAGGCGCAGGCGGAGATGCTGGTGCGGGAGGCGAACGGGCCGGGCTTTGAGACGATCGTTCTGCGGCCACGCTTCATCTGGGGCCCAGGCGATACAACGCTACTGCCGACGATTGAAGCGATGGCCAAGGCGGGGAAGTTCATGTGGGTCGATCGCGGCCGGGCGATGACGTCGACGACGCACATCGACAATCTCATGCACGCGATTGAGCTGGCGCTAACTAATGGCCGCGGCGGCGAGGCGTATTTCATTCTCGATGATGGCGTGCGGCCGATGCGCGACATGATTGCGGGCATGGCCGCGTCGCGCGGGGTTGTGCTCGCAGACAAGAGCGTGCCGGGCTGGTTCGCCGATGCGCTGGGCGCCACATGCGAAGGATTGTGGAGTACGCTGCCGCTCAAGGGCGAGCCGCCGCTGACGCGCTTTTCCGCAATGATCATGTCCCGCGACAGCGTGCTGAAGGATGATAAGGCGCGTGCGGAGCTTGGTTACGCGCCGGTGGTGAGCGTCGAGGACGGGATGCGTCAGCTCGCCGGTTAAGTACCGGGCTGGACGTACGGCACTTTCGCGAACAGCTCGCGCTCTTCTCGCCGCGGATCGCTGACGACGCGCGAAGTCTGATCGAAGATCATCGTCGTGCGCGCCGGTAGCGTGTAAGGCGCCCAGCCAGGATCGCCGGTGCGGGCGAAGCGGATCAGCATGTCCAACATCTCCGCCGACATGGCCTCCGCTTCCGGCGTGCGCGCGCCGATCCAGTGCGACGCTTCCAGATTGCTGAACACGAGTGGGATATCGAGCGTATGCGGCGCGCCGAAAAGGCCGCCTTCCGCCGGCGCACGCCAATCCAGTTGATAGGCGAAGGCGGGCGCGCCGGCGCGGGCGCGTTCTTCCAGTTCGATCAGCGCGCCGCGCCACGACCGCGCGGCGGTGGAGGCGGCGAAGTAGACGTCGCTCGGCGAATAGTCCGGGTAAAGCTCGCGATAGCGGCTGACCACGTGCTCGGGAAGAATATCGACCCGCATCGCTATGGCGAGCCGGCCCGGCAGCTCGTCCCAGGTCAGATTGAAAAGGGTGCGATCATTGCCGACAAAGCCGCGCGTCTCGTCGTGCGTGTTGCCGATCAACATCGGGATATCGAGCGATTGCGGCGCGGCGTCGGGATAGAATGGATGACGCGTCAGATGTCGCTCATCGAGCACCGGGCCGAAATAGATCGAGCCGTAGCCGAGCACGGGATCGGTTGGCGTTAACGCCTCGACAAGGCGTGCGGCGGGCAGGGCGGCGATGTCGCGTGCACTGCCCTCGTTCAAACTGAGCGCTTGCAGATACGCACTCGTGCGCCGCGTGGCGTTGAGCGGACCTGAGGCGGTGACTTGCTGGCCGCTCATCGTGAAGGCGCGATGGAAGAGCCCGCGCGCGGCCGGCATCGCCATCAAGGTGGCGATCTTTGCGCCCCCGCCGGACTGGCCGAACACGGTGACGTTGCCGGGATCGCCGCCGAAGTTCACGGCGTTGTTGCGCACCCACTCGAGCGCGAGGATGAGATCGAGCTGGCCGGCATTGCCGCTGTCGGGAAAGCCGTGCGCGGCGAGGTAGGCGTAACCGAACGCGTTGAGGCGATGATTGAGCGTGATGACGACAACATCGCCGCGCGCCGCAAGCCGCGCGCCATTGGTCTCGGGGCCCGAGCCGGAGCCTGTGTTATAGGCGCCGCCGTGGATGTAGACGAGCACCGGCCGCGCGCCGCGGAGCGCCGGGGTCCACACATTGAGGAAGAGACAGTCTTCGCTCTGCGGCTCTTCACCCAGCCCGCGTTGCGGACAGGCAGGACCATAAGCCAGCGCATCGCGCACGCCGCGCCACGCCCGTGGCGGCTGCGGCCGTTGGAAACGCGGGGGCGGCGCGCCATAGCGCACACCTTTGAAACTCAGCACCTCACCCTCGCGCGCGCCAAGCACGCGGCCGTGTGTGGTGCGTGCGATCGGCCCGGCTTGCGCGTGCGCTGGCGGGCCCGCGGCGAACGCGAGTGACGAAGCCAACAAAGCGCGCCGATCGAGCCGCATCGTTCAACTCACATCGATAATTGCGCCGCGGCCGGCTTCATCGCCGATGGCGATGCGTTTGCCGTCCGCGCTCCAGGCGAGCGCGGTGACGGGGCCTTCGCCCGCTTCATCCAGAGCCATGCCGAGTTGATCGGCGAAACGCACCAGGATGGCCGCGCCGTCGCTGTAGCCGATGGCGAGCACTTCTTCGCTGGGATGGAAGGCTACGGCGGTGACGAGGGCTTGGCGTTCGCCCGGCTGCAGCGGCGCTTTGCCTTGCGGGCCGAGTTTGCCGATGAAGGGCCAGACGATGGCGGCGTTAGCGCCGGAGGTGGCGAGCCAGCGGCCGCGCTTATCCCAGGAAAAGCGCTTCGTTTTGGCTGGATAACCGTCCATGCGGAGGTCGGTTTTCTCCGGCAGTTTCCAGCCGTGCAGGGCGTTCTCCTGCATGGCGGTGATGACGTAATCGGCTTCCGGCGAGAGCGTGACGGCGAGGTGCGAGCCCGTCCATTTGAGTTCTTGACCCTTATCGTCGGCCATCAGCGCGTAGCGTAGCGTGACGCCGCCATAATGGCTGGCGGCAAGGCGACGGCCCTTCGCGTCGAGCGCAAGGCCGCCGACGGTCGAGGGATAGCTGAAGCGATGCGTCTCGGCGCCGTCCTTGAAGACGATGGCCTGCTTGCCGACGCCGGCGACGATCAGCTTCGACGCGGGGCTGGCGACGAGATGATCGACCCATTTGCGTAGCTCGGCGATGGTTTCGACGCTGCCGTCCGGTGCGATGAGATTCACGCGCCCGTCATCGCCGCCGGTTACGAGGCGTCGGCCATCGGGGTGCAACACGGCGGAGAGAATGGCGCCATCGTGCGCGGTGATGCTGCGCGTCTCGCCTTCGCGAGCGGCGGTGAAAACCGTGCCGTCGCCCAGCGCAAACAATGCTTCTTCGCCGATCCAGTAGACGGCGGTGGCTGCGGCGCCGAACGCGAGGCGCCGGCCGGTTTGATAGACTTGCGCCGTCACGCGGCGCAGGCCGCGAACGCGGTTTCAAGTTCGGCACGGTCGAGATTGCGACCGATGAAGACGAGCCGCGAGGTGCGCTTCTCCCCTTCGCGCCAATCGCGCTGGGTGTCGCCTTCAACGATCATGTGTACGCCCTGCACGACGAAGCGCTTCGGTTCGTCCGGAAAGGCGAAGATGCCCTTAAGCCGGAGAATGTCGGGCCCGCGCGCTTGCGTCAGCTCATTCAGCCAGGGCAGCAGCTTTTGCGGATCGACAGGCTTGTCGGTGGAGAGCGAGACGCTGGAGATGCCAGAGGCGGCGACGTGGTCGTGCTCGTGATGGTGGTGATGATCGTGGCCATGGTGGTCGTGATCATGATCGTGATGATGCTCGCAGGCGTCGTCGCAATCGTGATCGGGGAGAAAATGCGGATCGAGTTCGGTGATGCGGTCGAGCTCGAACGCGCCGAGGTTAAGGATCGCGTCCAGCGCGATGTCGCCGCGGGTCATGCGATGGACGCGGGCAGTGGGGTTCACGCCGTGCAGCGTGCGTTCGATCTCTGCAAGTTCGTCCTTGCTGACGAGGTCAGTCTTGTTGAGCAGGATAACGTCGGCGAACGCGACTTGCTCGGCCGCTTCTTCGCTGGTCTCCAATTGCTGCAGCACATGCTTGGCGTCGACCACGGTGACGATCGCATCGAGCTTGGTCTTGGCGCGCACGTCTGCGTCAACGAAGAAAGTCTGCGCCACCGGCGCCGGGCGGGCTAGGCCCGTGGTTTCCACCAGGATCGCGTCGAAACGGCCTTTGCGCTTCATCAGGCCTTCAATGATGCGGATGAGGTCGCCGCGCACGGTGCAGCAGACGCAGCCATTGTTCATCTCGAACACTTCTTCGTCGGCGTCGACGATGAGGTCGTTGTCAATGCCAATCTCGCCGAACTCGTTGACGATGACGGCGTATTTCTTGCCGTGCGGCTCGGTCAGGATGCGGTTGAGCAGCGTGGTCTTGCCCGCGCCCAGAAAGCCTGTGAGCACGGTAACGGGGACGGGTTGGGTCATGGCCGCATAGATAGCTATTCCGGGCCCGGACGCCAGCGGCTAGGGTGCGGCCAAAGGTGGGGAGAAGCCGGCATGAGCTGGAAGCGCATCGCCATGATCGTCGTCGGCAGCCTGGTGGCGCTGACGCTGATGAGCGCGGGCGCGCTCGCCTACCTCGTCTACCGGCTGGATATCCGCGGCGAGATCGAGCGCGCGGTGGAGAACGCGACGGGGCGCGATCTCGTCATCGCCGGCAATGTCGGGGCGAGTTACTGGCCGGTGCTGGGCCTTAGAGCGCACGATGCGACGTTGGCGAACGTGGAAGGCGGACGTGCGCCGGCCTTCATCGCCGCCGACGAGATCGATCTCGGCGTGGAACTGATGCCGCTTCTGGAGCGGCGCATCGTGGTGCGCCGGCTCGTATTCAAGCGTCCTCGCATCGCGCTGGAGGTGAATAGCGAAGGCGCGCCCAACTGGGTCCTCTCGCCGCGCCGGGCGCCGCCTACGACGACGCCGCCGTCTCCGCCCAGCGTCGACGTCGCGCGCACGAACCTGCGCGAACTCAGGATGATAAATGGCGAGGTCAGCTTCTATGACGCGCGGCGTGGTTCAGGCTGGCTGGTCGGCGATGCCGATCTACGCACGGCCATCACCGCGCTCGACGAGCCGATGCGCCTGCGCGGCTCGCTGCGCTACAATGACCGCGAGGTCGAGATAGCGGCGGAGATCGCCAACCCTGGCGCGGCTACGCGCGGCGAGCTGACGCCACTGCGCCTCAATATCGAGAGCGAATTGATCAACGCCGTCTTCAGCGGGCAAACGGTCGCGACCTCGGGTGAACTGGCGGGCATGCTGCGCGCCTCCGGCCCGAATTTGCGCGAGCTGGCGGCATGGACTGGTTCGCCATTGCAAGGTGGCGGCAGCTTTGGCGCGTTCGCCGTCACTGGTCGCATCGTTATCGGCGCGGGCGCTTACACCTTCTCCAATGCAGGCTTTGCCGTCGATCAGCTGCGCGGACGCGGCGATTTCGTGCTGCGGGAAGTGCGCAGCAAGCCTTATCTGAGCGGCCGGCTCGAGCTGTTCGCTTTCGATCTCAACCCGTACCTGACAGGCGCGCCGGCGCCGGAGATATCCGAAGACGCCGCGGTCGCCGCCGCCGCCATGCCCGATGCTGGCTCCGGTGATGCGGACATCGCCGTGGTCGCAGCCCCGCCGCGCCCGCTGGATATGCAGGCGCAGCCGACGACGACGCCGCTCGATCTCAGCGGCCTGATGGCGTTCAATGCCGACCTCGAGCTCGTGACGCACGCGGTGCTGGTCCAGCACATGCGTATTGAGCGGGCGCGCGCCAATGTCGTCATCAATGACGGTTTCATGGCCGCGACGCTGCAGAACGTCTCGCTCTATGGCGGTTCGGGGCGCGGGCGCTTCGAGATCGATGCGCGCGCCCCGGCAGTGCGCATCGTGCAGGAGCTTGCGTTCAACAATCTGGACGCACGCCGCTTCCTGACCGACGCGATCAACTTCACCAATCTTGAGGGGCGCGCCGAGATCAGCCTCAACATTCGCGCCGAGGGACGTACGCAGACTGAGCTGCTCGCCAGCGCCGATGGCCGCACGCACGTGGAGGTCGTGTCGGGTACGCTGCATGGAGTCGACCTCGGCGGTGTCTCGCGCACCATACGCAACGCACTGCGAGGCGAACTCATTGCGCCGGAGGCGCAAACGCCGTTTGAAGGCCTTTCCGCTACGTTCGCCATTGCCGACGGCGTGCTCGCGTCCGATGACCTTAGCTTCAACACGAACGATCTGCGCATCCCGGGGATCGGCGTCATCGACTTGCCGCAGCGGCGGCTTGACGCGCGTCTCGCGCCACGTTCGCCGCGCGGCGGGCTGGTCTTCCCGTTTGCCGTCCGAGGCCCCTGGTCGGCGCTCTCGTATAATGCGGACCTGAGCGACCGGGCGCTGGACCAGATTCTGCCTCGGGTGCGCGAAGTGGAGGCCGCAGCCCGGACGGCCGCCGCGCAGGCCCAATAGCGGGCAGGTGACGGCGGAAACCGGCGTGGACAGGCGCCGGGCGCGCCGCTATAGACCCTCGCTCCCGCGCCAGGGCCCACTCAATAGGGCATGGCGATCCGGGCGCCTGGGTAGCTCAGTTGGTAGAGCAGCGGATTGAA
>JAEYPY010000127.1 GCA_023410295.1 Pseudomonadota bacterium | reverse complement strand
GTGATGCTGGTGGGATCGGGGATGGACGGCGCGACGTAGCGGGCACGGCCGGTGTCGGCCATCCATTGCCAGGCGCGGTTGGTGTTGATGGCCAGAGGACGCTCGGCATCGGCGTAGCATGAGGTGTGCATCTCGACTCGGCGTTCATGATCGCCGCGGCGAAAGATGATGTAGCCCGGGGTGCTCGTTGGCGCGCTGCAGGTGAGGCCCTCGCCTTCGAGCGGCTGCAGCAGTTCGGCCACGTGGCTAAAATCTTCGTGGCTGGCGTGAAACTCGAACACGCGCTCGCTGTCGAAGCCGACGAACCGCGCAGGGCCGTTGTCGGTAATGGTGTAGTACAACGTCTCAGGATGGTAGACGACGTCGATCGAAGTGAGCGGCGACTCAGCGCGCGAGGTGGAGCAGGCAGCGAGCATAAGTGCAAAGCCCATCAGCAAATAGCGCAAATCGATTTCCCCAGTTTCGTTTTCAGCCGCTGCCAGATTGAACGATGCTGCGCGCAGATGCAAAGCACGATCGCTTCCCGGCCGAACGCCCCACGCGAGGCGGAACCAGCGAACGCGGGCTTTGTCGCTCTGGATGCGGTGCTGGAAACTCTCACGGCGTCCCGATCTATGTACGATAAGAGCGGCGCATGAGCGGTGCGGTGGTGCGGGCGTATCGGGCGGGGGATGCGGCGGCGTTCAAGGCGCTCAATGTCGCATGGATCGAGCATTACTTTCGCGTCGAGCCGAAAGACATCGAGGCGCTCGATCACCCGGAGCGCATCCTGGCTGACGGCGCGATCGCGATGGCGGAGATCGACGGCGAGCCGGTGGGCGCGTGCGCGCTGATAAAGCGGTCAGAACCCGGGCTGTGGGAGATCGCGAAGATGGGCGTGACGCCGCGCCATCGCGGCGCCGGCATTGGCACGGCGCTTATGACGTACCTGATCGAACTCGCGCCATCGCTGGGCGCGAAGTCGCTGTACATCGAAACCAATTCGGCGCTGACGCCGGCGATCAAGCTCTATGAGAAGTTCGGCTTCCGGCATCTCGGCGAAGGCGAGCATCCGCCAACGCCCTATGCGCGCGCCGACGTGTTCATGGCGCGCGATCTTTGAGCGCAAAGAAAAACGCGGGAGCCCATGAGGCCCCCGCGCAGAGTATTCCGTTCGAAAACGCGTCCTAGAACAGGAAGCTGTCTTCCTTGATGTTGGTGACATCGTCCACGCGGATGACATCCACACCGCTGAGGCCGCCGCTGGCGGAGCCGTAGTCGATGAAGGTGTCGCCGCCCGAGATGGAGATGAAGTCGTCACCAGCGTCGAGCTTGTTATTGCCGTTGGTGTCGAGGTCATCCCACTCGAGACCGGTGGAGCTTAGATCGATCAGATCCTGGTTCTTGTTGAAATCGGTGATGCGGTCTTGGCCGTCACCGAGATTGAACACGAAGTGATCGCGCGAGTTGCCGCCGGTCAGGATGTCGGCGCCAGTTCCGCCAACGAGCGTATCGATGCCGTTGCCGCCCGACAGAATGTCGTCACCGGCGCCGCCATAGAGGTCGTCGTTGGAGTTGCCGCCGCTCAGCTGATCGTTGCCGTCGCCGCCGTCCAGCGTGTCGTCGCTGTTGCCGCCATCGAGTCTGTCGTCCCCAGCGCCGCCGAACAACGTATCGTTGTTGTTGCCGCCGTTGAGGTCGTCGTTGCCGTCGCCGCCGAAGAGCACGTCCTCGCCGTTGCCGCCGTTGAGCGTGTCATTGCCGGCGCCGCCGTCCAGGACGTCGTCGCCGTTGCCGCCGTCGAGCTTGTCGTTGCCGTCCATGCCTTCGAGCGTGTCGTTCTTGTTGCCGCCCTCGAGCACGTCGTTGTAGTTGCTGCCTTGCAGCGCTTCGATGCTCTTGAACTTGTCGCCGGCGGCGTCGCCAGCGGTGCCCTTATTGCTGGCAAGCGAAGCCTTCACGCCCGCGGCCGCAGTGATGTAGCTCGCGGTGTCGAACCCGTCGCCGCCATCCAACGTATCGCCGCCTTCGCGGCCGATCAGAATGTCGTCCCCGGCGTTGCCCTTCAGTTCATTCGCGGCGGAATTACCGAGCAGCACGTCGTTGCCGGAGCCCCCAGCCGCGTTCTCGATCACAACGCCCTTGGCAATGGTGAAGCCGCCAAAAATGCCGTCGACGTACGACATGACGCCACCGCCTGTCGGGGTGTAGTCGATGGTCGCCGCCAGGAGGTCGATGACCGCGTCGCGGGCGCCATCATAGCGGATGGTGTCCTTGCCGCCGGTATCCCAGATCGCTTCGTAATAGGCGTCGCTCTGCACGTCGCGCAGAACGTAGACATCATTGCCGGTGGCGTAGGAGTTGATGACGCCATAGCGTTCTTGCAGCGCGGCGATGTCGAGCGCGCTCAGCGTGCCGCTCCAGCCATTGCTGATGCCCGCAACCGTGAACGGCGACGGTCCGTTGGGCCCTGTGTTCCACGAGCTGTTGTAGCTCATGACCGTGTAGACGCCCTGGTTCAGGTCGAAGATGCCGTACGAACCTTGCGCCGCGGTGACGCCGAGCATGATGTCGGAGCCGCCGCCGCGGTCGTGCGGGTGCGAGAGGCCGTGGCCATGGCCGAACTCGTGCAGGATGACTTCGAACGAATAACCGCCCTGCTCCAGCGATTCCTGGAAGGCGCCCCAGCCGCCGCTGTCGACGTTGAATACGCCAATGCCTTGATCAGGGCCGTACGCCGGATCCTGCGGAATGAAGTAGGCGCCGTAGAGATCTGACGACGTCGTGAGCAGACGGAACGTGGCCTGGTTCACGTCGGTAGTGATCTCGTAATTGACGCCGAGAATCTTTTCGTACTCTTCGAGCGCCAGCATCACCTGCTGGATTTCCCAAGCGTTCCAGCCGTACGTGGTCATCGGCGTGACGCCGTCATCGGCGGTCTGGCCGAAATTCTCGCCCGCCGCGCCGAAATAGACATAGGCCGTGCCATTCACGAACGGCACGTTGGCGGCGCTGTCCCAGATCAGGGAGTCGAGGATGTTGTAGTCGGCAGGATCGACCCCGTTAAGGGTGAGCGAATAGCCGCCGCTCCAGGGCTGATACGAGAATACGTCGACGTAATAAGTGGCGTCCTCCTCGGCCCAGAATTGAATGCGCGAGCTGATGTCCGACGGGAAGCTGATGTCGTCGTTGCTGGCGACAACGTTGCCGTTGGAATCGTAGATGACCATGACGGTGTCGAGTTCGCCGGGCGGCAGGTCGAACCAATCCGACATGTAGTCGGCGCCACCGGCGACTTCGAGAACGTAGATGAGCCCGCCTTCGACGGTGAAAGAGAAGGTGTCCACTTCGCTGTAGCCCGGCCCATAGACGGTGCCAGGGCCGGCTTCGATGAAACCGTAGTTCACACCGAGCGAAAGCGCCGGCGCGTCTTCGAACGTATCGCTCACAACATCGAAGCCCGGCGACTGAACGACATCCAGCGTGTAGGTGCCGGTATATCCCTGGCCCGGATAGCCTTCTGCGACGATGTAATAGGTGCCTGACGTCGCCGCGGTGTACGTGATCAGAGAATTGACGCCGGCGCCGCCGTCATCATCGAGCGCGATTTCGGTGAAGCTGCCATCGTAGAGCCAGAGCACGGTGTCTTCGAGCGGATCGGCGCCCGAGCCGAACAAGCTGAAAAGATAGGTTTCGCCGGCCTGCAGCGTGATCGAATAGACGTCGTACTCGCCAGGATTGTCGATGCCTCCATCGACGAGGACTTCGGCAGGTGGCGCAGCCACGCTGTTCAAGTCCGTGCGCGGCGCCAAAGTGGATCCGAATTTGTCGTGCCGCTCAGGCAGCACCGCAACCTCTCCCGCCGGAGGTTTGCCCATATACTCACTAAGATCGCCGCGATTTGCGGCATGTCCGCGCGAGTGCCCGTTAGAGTCCAATCGATTGAGATACATGCGTTCCCCTCTTCACCAAGCCTGTTTGATTGACTTGCCCGGGGACTTCAGACGGTCCACTATTTTGTGATTGTTGTAGCCAGCTTTGGCGGCCCCCCATGAAGTCCACGCGACCGGCACACTATGTTGTGGTTGTAGTAGGCGCAACGCTAATCGTACTCGCTTGCTCGACTGCGCCGGCGATTTCGGTTGATAGCGTTGAGAGTTCCGCGCCGCCTGCCGAGGAGAGCACCGCCGTGCAAGAAAATGACGAGGGCGTCAGCGGTTTGCCTTTTGCCCGCGGCGCGAGCTTCCGCTGTCTCGACGATTATCTCGCGCATCTTCAACGTAATGGCGCGATCGATCTGCCATGGTGGCGCGAGATCAGACCGGGTGTGTATGAACACGTCACAACGCGTACGGGCCGCGAACCCGAAGAAGCGACACGCGAAGAACTGATGCGCCGCTTCGGCTTTCGGTGTTGAAAATGACACCGAGTCAAATACGCCTCTGAGGCGTATGCGCGCGGCGAGCGCGCTAGGCGCCCGCCACACGACAGCGTTCAGTGCTGTTGCGGAATGCGCAGGGTTTGGCCGGGATAGATTTCGTCCGGATCCTTGAGCATCGGCCGATTGGCTTCGAAGATGGCGCTGTATTTGTTGGCGTCGCCATAAAATTGCTTGGCGATCTTCGACAGCGTGTCGCCGCTTTTCACTTCGTAGAATTGCGATTGCGGCTGCGGCTGTTGCGCGGCGACTGAAATCTGATCGTTCACTTTCGCGACCCCCTTGGTGTTGCCGATGACAAGGATGGCTTTTTCCTTCTCAGCGGCGTTGCTGGCGCGGCCGGTGATGGTGACTTCGTCGCCTTTCACGCTGATCTGCCCACCCTCGATGGTGATGCCGAGATCGCGCAGCATTTCGGCGATCTCGGACGCGTTGGCGTTTTCCTTACCTTGCTGGATCGGCGTGCGCGGCGCCTTGCCCTGATCGCGGCCGAAATTGAACAGACCCATGTATGGCCCTCCTTTGTTAGTGCGGAGGCTGATCTAGATTGGATGCGCGGGCCGGCGACGGGCGCCAGATTAAATTGCGTCAAGCTGTCCGATGGGAAGCGCACGGCGCGCGCTAATTCCAGAGTGTGGGAAAACCGTTCTTCACGATTGGGCACTCGACGCGGACGATCGAGGAGTTCGCAGAGCTGCTGCGGGCGTCCGCGGTGGAGCTCTTGGTCGATGTGCGCTCGATCCCGCGATCGCGCACCAACCCGCATTACAACACGGACGTGCTAGCGGATGCGCTGGCGCCTTGGCAGATCGCGTATGAACACATCCCGCCGCTCGGCGGCTTGCGTGGGCGCCAGAAGCGTACAGAGCCCTCGCCCAACACATTCTGGCGCGTGAAGAGTTTTCAGAACGTCGACGCCGCCACGCCGACGCCAGGCGCGGTGGTGCGTGAAGATAAGCGCGTCGTGTACCCGGTGGCTTAGCTCCGCCCGCGCAGCGGCGGGATGCAGCGAATGGCTTCTTTTGGCGTGATCACCCAGTCGAGCAGCGCGTCGTGCGCGCCGGCGGGGACTTCGTCCATTTCCTGTTCGGCGTAGGCGAGGCCGGCGGCGATACAGCCGTGCGCGCGGTAGAGCGAGATGATGCGATCATAGTGCCCGCCGCCCTGCCCCAAGCGACGGCCAGCGCGGTCAAAGGCGAGCAGCGGCGTCAGGATGAGGCGCGGCGCGAGATCGGCGCCCGTGGCCGGCGGCGACGGTACGCCGAAGGCGTCGGCGGTCAGCGCCTCACCGCCCTTCCAAGCGAGGAAGCGCGCGGGGCCGGCGCGGCTTTCCATGCGCGGCAGGCAAATGGTGCGCCCGGCCTTGGCGAGTGCGGCCAACAGCGGTCGGCCATCTATCTCGCCGCCGACGGGCCAGTAGCCGGCGACGGGGGAAAGCTTGGCGAGTTCGAGCGGAAAGTTTTCGATCAGCTTCAGCGGCGCATCGCCGGGCTCAAGCGCAGCGCGTTCGGCGCGCATGGTCATGCGCGCATCGGCTTTGGCGGCTTCGAGGTCGGGGTTCATGTTGCTCCCCCGCATGCGTGGGAGCTGTCGAACCCGCAGCGTGAGACTAAGGGGCGTGTTGCGCGCAAGGCCCCCCTTCGGCTCGCTACGCTCGCCACTTCCCCCGCTCGCGGGGGAAGATGAGCTGGGCGGTACCACATGCGCCGGAAGGCATTGCTCATCCTCTCGAACCCTAGACAACTAGGTGGGCGCCAGGTGCGCCAGGCCACGGCCCGGCACAGAGCCAGCTCCCGAGAGAGATGATACGGTCCCAGGGATGATGCGCCTCTCGCACGCCGCAGTGACCGCCCAGCAGTGAATCTAGGCGCGGAGGCGCTCCGGCTCAAGCGGCGCCTTCTGCGACACGGCGTAATGAGCCGACGCGGCCGCGTTCCGGCGTATCGGGCGCGCCGGCGGCTTCGAGTTGCGCTTCGACAACCATGTCGGTCAGCCGTTCGATTTCGCAGCGTGCGCGGGCGAGCGCTGCGTGCGCGGCCTGCGTTTCGTCCAGAAGAGAGAGCGCCGTGAGGATCAGGCTCCGACGCGCGTCGGCGTCGTTGCCGAAGGCGTTAAGGCGCGCGTCCAAGGCGCGGGCGAGATCTTGTAGCCGACGTTCTTCCTGCTCGGTGCAGTCGATCGCGTAATCGCGACCGAGGATGGTCAGCGTCGCTTGCATCAGCGGAGGGCCTCCCTGGCGGCGGCGTCGAACGCGCGGATGGGTTCGGCCAGCGCCCTAGCGACAACATCGGGGTGGGCGCCCAGTTCCAGCCGCGCCAGCTCAGCTTCGATGAGGTCGAGCGCCAAGGCCAGCCGACGCGCCTCAAGGGTGCTATCGCGAAGCTCGGAGAGAGAATCGCTCGCCATTGCGACGAAATATTACAGCCATGTGCGATTCGGTGAAAGCAGGTGTGCGTTTCCGCGCCTGGACGCGCGCGTGCGCGAGGGCTAATCCACCGCCAACACAAGATATTTCGGAGCCAAGATCATGACGGTGAAGGTGGCCATCAACGGGTTCGGGCGGATCGGGCGCAATATTCTGCGCGCCATCGTCGAAAGCGGCCGCAAGGACATCGAAGTGGTGGCGATCAACGATCTCGGCCCGGTCGAAACCAACGCCCACCTGCTCCGCTACGACAGCGTCCATGGCCGCTTCCCCGGCACTATCGAGACCGGCGAGGACTGGATCGATCTGGGCACGGGCAAGATCAAGGTGACGGCGATCAAGAGCCCGGCCGAACTGCCCCACAAGGCGCTGGGCGTCGATATCGCGCTCGAATGCACCGGCATCTTCACCGCGCGCGACAAGGCGGCGGCGCACTTGGACGGCGGCGCCAAGCGCGTGATCGTTTCCGCCCCGGCCGATGGCGCCGACTACACCGTGGTTTACGGCGTCAACCATCAGGGGCTGACGAAGGAACACAGCGTCATCTCCAACGCCTCGTGCACCACGAACTGCCTCGCGCCGGTGGTGAAGGTGCTGAACGATGCGATCGGCATCGATCACGGCATGATGACAACGATCCACTCCTACACCAACGACCAGCCGACGCTGGACCAGATGCACAAGGATCTCTATCGCGCCCGCGCGGCGGCGCTGAACATGATTCCGACCTCGACGGGCGCGGCGAAGGCGATCGGCCTTGTCATCCCCGAACTCAAGGGCAAGCTCGACGGCATCTCGATCCGCGTGCCGACGCCGAACGTCTCGGTGGTGGACTTCAAGTTCGTCGCCAAGCGCGCGACCGACGCGAAAGAAATCAACGCCGCGATCAAGGCCGCGGCCGATGGCCCGCTCAAGGGCGTGCTCGGCTATACCGATCACAAGAACGTCTCGAGCGACTTCAACCACGATCCGCGCTCGTCGATCTTCCACAACGATCAGACCAAAGTGATGGAAGGCAAGCTCTGCTCGATCCTCACCTGGTACGACAACGAGTGGGGCTTCTCCAACCGCATGGCCGACACCGCAGTGCACATGGCGAAGCTGATCTGATGCATGAATATCAAGACCAGGGAGAGGGTGACCTCGTTCCTGGCCTTGGTTTCGGCATTGTCCAGATTCTGCAGCAACGCAAAAGCATCGAAACGGTTGCGGAGCTGCTGACGGGTGAGCGTCTTCATCTCGCCGGCGTCGCCTATGGCCGAGACATAGGCGATCGCTGGGAGCACCTTACCTTCGAGGAAGGCGGCACTGCCTTCTTCTTGAGCACCGCCGATATTGCGCGGCTCGTAGACCCGCAAAGTGGTGCCGTGCTTTATCGGCGAGAGCGATTGTGAGACTGCCGCACCTTTCACCAACAGCGAAGGCTCAGCTTTTCGGCCTGCTCGTCGGGGGCTCGCTGGCGGTGCTTGTGATGAACCGTACCGAGCTGAGCTGGGGGCTCTTCTTTGTCGGCTGGGGCATCGCCTGGGCGATTGGCGAGAAATGGTTCGGCGCGCGGCTGATTGGGGCCGAGGATTTGAAGGTGATGACGCTGGCGCTGGGGAGCGGGTTTGCGTTCCCGTGGTTCGGCATCGTGTTCGCGGCGCTGTTTGAGATGATCCGGCCGTAATATGGACTGCCGGCGTCCTCGCCGGCCTCCGCTCGATCGAACAAACACAGGCGTTCGCCAGGACATCCTGCGCCATGCCGGCGGGACGCCGGCGGTCCATGGGCGCTGGTGCAATCCTTTCCCGCGAACTTTCCGCGCATCGGGTGAGCGTGCGAGCGTAAACGCGGGGGCCGTGCGCAAGCTGGCGCTCCCATGTCGAGACGCCGCCGCTCTTACGATTTCGGCACCGCTGCGACCGAACTTGCGTTCGCGATCGCAGCATTCGCGTGCGGACTTTTCGACGGGCCGCTCTGGAGCGCGGGGCTGGCGGCGGTGGGGATGCTGGCGTATTGGAGCTGGTCGCGGCGCGTTGTGCTTAATCGCCTGCGCGGCGCGGCGTGGATGACGGTGTCGAGCGTCGGCGCCGCAGCCATTATCTCCATTGTCGCCGGGGCCTATTGGCTCGGCCTCGTCTCCGGGGGAATTATCTAACTCATGGCTAAGCTATCGATGCACGCGATCAGCGCGCAAACGCTTGCGCGCATGCTGCGCAACCTTTCCGCCATTCTGACCAAGGCCGAACAGCACGCGAAGGCGAAAGGGTTCGAGCCGTCGGTGTTGCTGAATGCGCGCCTGGCGCCCGACATGTTCGCGCTGACACGGCAAGTGCAGATCGCGACGGACCACGCCAAGGGCTGCGTCGCGCGCCTCGCCGGCCAGCCGCCGCAAGCGATCGAGGATACCGAAACGAGCTTCGCCGAGCTGCAGGCGCGCATCGCCAAGGTGCTCGCCATTGTCGAGAGCTACACCGAAGCGGATTTGGAGGGCTCGGAATCGCGCGAGGTCAGCGTGAAAATCCCGAACAGCGAACTGAAATTCTCCGGCATCGATTACGTGAACACCTGGGCGCTGCCGAATTTCTATTTCCACGTGACCATGGCGTACGCCATCCTGCGCCATAACGGCGTTGAGCTCGGCAAGAAAGAATTCCTGATCAGCTGAGCGCGGCGATGCGTAAGCCCAACATCAGCTCGGCCGCGACCGATTTCGGCTTTCTCGCCATCGCGCTGGTCGCGGGGCTGGCGGGCGCCGGTTGGCCGGTGGCGGCCCTGCTCTATCTTGCATCTGTAGCGACATGGTGGTGGACGCGGCGCGGGGCGCTGGCGCGCCTGGATCTGCGGGCGCGGCTGACGCAGAGCGGCATTGCACTTCTCATGCTGGCGGTGGTGATGGGCATCTTCTATTGGATCGGCCTCATGCTTGGAGGACATTCGTGAGCTTTCGCCGGATCGAAGACGCCCCTGACGGCAAAACCGCTCTAGTGCGCGTCGATTTCAACGTGCCGATGGCCGATGGACGGGTGAGCGATGATACGCGTTTGCGCGCGGCGCTGCCGACGATCAAGGCGCTGACGGCGAAGGGGTGCAGGGTAGCGCTTCTGGCGCACTTCGATCGGCCGAAGGGCAAGCGCGTGCCGGAGATGTCGCTGAAGCCGGTAGCGCCGGCGCTAGAGGCGCTTCTGGGCGCGCCCGTGGCGTTTGCTGACGATTGCGTGGGCGATGCGGCGAAGGCGGCGATCGCGGCGCTGCCGGCGGGCGGCGTGATCCTTTTGGAAAACACGCGCTTCCATTCAGGTGAAGAGAAGAATGATCCGGAGCTGGCGAAAGAGATCGCCGTGCTGGGCGATTTCTACGTCAATGACGCCTTCTCCGCCGCGCACCGCGCGCATGCATCGACGGAAGGCGTCGCGCATGTGCTGCCGGCGTACGCGGGCAAGCAGATGGAGCGCGAGCTTGATGCGCTCGATGCGGCGCTCGGCAATCCCAAGCGGCCGGTGCTGGGCATCGTCGGCGGCGCCAAGGTCTCGACCAAGCTCGACCTGTTGCAGAATTTGATCGCCAAGCTCGATCGTCTCGCCATCGGCGGCGGCATGGCCAACACGTTTCTCTACGCGCAGGGCGTCGATATCGGCGGCTCGCTGGCGGAGAAGGACATGGCCGACACCGCGCGCGAGATCATGAAAGCAGCCGAAGGCAAGTGCGAGATCCTGCTGCCGATCGATGTCGTGGTGGCCGAAGAGGTGAAGCCCGGCGTTGCATCATCCGTGCGCCCGCTCGGCACCATCGGGGGCGGCGAAAAGATTTTGGACGCCGGCCCCGAGACAGTGAAGCGCCTGCTCATCGCCATGGACCACAGCGCGACGCTGATCTGGAACGGCCCGCTCGGCGTGTTCGAAGTGCCGCCGTTTGATGCGGCCACCGTGGAAGCGGCCAAGCACGCGACCGAGTTGGCGAAGGCCGGCAAGCTGATCGCCGTCGCCGGCGGCGGCGACACGGTCGCCGCGCTCAATCACGCCAGCGTAGCGGAGGATATGACGTTTGTCTCCACCGCCGGGGGCGCGTTCCTCGAATGGATGGAAGGCAAAGCGCTGCCGGGCGTTGAGGCGCTTAAGCGCTAAGCGCCCAGCCGCGCGATCAGCCTCTGCATGAACGCGGCGCCTTCTTCGATTTGCGTGAGCTCGATCCATTCGTCGGGCTGGTGGGCTTGTTCGATGGAGCCTGGGCCGCAGATGACGGCCGGGATGCCGGCGCGTTGGAAGAGGCCGGCTTCAGCGGCATAGGCGACGGCGCGGGTTTCGTTGTCGCCGGTGAGCGCGCGCGCAAGCTGTTCGGCGGGGCTGTCGCGATCGATGGCGAGGCCCGGCGTGTTGGAGCGGCGCGTGACGACAACGCCGCCTTCGGGCGCGCGCGCCTTGATCTTGGCGTCGAGCGCTTCGGCCGCGGCGCGGAAGCGCGCTTCGATCGCGTCGGCTTGCGCGAGCTCGGGCGTGCGCAAATCCCACATGAAGACGCAGCGGCGCGCGAGAATGTTGGTGGCGGTGCCGCCATCGACGCGGCCGATGGTCATGGTCGGGCCCGGCGGATGGAAGTGCGCGTGCGTTTCAGCGCGCGCTTCACGGCCCATGTCGGCGAGGAGGTTCATGAGCTCGAGCGCCTCCATCACGGCGGAGACGCCGGCGTCCGGCAAGCTCGAATGCGCTTCGCGGCCGGTGACCTCGACAATGAAGGAGCGGATGCCCTTGTGCGCGGAGACGACCTTCATGCTGGTCGGCTCGCCGACGATGACCGCCAACGGCGTGGGCGCGATGCGATTGATCTCGGCGATCAGCGAGGGCGCGCCGAGACAGCCGATCTCTTCGTCATAGGAGAACGCAAGGATGAGCGGCGCTTTGAGCGGCGCGGCTTGCGCTTCGTCGATGTGGGCAAGCGCGAGCGCGAGAAAGCTCTTCATGTCGGCGACGCCGCGGCCGTAGAGCTTGCCGCCGCGCTCGGTGACGACCCAGGGATCGCTCGTCCACGGCTGGCCATCGACGGGCACGACGTCGGTGTGCCCTGAAAGAACCACCCCGCCCGGCGCTTCCGGGCCGATCAGCGCATAGAGATTGGCTTTCGAGCCGTCCGCGTTGGCCACGCGCTGCGAAGCGATGCCACGGGCGGCGAGGAACGCTTCGACCCATTCGATCAGCGCAAGGTTTGAGTTGCGCGATGTGGTGTCGAACGCAACGAGGCGTTCTAGGATTTCAAGCGTTGCCGCAATCCCGCTCACGCGTCACCGCTCGACCGCCTGCACCACTTCCCCGCCGGGCTCCTGGAAGGCCAGCAGCAAGATGCGGAAGCGCAGCGCGGCGTTGGGCGGGATTGGGCCGCTGCCGCGTTCGCCGTAGCCGAGCGCGCCGGGGAAGGTCGCGATGACTTCATCGCCGGGCCGCATATGCGTGATGGCCTCGGAGAAGCCCGGCACCACCGCACCCAGCGGAAACTCCGCGGGCTCGCCGCGAGCGAAGGAGGAATCGAACACCTCTCCGCCATCGACGAAGCTGCCTTCGTAATGGACCAGCACGTTGGCCTCGCGCGTGGGCTGCGCCAGCGCTTGATCGTGGCCGCGGCGGCGGAAGTGCAGCTCAAGCCCCGAGGGCAGATGCTGCGGCGATTCATCGACAGCCGCGCCAATCCGATCGAGTGCCTCGGTTTCGGCGTTGGCGGCTTTTTCTTCGGCCCGCTCGATCTCGGCCATGACGCCTCCATTGTTGTTGCCGCATGCAGCCAGCGCCAGCAGCGCGGCGAAAATCATGACTCTCATCGGTAGAGCGCTTCCGTTTGTTCGATGGTCCAAGGTTCGGCGATGGCCGCGCGTTCCCATTCCTGAAAGACAGGGTCGGCGAAAATGGCGCCGCAATAGGCGATGGCGACGTCCGGCGCATCGACTTTATAGGTCCTGAGGCGCGTGGCTACCGGCGCGAACATGGCGTCGGCGATGGAGCGGGGGCCGAACAGGAACTCGCCATCGCCGCCGAAGCGTGCGCGTAGGCCGCCCCAGAGCGCATAGAGCCGCTGCAAATCTTCGCGCGTATCTTCAGGCCAGTCCGGCTGCGTCTCAAGTCGGCGGCGGACGTTGCAGGACATGTCGCGACGGATGGCGAAAAACCCTGCGTGCATTTCGCAGGCGACGGCGCGGGCTTCGGCCCGCACCAGCGGATCAGCAGGCCAGAGCGAGGGCGTCTGTTCGGCCGCCCATTCGCAGATGGCGAGGCTTTCGTAGACGATGGTGTCGCCGATATGCAGCGCCGGCACCCGCCCGCTGGGCGAGACCGCGCGCACTTCCTTGATTTGCGAGCGGCCGTAGCCCTCCCCGCCCAGCGGAATGATGTGCTCCTCGAACGGTATGCCGCCCCATTTCAGCGCCAGCCATGGGCGCATCGACCAGGACGAGTAGTTCTTGTTGCCGATATGCAGCACGGGCGTGGGCATGGGCGGCTTGTTTCAGAGCCGCGGGGCAAGATCAAGCGCCGCTAGCGCCGCTTCCCCACCGCTGCGACGCACGGTAGGTTCGCCGCCCGAGGGGTGGGAGAGACTTGATGCGCATGGCGGCAGCAGCGGCGACGATCGCCGCGTCAGTTCTGGTCAGCATCGCGGTGCACGCGGGGCCGGATGAGACCGGTGTTCCCCGCCCTTCCGCCAGCATCACCGGCGCGAGCGCGCCCGAGCGCATAGTCGCGGTCGATAAGCAAACCGCGCCGACCAAGCCCGGCGCGCGAGCGCCAGGCGCGGGCAATGACAGCTGCCGCTGGGCCAACGACAACGAGTGCGACGATCCAGATATCGGCACCGGCGCCTGTACGCAGGGCACCGATTATTCCGATTGCCGCCGCATCCGCGAGAATCGCGAAGACGATAGCTGCCAATACGCGCGCGACGGCGAGTGCGATGAGCCGAACTTCGGAACCGGCGCATGCGTGCAAGGCTCCGATCGTACAGATTGCGGCGATGTCGCCTGGATGCGCAATCAGAACGACAGCTGCCGCACCTCGTTCAATGGCGTGTGCGAAGAGCCGGGCCGTGGCAACGGCTCGTGCGATGCGCGCACCGATCGCAGCGATTGCGGCGGGCGCCAACGGCCGCTTCTGATCAGCGATCACTATTTTGGCCGCGACGACCGCGTGCGCGTCAACGCGCAGCAGGCGCCGTGGCGCTACATGGGCCGCTTCACCAATGCGCAGGACGAAGCTTGCACCGCGACGCTGATCGGGCGCGACGTGATCGTCACCGCGGCGCACTGCATTCACACCGACAACGGCGTCACCAGCGGCGGCACGTTCGTGACCGAATCCGGCGCCATCGAAGCGCGCGCGGTGGCCTATCTCGTCAGCCCGCGTTTCAATTATCGCCGCTTCAACACCACTGACGAGATCGATGGCCTCGACTGGGCTCTGATCCGCATCGATCAGCCCTTGGGCGATCGGCTCGGCTATGCCGGCGTGCGCAATCTGACCGGGCAAGGCCTGCAGGCGGCGCGCGCGGCCGATCTCTATCAGGCCGGCTATTCGTGGGACACCGGCGACACGCTGTCGGCCAATATCGGCTGCCACATGGTGCAAACTTACCCCGACCACACCTTCGCGCATGAGTGCGATACGACGCGCGGCGATTCCGGTTCGGCGTTCCTGGTGCGCAACGGCGAAGGCTTCGACGTGATCGGCGTCGATTCCAATTTCCGCTCCAATCCGAACGGGCCGTTCATCTACATCGCGGTGAGCGCGGCCTCGTTCCAGCCGGAAGTGGCGGCCTTCGTCGCCGGACGCACCGGGACGCGCTTTGGCGCCAGCGGTGGCGCGAAGCCCAAGTAAGGCGTGAAGCTTGCTCCCGTCCTTGGCGAAAGGACGACAGCGAACTCGTGCGTATCGAAACGGTACATCCCAAGGAGCTCGGTGAGGCCGAGCTGGCGCATTGGCGCGGCCTGCAGGCCGGCGAACCGGCGTTGGCGAGCCCTTATCTGACGCCCGATTGGGCGCAGCTGATCGGTGCTGTGCGGGCGGATGCGCGCGTCTGCATCCTTAATGGCGGCGAAGGCTTCTTCAGTGCGCAGCGCCTCTCGCGCTATGCGGCCATGGGCATGGGCGCGCCGATCGCGGACTATCAGGCTGTCGTTGCAGGCCGCGATCTGATCGTTGATCCCGCTGAACTGTGTGCGGCGCTGAAGGTCGGCCGCATCGATCTCACGCACGTGCCGACGGGCGCGACGCCGCTCGCCGCCGGGGGCGAGGAAGGATCCTGGATTGCCGAAACGCACGGCGGGCGCGAGCTATACGAAGCGGCTCTGAAAGCGCGGCGCAGTGAGTTCGTGCGCCAGACGGACAAGAAAGCGCGCAAGCTGGAGCGTGAATGCGGTCATCTGGAGTTCCGCGCCTGCTCGGCAGAGCGCGCCGATTTCGAGACGCTGCTGGCCTGGAAGAACCACCAGCTGGCGCGCTCGCGTCAGCCGCGCATCTGGGCCCAGCCCTGGGTACGGCAAACGCTGGATCAATGTTTCGAGATACGCGGCCCGCATTTCGGCGGCGCGCTCTTTACTCTATCGCTCGACGGCAAACTGATCGCCGGCGCCTTCTGCTTGCGCAGCGCCAGTGTGCTGCATTTCTGGATCGTCGCTCATGATAGCGCCTATGACCGCTATTCGCCGGGCGTGCAGCTGGCGCGGCGCGCGATTGGCTGGGCGGGCGAGCACGGGCTCGCAGAAGTCGATTTCGGCCCCGGCGATTACCAGTACAAGCGCCAGCTCTCGACCACGCAGCGCATGCTCTCCTATGGCGTCGTCGCCGGCGCTTCGGTTTCTGGCGTGGTGCGGCGGACAGCGTATTCGGTCCGCGCCGGCATCGAGCGGCTGCCGCATCCGCGCCTGGCCGCGCTGCCCGGCAAAGCCATGCGCCGGCTCGATCTCATCCGCGCCCTCGCCGCTTGAGCGTTGAACCGGCGCGTGCGCGCGGATAGGGTCGCGCCGCACTCATGACCGTCACCTTTGCCGACATCGAAGCCGCCGCAGCGCGTATCAAGGGCCGCCTTGAGCACACGCCGACGCACCATTCGCGTACGCTGTCGCAAGCGACGGGCGCGGACGTCTGGGTGAAGTACGAGAACCAGCACGAGACCGGCGCCTTCAAGGAGCGCGGCGCGCTTAACCGGCTGTTGCAGCTCACCAACGATGAGAAGAAGCGCGGTGTGATCGCAGCATCGGCCGGCAATCACGCCCAGGCGGTGGCGCATCATGCGCGCGAACTTGGCGTGCCGACGACCATCGTCATGCCCAAGGGCACGCCGAACGTGAAGGTGGAGCAGACGCGCGCGCGCGGCGCTTCGATCGTGCTCGAGGGCGAGACTTATGACGACGCCTTCGCCCACGCCATGCAGCTCCGCGACGAGCGCAATCTCGTGTTCGTGCATCCGTTCAACGATTATGGCGTCATCGCCGGCCAGGGCACGGCGGCGCTGGAAATGCTGGCGGACGCGTCGGAGATCGACACGCTGATCGTGCCAATCGGCGGCGGCGGGCTCATCGCCGGCATGGGCGTCGCGGCCAAGACGCTGCGGCCGGACATCCGCATCGTCGGCGTTGAGGCGGCGATGTACCCCTCTTTCACGGCGCGCCGGCGCGGCACCAATGTGAGCGCGGGCGGGCAGACCATCGCCGAAGGCATCGCCGTCAAGCAGATCGGCGAATTGCCGTTCGGCATCGCTAACGGTTTCATCGACGACATCATCCTGGTCGATGAGCCATCTTTCGAGCAGGCGATCGCGCTCTATGTGAGCGCGGAGAAAACAGTGGCCGAAGGCGCGGGCGCGGCTTCGCTCGCGGCCTTGCTAGCGGCGCCGGAAAAGTTCGCCGGCCGTAAGTGCGGGCTCGTGCTGAGCGGGGGCAACATCGATACACGCCTCTTGGCGTCCGTATTGGAGCGTTCGATGGTGCGCGAAGGGCGGATCTCGATCCTGCGCTTCATCGGCGACGATCGGCCTGGCATTCTCTCGTCCGTCGCGCGCATCATCGGCGATCTCGGCGGCAACATTCTGCAAGTCGCGCATCACCGCATGACGCTGGATGCACCGGTCAAAGGTGTCGAATTCGACATCGAGATCGAGACGCGCGACATGGCGCACACGCAGCAGATCATCGCTGCGCTGAGCGCTGGTGGGTTTGCCGCGCGCAGGCTCTGAACACGAACGGGAACGGGCCCCTAGCCGCAGCGTTGGCAGCGGAGGAGGACTTCCATGCTTCAAGACGGTTCCACGTGGTTCCTGTTGGCTGACGGGCGCCGCGCCAAGGTATTGGTCGAACAACGCCGCGGCGCGCCGCTGCAAGCGCGCGACGATCTCACCATGGAGATCGGGCCTGATGAACTTTATGAGCCGCAGGATCGGCCGCCGCGCAACGACAATCACGCCGGCGCCGGTCGCCACACCATCGACCGCGGCCTGACGTTGCATGAGCAGGAAGAGCAGAACTTTCTGAAAAAGGTGGCCAAGACGATCGGCGACGCGGCCAAACAGAACCAGTTCGATCACCTCGTCATCGCCGCGCCGCCCAAGGCGCTCGGCATTCTACGCGGCGAACTGCCCGATGGCGTGCGACAGCGCGTGCGCGCCGAGACGCCGAAAGATCTGCTCGACGAAGAGCCCCCGAAGCTGCGCGAGCGGCTGCAGGAATTGCTACGGCACTAAGCCGCCGCGACAGCTTCCATCGGATCGTGCTCGGCGACGAAGTGGCCGGGAGCCACCTCCTGCCATTGCGGGCGATATTGCGTCGCATCGGGATTGTCGATGACGCGCGACTTGAGGAAGCGCAGCGGCGCGCGGGTATCGAGCGGGCTTGGCAGATCGCCGACCAGGCGCACGCGCGGCTTGTTGCGGGCGATGTCGGGATCGGGCGTCGGCGCCGCCGCGAGCAGCGCTTTCGTGTACGGATGGCGCGGATCGGTGAGGATCGCCTCACTCGGCCCATATTCGACGGCGCGGCCAAGATAGAGCACCAGCACGTTGTGGCTGATCTCGCGCACGACCGCGAGGTCGTGGCTGATAAACAACATCGAGGTGTGAAACTCGCGCTGTAAATCGATCAGCAGCCTCAGAATCTGAGCTTGGATCGAAACGTCGAGCGCGGACACCGCTTCGTCGCACACCACCAGCTTCGGTTTCAGGATCATCGCCCGCGCGACGCCGACGCGCTGGTTCTGGCCGCCGGAAAGCTCGTGCGGATAGCGGTTGATGAGATCGGGATCGAGGCCGACTTGCGCCATCATCGCCTTCACTCGCTCCTCACGCTGCTCACGCGTCAGCAGTGGCTCGAACGCAAGCAACGGCTCGGCGATCGAAGCGCCCAGCGTCATGCGCGGATCAAGACTGGCGAGCGGATCCTGGAACACGATCTGCAAATCCTGGCGCGACTTGCGGATCGCTTCTTTTTCGCTCGGCAACAGATTGCGGCCGAGAAAGGTGACGCGCCCAGCATTGCGCGGCAAGAGCTGCACCACCGCGCGCGCCAGCGTGGACTTGCCACAACCGCTTTCGCCGACAATGCCCAGCGTCTCGGCGGCGCGCAGATCGAAGCTGACGCCATCGACGGCGCGCAACGGCTTGGTCTTGCCGAACAGCGAGCCGTCCTTGATTTTCACCGGAAAGCTGACGCGCACATCTTCCACCTGCAGGATCGGCGGACCAGCGTCCGGCGGCGCCAGCGTTTGCGCGCGCGCCCCATCGATGCGCGGCACGGCTTGTAAGAGCATGCGCGTGTAATCGGCTTTCGGCGCGGAATAGATTTCATCAACCGTGCCGGTCTCGACCACCTCGCCGCGCCGCATCACCGCGACGCGTTGCGCCATGCGGGCGATAACGCCCATGTCGTGGGTGATGAGCGCAACGGCGGCGTTGGTGTCCTTGCGTAAGTCCTCGATGAGATCGAGCACCTGCGCCTGCACCGTGGCGTCGAGCGCGGTGGTTGGTTCGTCCGCGACCAGCAACGCGGGTTCGGCCATCATGGCCATGGCGATCATCACGCGCTGGCGCATGCCACCGGAAAGCTCGTGCGGGTATTGCTCGAGTCGGCGCGCCGCTTCGGGAATGCGCACGCGCTCGAGCCACTCGATCGAGCGTTGCCGACCGGCTTCGCCCTTCACTTGGAAATGGTGCTCCAGCACTTCGCCCATCTGCGCTTCGATCGTCATGTGCGGGGTCAGCGCCGTCAGCGGGTCCTGGAAGACGAAGGCGACGTGGCGGCCGCGGAACTTGTCGAGTTCACGCCGCGTCATGCCCAAGACTTCGCGCCCCTGGAATTTCACCGAGCCGGAGACGCGCGCGTTCTGGGCGCTGAGACCGAAGGCGGCAAGAAAGCTCTGGCTCTTGCCCGAGCCGCTTTCGCCGACGATGCCGAGGCACTCGCCCTGGTCGATCTTCAGCGACACGCCCTTCACCGCTTCGACGAGGCCGTCTGGCGTATCGAAGGTGACGGCGAGATTGGTGATTTCGAGAACCGTTTCAGTCATGGGCGCGGAGACTAGCCACGGCGCCGCGGATGTCCATCGGCAGTGGCGGTTCCGTTGCGCGTGTGGGACAAAGCTCGCAACGGAGCGCGACCCATGGCCCAGATGAATTATCTCACGCAGTGCACGTTCGATTTCGGCGCCTTGGCGCAATTGCCGAAGGTGCTGAAGGCGCATGGGGTGGCGCGGCCTTTTGTCGTCACCGATCCGGGGCTGAAGGCCAACGGCCTGCTCGATCGCCTGCTCGCGGCGCTGAGCGAGGCGCCGGCGGGCGTCTTCACCGATACCCCCGCCAATCCGACTGAGCGCGCCTCCGCTGCGGCGGCGGAGGCTTACCGCGCATCGGGCGCGGACGGCATCATCGCTTTCGGCGGCGGCTCTTCGATGGATCTGGCCAAAGCGCTCGGCCTCATGGTCACGCATGAAGGTCCGTTCGAGCGCCTAGGCGGCTCCAAACGCGGCATGAAGTTCATCACCAAGATTCCGCCGCTGATCGCCGTGCCGACCACGGCTGGCACGGGCAGCGAAGTGTCGCCGGGCGCAGTTGTCATTCTCGACAACGGCATGAAGGAGACATTCGTCTCGCCGTTCCTGGTGCCTGTCGCCGCTGTGTGCGATCCGGAGCTGACGCTGGGCCTGCCGCCGCTTTTGACGGCCGCGACCGGCATGGATGCGATGACGCATTGCATCGAAGCGGTGCTGACGCCGGTGGTGCATCCGCCAGCCGAAGCGATTGGGCTCGACGGCGCCGAGCGCGTCGCCACGTGGCTCGAGCGCGCGGTGAAGGACGGCGCGGACCGGGACGCGCGCTGGCACATGATGATGGGCTCGTTCGAAGGCGCGCTGGCGTTCGCCAAGGGCCTCGGCGCCGTGCACGGGCTTTCGCACGCGCTCGGACGCATCCACGATTTGAAGCTGCATCACGGCACGCTCAACGCGGTGATCCTGCCGCATTCGCTGGCGATGATCGCCGAAGCCGGCGCGGCGCAGGAAAAGTTCGCGCGGCTGCGGCGGGCGCTGAATTTGTCCGCGGATGCGGATTTGGCGCGCTACATCGCTGACTTGAATGCCCGCATCGGCCTGCCGCCGTCGCTTTCAGCTATGGGCGTGAAGCAAGAGCACGGCGACGGCGCGATCGCCTACGCGGTGAGCGATCTCGCCACGCTGAGCAACGCGATTCCGTTCGATGCGGAGAAGTACGCGGAGCTGTTTAAGCGGGCGCTTTAGTCGAACGGCGATGGCGGATGAAGTTTGGCGAACTGAAATCGATAGGGCACAACATCGCGGACTCGCTTGCTTGCGGGCTGGGCTTGCCCATCGGACTCATCCAGACCGACATTTTTGGCGAAGCATCGAACTCGCCAGACGGCTACATCGTCGTCGATTTTTTAAGCGGCGCCACGGAAGGCGGCACACCTTCACCATCCTTAGCAGATGCCATTCTTCGATATCGTGAGGCACTCGGAAAACTATGTGAGCACCACGGCGCGGAAATGTCGGCCTTCAAGACACTCAAGGCACGATTCGCGGTCGACAGGGTGTACGGCTGGCATTTCACTGTAACTGTTGAAGATCAGAATGGTCGATGTTCCACAGATCAGTTTCTGGGCCCCGGCGGACGTCGTATCCGGAAGCGCCGCATAAAATAGCGCGCCCCCTCACTCCACCTTCGCCAGAAAATCCAGCACGGCGTCCCAGGCTTCGGGTTCATCCAGCATCGGCGCGTGGCCGATGTTTTCGACGCTGACGCTTTCGAGAGCGGGGTTGAGCTCGCGCATGTGGGCGACGCCCTCGTCTTCGAGGATGTCGGAGATCGCGCCGCGCACCGAGAGCACGGGTTTCGCGGCGAGCGCTTTGAAGAGCGGACCTAAATCAGGCGGCGGGGCGTCTTCGTCGAAATCGACGAAGGCGAGCGCGATGTGCGGATCGTAATTGGTTTCGAACTGGCCGCTCTCGTTCTGGCGATAGGTGCGGCGCGCGAAAGCGAGCCAGAACTCGGCATCGTCGATGCGCTCGGGATAGGCCGTGCTGTTGACCGCGCGCACCGCTTCGGCCGCCGCTTCCCATGAGTCAGCCGGCTGCGAGCGGCCCACATAAGTGCCGATGCGCGCCAAACCGCGCGACGACAGCTTCGGGCCAACATCGTTCAGCACCGAGGCGGCGATGCGGTCCGGCGCGAGCGCGGCCAGCACCATCATGATGAGGCCACCCATCGAAGTGCCGATGAACACCGCTTTCGGAATCTCCAACGCATCCATCAGCTTCAGCACGTCTTGCGCATAGACGGCGGGCACATAGTGCGCGGGATCGGGATCGTTGGCGCTCTTGCCGCGCCCGCGCATGTCGGGCGCGATGACACGCCGGCCGAGCGCGGCGATGCGCGGCGCGACGATCTCGAAGTCCGCCGAGTTGCGAGTAAGGCCATGCAGGCAAATCACCGGCAGCCCGGTGACCGGCGCGAGCGGCGGATAATCGCGCGCATAGATCGGCAGGCCATCGATGGTGGCGACGATGCGTTCTTCGTAACCGCCGATCGAAACGGGCGCGCCGCTGTCCATTAGATTCATCTCCTAGCCGGCGCGTTCTCGCGTCGCCGTTGCGTTGACGTCGGCATACTCAACCCCACGCATCGCCCGCAAGCGCTCAAGCCAGGATTGCTGCACGCGTTCGCGCTCGCTGGGAACAATCGCCGCGCAGGTGCGCAGCACCACTTCCGCCGCGCCCGTGGTGAAGCGATCGAAGCAGAGGCCGCGGAGATCGGTTTGGCGGCGCAGCTGCGCTTCGATCTGCGCTTGCGCCGCGCTGGTGCGCCCGCGTGCGGCGTTGGCCTGCGCGCGCGCAATCGGGCCGCCGCCCTGGAAGCGCACCACGAAGGCGAGCGGCTCTGCCGCGTTCTCCGCTTGCGCGAATGTTTGCGCCGACTCCGCGCGTGCGACGGCTTGCGGCGCCGGCTGCATGGCCAGCACCATGGCGCCGGTCATCACCGCCGCGCTCGCAGCGATGCCCCAGGTGCGCAGCGCGTTTGCGTTCATGAGCAGAGCTTGGTCCTGTTGCGGCTGCGCGTAAAGGCTTCTGCTACGGCGTTCGCGTAATCGTTTGCGCCGCGCGGGCGAGGTCGAGACGGCCGCGCCCGCTCGGACGCGCGCAGGTGGGCGAGCCGGTCGCGATCGGGATGGCGTTGCGCGAACGGGCGCATTCGATCTCGGCGTAGCTCTCCGGATGCGGACTGATCGCACGCGTGAACAGCGCCGCTTCGAGCGCCGAACCGCGCACGCCGGTTTCAGCCGCGATCAGCGCCAGCGCCGCGGAAACGTGCGGCGCGGCCATCGAGGTGCCTTGCAGGAAGGAATAGTAGCAGCGCTCGGTCGAGTTCTGATTCACCGGGTCGTAACAGCCGCTGGTGGTGGCGCGCGTGGAGAGGACGCCATCGGGACGCCCGTCGCTGTCGCTATCCGAGAACACATCTCCGCCCGGCGCCAGGAGATCGAGCTCGGGGCCGAAGTTGGAATAGAACGAGAGGCCGCCGCGCGCATCGCTGGCGCCGACGACGATGACGTTGCTGCAATTGGCCGGCGCATAGAGCGCGGCGCGGTTGGCCTTGTTGCCGGCGGCGACGACGACGACGGCGTTGCGCGCCACCGCCGCATCGATCGCCGCTTGCATCGATGCGGGGCACGGCGCCTGGATGGTGAGGCTCATATTGATGATGTCGGCCGGACGCGGATTGACGATCTGCTGACCGTTGGCGGCGATCGCCGGCGCAACGCCCGCGGCCCAGCGGATGGCGGAGACGATATCGGCAAGCTCGCCGCCGCAGCGCCCGAGCACGCGCACCGGCACGACGGAGACATTCCACGCGCCGCCCGCAACGCCGACCCGATCGTTCGTGCTCGCCGCGCCGATGGTGCCGGCGACGTGCGTGCCGTGATAGGACGCTTCCGTCGCCGCGCCGCATTGATCGCCGGAATCGTTGGCGTCAGCGTCGATACCGTCGCCATCGCCGCCGCGTTCGATATTGGTGATGAAATCGATGCCGGGCGCGACGTTTTCAGAGCCGGCGATGTCGGGATGGTTTTGATCGATGCCGGTGTCGAGCACGGCGACGCGCACATCGCGCGAGCCGATCTGGCTCGCTTCCCAATAGGCGGCAAAGCCCGCGCCGCCGGGCGACAAGCCTTCGCCCGTGCCGGCGGGTCGATAATGCCATTGCAGGCTGTAAAGCGGATCGTTCGGTGCGCCGCCGACGCGCGGCGCGGGCGCAGGCGTTGTCGGTGTCGGCGCTGGTGACGGCTGCGTGCTCGGCCGCTGGCGCGGCGGCCAGTCGAAGCCGGGCTCGGCGATGTAATTGGGCTCGACGAACTCGAAGCGCCGCGACGCTTCGAGCCGCTGGATGGCGCAGCGCGTGGCGAGCGCGAGATTGTTCTCCAGCTGGCCGCGCGTGACGATGCGTGGGCAGCGGTCGGACTCGTTCCACTGGATCGCTTGCGGCTGCGCTTCTGCGGCGACCGCGCCGCCCTGCTGCGACAGCGGCAGCGAAATCGGATCGGCGCTCGCGGGCGTTAGATCGATGGTGACAACGCCGCCCGGACGCACGTTGATCTCGCCCTGCACGCCGAGGCGCGCCAACACATCGCGCGCTGCGTCGCGCGCGGCGCTTGATGCTTCTGCTTCGGCGCGCGCGCGCACTTGCGCGGCCGCCGCTTCGGGCAATTGGTCGATCGCGTCCAGGCCTTGCGTCCGCAGCGAGCGCACGAAATTGCTCGCCAGGCCCATCTCGGTCGCCGTTTCGGCAAGCTCAGCTTCGACGCGCGCGCCGATCAAAATCTGGCCCGGCGCGATCAGCACCGGCTCTGGCGCCAGCAGCGCGGCAACATCGGCTTGCGGCTGTACCGCGCCCGACAGCGCGCGCGCCTCCAGCGGCACATCGTCCAGCGGCGCCGGCCCCGGCGCTTCGACGCCGCCGCGCATGCGCTCCCACACGTCTGCGATCCGGTCGCACGCGCCCAGCGCCAGTAGCGGCGCGAGCGCCAAGGCGGCCAGACTCCAGCGGCGATGCGACATGCTTGGCTCCCCCCACATTTTCGCGGAAACTGGAGCCTAGCCTCCGCCCTGACGAACTCCAAGGTGATCGCGGCGGGGCCCCGTGGAGAAGGCGAGAACGCCGCAGCGATGACGACTTTCCCCTTAGCGGCGAACCTGGCCGCGGCGCGCGATCCCGCTGCGCCGCGCGCGCGGACCGAGGACGAGGCGGCGAGCCTTGCCGGCGGGCCGGTATTCCTGGCCGTCGAGGAGCTGGCGGATCAGTTTGAGACACCGGAAGCGGCGGAAGCGGCTGTGCCGGAATTGTACGGCGCAGGCGTCTACGAACTTTTGTGGCGCGACGGCGCCTGGCGGGTGACGATGCGCTATTGGCGCCCAGCGCCACCCGCGCCGGTTGCGCGCACAGGCGAAGCGGCGGTGAAGAAGCCGCTCGGCCACGCGCGTACGCCCGAGGAAGCGCGCGCGCTCTTGGAGACGCCGGCGGAGCTTGCGCGCGAAGTGCTGGGGAAGCTCTACGCCGACCACAAGCAACTGATGCGCCGCTGGGGCGCGCTGGTGCGCAACGGGCTCGCCGAGATCGTCGAACGCGAAGGCAAGTTCGCCGTCGCCATTCGCTATTGGCGGCCGATGCACGCGCCTGGAGTCGCCGCGCCGCTTGCGCCGATCGAGCGCACCGAGCTCGCCGAACGCGTCGCCGCGCCACTGCGGAGCGATACGCCGCAAGCCGATTTGGACATCGGTCTCTTCGAAGACACCGCGCCGGAAAATCCGAACGTGGTGCTCGTGACGGAAGAAGGCGACGGACGATTCAGAGGGAGCGAATAGCACCTGCACGCGCGCGGAAATTCCGGCATTTCACGCTAGTTGAGACAGCGCAGCGCGCTTGTGCCACGCGCGCCGCGCGGAAAATCTCGGTTCGGCGCTCGATATAACGGGCGTGATTATGCTTACTTGCGCGTCATGAAGAGAAGCCTGATCGCTGCTGCGCTTGCAGTGGCGCTTGCTGCACCGGCGGCGGCGCACACTGCGTATCTGAAGCCTGACCGCTTCTGGGCCAATAATGGCGTTGTGAACACGCAAGGCGCATTCACCACGACATTCTTCACGCCTGAAATCGGCCTTTCCTCCAATTTCGAAATCATCGCGCCAGATGGCAGCGCGGGCTTCTTCAGCCAAGCGGAAGTGACGGCGCAGGCGGCGCGTCTGCAGAGCCAACTCTATCAATACGGCACCTATCGCATCACCAGCGGCGAACAGCTGGGCGCGGTTTCGCAGCTTGTCGGCGTCGATGGCGCGTGGCGCCCGGCAGTCGCCGGCGAAGTGCTGCCCGAAGGCGCAGTGACGACGACGCTGCAAACCGTCACGCTGGCGGAAACGTACGTGACGCGCGGGACGCCTTCGAATGGCGTGCTCGAGCGTGTGATCGGGCGCCTCGCGCTCAAGCCGGTGACGCATCCTAACCAGATTCTGATCAATGCGCCGTTCCAGGTGCAGGTACTGTTCGACGGCGCGCCGCTCGCAAACACGGCGCTGGTCATATACGCGGCCGGCGAGCCGGAAACGGACATCGACCGCTATGTGGCCACTGACGCAACGGGTGTGGCGACGATCACGCTCGATCAGCCGGGTGCATACATGCTGGCGGCGCGTCATCGCGCCGACGCGGCGCCGGGCTCGCAGGCCCAGGTGCAAAGCTTCACGACGACGCTGACGTTCGAAGCGATGAGCGAAACGCCGGCATTCGTGGCGCCGCCGGAAGAGGATCGGCGCGGCCGGCGGCGGCGGAACTAACTTAGAGCAAGCGCAGCAGGAACAACGCTCCTGAGCGGAACGTGGCGCACACGCATCACGTTTTTCGCCCTGGCCCCTTGAGGCCGAGGACGAGGAGCGAGTTTCATGATCAAGCACGTGATGCTGGCCGCGAGCGCCTTGGCGCTTGCCGCTTGCGGACAACAAACCACAACCACTGACGCGCCAGAAACCACCACCGCCGAAGGTCCAGCGCGGTCGCAGGCCGCCGCGATGACCGATGCCGAGTTCGCGCAGCAGGTCGCCAATTCGGATGCGTTCGAAATCCAGTCGTCGGAACTGGCGGCGACGCGGGCGCAGCGCCAGGAGGTGAAAGACTTCGCGACGATGATGGTGACCGACCATCGCACGACAACGCAGCAGCTGACGGCGCTCGCCCCGCAGCTCAACCTGACGCCGCCGACGCCGCAGCTCGACGCCGCCAAACAGGGCCGCATCGACGCGCTGCGCGGGCAATCGGGCGAAGGCTTCGACGACGCCTATCTCGATGCGCAGGTCGCGGCGCACCAGGAAGCAGTGTCGCTGTTCGAGCGCTATGTCGCCGGCGCGCCGGCTGGCCCGCTGCGCGACTGGGCCAACACGACGCTGCCGAAACTGCGCGATCACTTGAGCCACGCGCAACGTCTGGAGGACGCGACGTAACGGACGCAGGTTTTCCGCTTTGCGAGCGGGCCGGTGGGTACAGCGCCGGCCCGTTTCTTTTGAGCGGGCGGTGCGCCGGTGTGGATGACGAGCTGCCGAGCGTGTAGGACGGCCAAATGACAGAGATCAAACTGCAAATCCGAATCGTGCCGGTGACGCCGCTGCAGCAGAATTGCTCGCTGATCTGGCATGAGGAGACCAAGCGCGCCGCGTTTGTCGATCCGGGCGGCGAGACCGACAAGCTGATCGGGGCGCTCAACCATTTTGGTCTCACGCTCACGCGCATCTGGCTGACGCACGGCCATCTGGATCACGCCGGCGCGGCGGCCGAGCTGCGCGAGCGCACCGGGGTTGCCGTAGAAGGGCCGCATCGCGACGACCAATTCTGGCTCGACCAGATTGAAGAGAGCGCGCGGCGCTATGGCGTGGGCGGATTGCGCAATGTGACGCCGGATCGCTATTTCGAGGATGGCGAAGTGCTGGAGTTCGAAGGCGCGCGGTTCGACGTGCTGCATACGCCTGGGCACACGCCGGGGCACGTGGTTATTCACAATGCGTCGCTCAAGGTGGCTTTCGTCGGCGATGTGCTGTTCGCCGGCTCGATCGGGCGCACCGACTTTCCACGCGGCGATCACGCGACACTGATCGACTCGATCACGTCAAAGCTCTGGCCGCTCGGCGATGAGGTGACCTTCGTGCCGGGCCACGGGGCGACATCGACCTTCGGCCGCGAGCGCGCCAGCAACCCGTTCGTGGCCGATCGGATCACCGGCTACGCCGGCGCGGCGAAAGAAGCGCCGGACGTAGCCGAGCAGCGCACTAGCAAGCGCTACACGTGAGCGCTCATCCCTGCGGCCGACAAAGCGCCACCAACTGCGTGCGCTGATCGATGGCGACGACGTAATCCTGCAGCACCTGTCCGCCGATAAGCAGTTCGGGATAACGCCCGGACACACGCACAGTGACGTTGGAGAAGCTCGCGTCGCCGATACGAACTGGGCCCGGAAGCACGCCGCTTAAGGTTTCAATCGTGGTGTTGGTCAGCCGACCGCTGCCGGCGGGAACGAGCGGTCCCTCGGCCACCTCATCATAGAGCGAGCGCGGCAACACCATGGTGACGGATGCGCCGGTGTCCAGATTGCCGGTCGTCACGCGATCAGCGATCGAGACCGGGATACGAAACGGGCGCTCGTAAGCAAGCGCGCCGTGCTGCTCGGCGGTAAGCTCATCGGCTCGTGTGAACCAGAGCGTGCGCGCGGGGAAATCGATCACCAGGAGACCGTCGACAAAGAAGTCGCGGGCGATGATGCCGGCGATCTTGGCGTCGTCCGCAAGGTTGGCGCTGTAATCGCGCGTGATGACGTCAAAATCTTCGCGTACGAGCCCGCCGAGTGCGAGCCTGCTCAAGTGGACGGTGTTGACAGTTTGCGTATTTACGCCATCGCTCGACTGATCGGTTCCGGTGACGGCGAGGCCAAGCTCGGCCACAAGCGAGGCATCGGCGCGGCCGAGACCGCTCGCGCCTGTGTCGATGGCGAAGGTGAAGGGGCCCTGCCCGTTGACGTGCGCGTCGACATAGATTCGCCCGTTCACGGTTTCGAACGGCAACCGCATTGCGGCCCCTTCGGCTGAGTTTCGCGCGACGGCGCAAGCATCCTGCCGGGCCGCGGCGCCGCCCCCATGCGCGTAGCCGGCGCCAGCGAGAGCCAAGAGAAGGCCGGCGACGGCCGGCAAGTGTGAAGTCGACATATGGATCCCCTCTTCGCGCCGAGGCGCTGCTCCGGGAGATGCGGCAAACCGGCCCAGCCGATGCGTCACAGATCGCGACATTCGGTCCGCCCATCGTATCTACACCTTGGCGTTACCTGCTGCCGCGCCCCCTGGCCCTCACCCCGGCGGCGGCGCAAAGTGCACGTCTCGACGGACGGGGAGACGCGCGTGCTTCATCATCTCGGCATGAAACTGGCGGCGTTGTTCGCGGCGCTTTGGACACTGGCGGCGTGATGCCAGCCAACGCTCCTGACGGTGCAGGCGAGCGCCACCACGCACTCGCGCCGAATCTCGCCATCGTCACGCTTGGCGCCTGATGGCGCCGGGCTAAATCACGCCGAGCGCGCGCATGGCTTCGGCGACGCGAATGAAGCCGGCGATATTGGCGCCCAATACATAGTTGCCGGGGGAGCGGTACTCTTCGGCCGTCGCGGCGCAAGCATCATGAATGTTGCGCATGATCGCGGCCAGCCGCTCTTCGGTTTGCTCGAAGGTCCAGCTGTCGCGAGACGCGTTCTGCTGCATCTCCAGTGCAGACGTCGCCACGCCTCCGGCATTGGCGGCCTTGCCCGGTGCGAACAGTACGCCTGCCTCCTGGAAGAGGCGCACAGCCTCCGGCGTGCAGGGCATATTAGCGCCCTCGCCGACGGCGATGACCTTGTTCGAGACAAGACTGGCGGCGTCCTTGCCGGTGAGTTCGTTCTGCGTCGCGCACGGCAGCGCGATGTCGCATGGCACATCCCAGATCGAACCGCCCTCGATGTAGCGTACGCCAGCGCCTTTCAAGCGCGCATACTCGCCAATGCGTTGGCGGCGGATTTCTTTGATCTCCTTGAGGAGATCGAGATCGAGGCCCGCATCATCGACGATGTAGCCGCCGGAATCGGAGCACGCGATCACCTTGCCGCCGAACGCATCGACCTTCTCCATCGCGTAGATCGCCACGTTGCCGGCGCCGGAAACGACAACGCGCTTTTCGGCAAAGCTGGCGCCCTTGGTGCTGAGCATGCGGCCAACGAAATAGATTAGCCCGTAACCAGTCGCCTCTCGGCGTGCGCGCGAGCCGCCATAGGCCAACCCCTTGCCAGTCAAAACTCCCGCTTCGTAGCGGCCGGTGAGACGCTTGAACTGGCCAAACATATAGCCGATCTCACGTCCGCCGACGCCTATGTCGCCGGCCGGGACATCGGTGTATTCGCCGATGTGCTTGTGCAGCTCGGTCATGAACGATTGGCAGAAGCGCATGATCTCGCCGTCGCTGCGGCCGCGCGGATTGAAGTCGGAGCCACCCTTGCCACCGCCAATCGGCATGCCGGTGAGCGCGTTCTTGAAGGTCTGCTCAAAACCGAGAAACTTGATAATGCCGAGATTGACCGAGGGATGAAAGCGAATGCCGCCCTTATATGGGCCGAGCGCGGAATTGAACTGAACCCGAAAGCCGCGATTGATCTGCACTTGGCCGGAATCATCGATCCAAGGCACGCGGAAAATGATCTGCCGCTCCGGCTCGCAAATGCGCTCGATCAGCGCATCGTCGAGATAGTCGGGATGTTTGGCGACGACACGGCCGAGACTTTCCAACACTTCGCGCACGGCTTGGTGAAATTCCGGCTCACCAGCGTTGCGGCGCAGCACCTCTTCCAGAACAGGCTGCAATTTTTCGTCAAGAGCGGTCGTCATTGGATGGCTTTTCACTCGTTCAGATAAAGATTGCGACGGCTTGGCGGCCGATGGCGAGCGCAACGCCCGCTTGGTCCCACATCGCCATGCGCTGCATGGAATAGCCTTCGTGCGCACGTTCGCTGGATGAGGCGAGCAAGAACCAGCCGTCGCCGCTTGCCGGCGCGACTGTCACGTCGATGCTCCAGGTCATGGTGCTGATTGGCGCGAGCTCTGGGAAGTGCGTCATCGCCGCAGGCGGCAGACAGTCGGCGATGGCCAGCAGCGCAGTGACGGGATCGGCGCCGCCGTGATCGAGAAAGCGCGTCCAGAC
>JAEYPY010000095.1 GCA_023410295.1 Pseudomonadota bacterium | reverse complement strand
CTTGCACAACCATCAATACGCCTCCCGGAAGCGCCGCTGCAGGGCAAAGGCGATGAAGTTGAAGAGGAGCGTGAAGAAGAGCAGCGCCAGGCCGGCGGCGAAAATGCTCTGATACTCAAGCGTGCCGAAGGCGATGTCGCCGAGCGCAACCTGCGCGATGAAGGCGGTGACGGTCGCGCCCTGCTCCGTCGGCGAGGTGACGATTTGCGGCAGCTGGCCGCCGGCGATGACGACAATCATAGTCTCACCAACCGCGCGCGACATGCCGAGGATCACCGCGCCGATGATGCCGGAGACGGCCGCCGGGAAGACAACGCGAAACGCTGTCTCGAGCCGCGTTGCGCCCAACGCAAACGAGCCGTCGCGCATCGAACGCGGCACCGCGCGCATCGCGTCTTCCGAAAGCGAGGCGATGTACGGCACGATCATGAGCCCCATGACGAGGCCGGCCGACAACAAGTTGAAGCCAGGCAACCCGGGGATGACTCGCTGCAGAAGCGGCGTCACCGTCAGCAGCGCGAAATAGCCGTAGACAACCGTCGGCACGCCGGCGAGCAGTTCGAGCGTCGGCTTGATGATTTCGCGCGCGCGCGGGCTGGCGAACTCGGAAAGATAAATCGCAACCAGAAGCCCCAGCGGCACGGCCACCGCCAGCGCCACCAGGGTGGACATGAAGGTGCCAGTCAGCAGGGGGGCTATGCCGTAGTGGGCGTCGTCGAACAGCGGCGTCCAGCGTGTCTCGGTGACAAACTCGGTGAACGGCACCTGGACGAAGAACTTCGCCGCCTCGGAGATGACGACGTAGAGGATGCCCGCGACGATCGCGACCGCCAGCGCCGCGGCGACGAAGAGCAGGCCCTCCATCGCTCGCTCGCCGAGGCGCACCCGCTTCTTGGTGAAATCGCGCTCCATCGCGCTCCTCGCCTTCTGCCCCGTGGGCGTGCTGTTCCCGAGCCCGCCGATTCCCTGGCCTCTTTAGCGCAAGCGGACCGCCGGCGGGAGCGGCTTGACGCTGCTTCCGCCGGGGCCCAGCCCTGCGTTTAGTTGGTGACCGCTTCCACGATCAGCGGACGGGCGAGCACTTCCTGGATGGTGACGCCGATGGCTTGGCGCCCGCCGAAGGCCGTACCAGCGGTGCGCTGCTGGGCGCGCTGCAGGTAGGTCTGGTAGGCGCTCGCCGGCAGCGGCACGTAGCCGACTTGGTTGGCAATGCGGGCGGCGTTGTTGATGTAATACTGGACGAATTGCTGCACCTGCGGACGGCGCAGCGCCGCGGCGTTGACGTAGATGAACATCGGCCGCGAGAGCGGCGCATAGCTGCCGTTCTCGGCATTGGCGACGCTGGGCTCGACCGGGCCGTTGCCGCTATCGATGTTAAGCGCACGCAGCCGCGAGCGGTTCTCCAGATAATAGGCCAAGCCGAAATAACCCATCGCGCCGGTGTTGGCGGCGACGCCTTGGACGATGACGTTATCGTCTTCCGACGGCGTATAGTCCGAGCGGGACGCGCGCGACCGCCCGTTCACGGCTTCAGTGAAATAATCGAACGTGCCGGACGCCGTGCCCGGCCCGTAGAGCGTCAGCCCCATGTCCGGGAACGACGGATCGACTTGGCGCCAGTTGGTGATGCGCCCTTGCGCGTCCGGCTCCCAAATGCGGCGCAGTTGCGCGACCGTGATCGAGCGTAGCGGATTGGAGGGATGCACCACGACCGTGAGCGCATCGAACGCAACCGGGATTTCCACGTATTGAATGCCGGCGGCGCGGCACGTCGCCATTTCGCTGGCTGAGATCGGACGCGAGGCGTCGGAGATGTGAATCTCGCCGCGGCAGAACTTCCGGAAGCCCCCACCCGTGCCGCTTTCGCCGACGGTCACGCGCACGCGGCCGCTGGTTTGTTGTTGAAAGGCTTCCGCCGCCGCTTCCGAGACCGGAAACACGGTGGAGGAACCATCGATCTGAATGGTGAACGCCTGCTGCGCGAGCGCAGACCCTGCGGTGAGTGCGAGCGCCGCGATTGCGGTGGCGACCGTCTTGAGAAGTTGCATCTGAGTTGCTCCGTTGAAATGAGACACGCCAAAAGTGCGGAGAGCGGCGCGGGACTGCCGCCCTCCGCCCAGTCGCGGGGCTCAGAAGTCGAATTGCGTGCGTAGCGTGACGATCTGCGCTTCGGCGTCCGTACCGACGGTGCGATCCATCTCCGATTGCGCGACATTCAGCTTGAAGCGGAAATGCTCGATCGGGACCCAATCGAGGTCAAGCGCATAGGCGGTTTGCTCGCCGCGATTGGCGCCCGGCGCTTCGCTGAGATCCGCAAAATCATAACGGCCCGACAGCATCCAGTGCCCCATGCCGCCGTCCTGACCGAACGGGTTGGCCGGAGCGATAGAGCTGAACGAACCCGTGTTGGCGCGATACTGACGGCTCTCGCCGGTGAGCGACCAGTAGACATCGACGTAGCCGGCGGTGAGTTCATAGCTATCGGCGCCGTCATCGGCCTCGAGCGTGGTGTACTCCGCCTGTGCACCGAATGGGCCGAATTGCACCGCCACTTCGCCGCCGAACGAAGTATCTTGTTCGGCCGCGATGCCGGAATTGATCCAGCTCGTGCTGCGCCCATTCTGCGGCCGCGTGGAATAACCGAACGTCGAATCTTCCTCGTGACTGCGGTTGCGCGCGTGGATGCCCAGGTGCAACAGCGTCACGCCTTCGGGCGTGGTGGAAAAGATCGGCGCGAATGTGGCTCGCCCGCTGAACACTTGCTGTTCGCTCGTGCCTTGCGACGTCGAGTCGTTCAGCGAATCGCCCTGCGCCGCGACAGCGAACGACCAGTTGTGCCCACCGGTGAGGAAGCCGAGACCGGCAGCGCGGCCGTAGCTGAACGCGTTGATCATGGCCGAACGCTCAATCAGCGGAATGTCGAGCGAGGAGATGCGGTCTTCCAGCGGCGAGGTGATGTTGTGCTCGCCGATGACGATCGACCAATCGTCCGCGACGTACTCGATATACGCATCATCGACGCCGACTTCGCTCGTGTTGTTGGAAGCGCCGGCGTCGAGAACGAAGTCGACCTTATAGCGCCAGTTCTCAGTCAGCCGGCCCTGCGCGCCGATAAACGCTCGGCGGATGTAAGTGCTGAAGCCGTCATCGCCGGTGGGCACGTCCCACTCGGATGACGCGATGTCGTACTGGAAACGGCCGCGCATCTTGAAGCGCGCGTCGCCATAACGATCCTCCCCGACCGTACCCGTCCAGCTCGTGCTGTGTGTCGGCGCGCTCTGTGCCTGGGCAGCCCCGACGCTCGCCGCCGTGGCCAGCGCCGCGAGCGCCGCCGTGGTGAAAACTTGCTTCTTCATTGAAGAACCCCCTTCAGGAACCAGCCGGTCGGAGCGCTCAAGGGTGAGAATCGCGCCGCCGCCGGGTTGAGGCGAGGGTTAAGAGCGGCGCATGAAGCGCCGGCGACGGTTCGGCGAAGGCTCGGCGACAGTTCGGCTGCAGTTTTGTGACGTTGCAGCGGCGCCGCACCGCCATGTTTCGATAAGGGAATTAGTTACATTCAGGGGTTTACATCGGGGGAGAACGCACATATCTCGCGTTTTCACCGGCGGACCTGGAAACAGCGTCCACTAACGCCCCCTCGGCCCAGGCCACCTGGGGGACCGCAGACAGAGCAGCAGCTCTCAAACGGTTCCTCGGCGCAAGCTCCCAAGGGCGGACCTGACATTAGGCATGTCCGACTAACGCCGGCCTGGGTTTAACAAGCGTCGCTTCAAAAGCGGCGGCATTGTTTGGGAGTCGCCGGATGGACTACGTCCTCTCGCCACTCGACCTCACCGCGCGCACCGCGCCGGAAGGTCCGATTGCTATTGCGCGCCCGCACCGCGTCGCCGCGGCTGCGGAGTGGTTCCGCACGCACTTCCCCGGCGAGGTGTTTTACGCCGTGAAGGCGAACCCCTCCGAATGGGTGCTCGACGCGCTCTGGGCCAACGGCATCAAGAATTTCGACGTCGCTTCCGACGCTGAAGCCGCGCTGATCGCGAACCGCTTCCCGGGCGCGCAGATCGCCTTCATGCACCCGGTGAAGAGCCGCCGCGCCATCGCCCGCGCTTTCCACGATTTCGGCGTCAAGACGTTCGCGCTCGATAGCGAGGATGAGCTCGCCAAGATCCTGGCCGAAACCGGCAACGCCAAGGACCTAACCCTGGTCGTCCGCTTTGCGGTCGACGGCGAAGGCGCCGCCTATCCGCTCGCGCGCAAGTTCGGCGTCAGCGCCGCTGAAGCGCCTGCCCTGCTGCGCAAAACGCGCCAGGTTTCCGAAGAGATGCTCGGCGTCTCGTTCCATGTCGGCAGCCAGTGCATGCGCCCGGACGCGTTCCGCACCGCCATGGACATGGTCAATCGCGCCATCGTCGAAGCCGGCGTGCTGGTCGATATCGTCGATATCGGCGGCGGCTTCCCGGCGATCTATCCGGGCATGACGCCTCCGCCCATGATCGAGTACGTCAACGCGATCAAAGCGGGCTTCGAGGAGATGTTCGTCGCCCAGAACGCCAAGCTCTGGGCCGAGCCCGGCCGCGCGCTCGTCGCCGAAGCCGGCTCTACGGTCACGCGCGTCGAGCTGCGCAAGGGCGATGCGCTGTATCTCAACGACGGCGCTTTTGGCACGCTATTCGACGCCACGCACTTGAACTGGGCCTTCCCGGCCAAGCTGCTGCGCGCCGAGCCGAGCAAAGCCAAGCTTGCGCCGTTCCGGCTCTATGGCCCCACCTGCGATTCCATGGACGCGGCCGCTGGCCCCTTCATGCTGCCGGCCGACATCCAGGAAGGCGATCTCATCGAGATCGGCTCGCTGGGCGCCTACGGCATGGCCATGGCGACGCGTTTCAACGGCTTCGGCGATGCGGTGACGATCGAGTCCAAGGACGCGCCGTGGCCAAGCATGTACGGCGAGGCGCAAGCGCCTGTCGTCGCCATGAAGCGCAAGCGCACTCGCAAGAAACAGGCGTAGCACGGCGCGCGGGTGCGTAGGCCCGCGCGCCAAATCCCTTGCTTTCCGGGTGCAATGCACTATCTGCACCCCTCGATCGCGCGTAGGCGGAGCGTCCGTGCGGTTTGATACATCCGACGCCGCCGTTAGGAGCTGATCCCAATGGCCGAAAAAATCGCCGACAACCGCAAAGCGGAACTTCTCTCCAGCCCTGTCGAGCACATCGACATTGCGAGCTTCGACGCGCGTCCGATCGTCGATGCGTGGGGCAAGATGAGCTTCACCAGCCGCGACGCCGCGCGCGCCGCGCAAATCCTCAACATGGCGCTTGAGGACGACAAGTGCTCGACCTGGCTCGTCATGGCCGGCTCAACCGGCGCTGGGGGGTGCCTCCACGTCTGGCGCGACATGGTGAAGTACAACATGGTCGACGCCATCGTCGCCACCGGCGCCTCGATCATCGACATGGATTTCCTCGAAGCGCTCGGCTTCAAGCACTACCAGGCCAAGGAAATCCCCGACGACAACACGCTGCGCTCGCTCTACATCGACCGCATCTACGATACCTACATCGATGAAGAAGAGCTGCAGCACGTCGATCACACGATCTACGCGCTCTGCGAACAGCTCGAGCCGCGCCCCTACACCTCGCGCGAGTTCATCTACGAGATCGGGAAGTGGCTCGCGGCCGGCAACGCCAAAAAGCCGGACTCGCTCATTCAGCGCGCCTACGAAAAAGGCGTGCCGATCTTCGTGCCGGCGTTCTCCGATTGCTCGGCCGGCTTCGGCATCGTCAAGCACCAGGTCGAGCGCCGCAAAGCCGGCAAGCCGTATCTCACCATCGATAGCGGCGGCGACTTCCGTGAGCTGACCGAGATCAAGATCGCGGCCGGCACCACGGCGCTGTTCATGGTCGGCGGCGGCGTGCCGAAGAATTTCGCGCAGGACACCGTCGTCTGCGCCGAAATCCACGGCCACGAAGACGTCGAGATGCACAAATACGCCGTGCAGATCACCGTGGCGGATGTGCGCGACGGCGCGTGCTCCTCCTCAACGCTGCAAGAAGCCGCGAGCTGGGGCAAGGTCAGCACGGTGCACGAGCAGATGGTGTTCGCCGAAGCGACGTCCGTTGCGCCGATCATCGTCAGCGACGCCTATCACCGCGGCGGCTGGAAAAAACGCGAAGCCCGCAATTGGGCGAAGCTGTTTAAGTAGGCTCATCCGGAGAAAGTTGGAGCGCGTCGCCTCGAAGGCCGCTCCGAAAAGAGCGGCCTTTTGCTTTGATAGCGCGCGGTTTATCATCGCGTGATGACCAAGGCACAACGCAAGCCAAGGCTAGCGATAGTTCTTGCGGTGGCCCTGTCGGGCTGCACACCGACACCGCCGCAAATTCCAACGGACGCCTCTAGGCATTGGACGCTGAAGGGAAGCTTTCATTGGGAGTGGGCTCGCCAACTTGAACACGGCTGCGCAACTTGGAGCGCAAAAGACAGCTACGCGTCTGTTCTAATTTCTACCGATCCCACGAACTGCGAAGATGGCCCCGGCCTGTACTACTTCACGGTGCAGGATTTCCTCGTTTTCCGAAATTACTGGCCGTGGTCCTCCGACGACTACGCCGCTCTCATTTCATACGGCAGCGAGGGGATGATCGAGAGCATCGCACCCTGTCCGCACACTCTCTCCTTCGACCAAATCTCTTTAATGCGCGTCGTTGCTCACGAGGCGCTTGCTGCCGCTTCAACTGATGCCGAACGGCGAACCGTGGAGAGAGTGATTGAGAGACTTGGTTCCACAGACGGCGGACTAGCCAGCAATCAATCGGGCTGCACGGACTTGCCAGAGAACTGGTGGCGCGCCGACCACAGCGGGGTCAGGCAGGACACTTGGCGGAATCGAGTCGGCACACCTCGGCGCTCGACGTGACAGGATTTTAACCCGGCACGTACGTCAGTTTCAGCGCCCCTTCCCCAACCCGCTCGCTCGCCACCAGCCGCAGCTTCGGCTGCACGCCAGCGAAGAACGGCGCGCCGTGGCCGAGGACGACGGGATGCAGGAAGATGTGATACTCATCGATCAGGCCAAGCTTCGCCAAGCTCGCCGCAAGCTTCGGCCCGCCGACTTCGATGTCGCCATCGATCTCCGCTTTCAGCCGCCGCACCTCCGCCTCTAAATCATCGCCGAGCAGCGTCGCGTTCGGCCCCACTTCCTTTAGCGAACGCGAGGCGACCCATTTCGGCATCGCCCGCCACGCCTCCGCGAACGCGCGCAGATCGCCCTCGACCTGAGGCTCCGCGTCCCAGTCCTCGCCGTCCCAATAGCGCATCAGCTCGTACAAACCGCGCCCGTAGATGCTGCCGCTCGTCTGCCGCGTCTGCTCGATGAAATACTTGAACAGCGCCGGCTCCGGCGCGAACCGGTCGTGATCCACGTAGCCGTCGAGCGACATGTTCATCCCGTAAACGAGCTTGGCCATGTGTAACTCCGTCTACGTACTGCGCTTGGTCAGCGCCGCCGTCGCGCCATGAAAAACGCGCCAATGACAATCACCAAGGCGCCCGCCGCGAACGCAATCAAGATCCGCTGCAGGTCGAACAACACAAGCGTATCGAGCGGCACGACGCCCGTTTGCCAATAGGTCCACTCCCCGCCGATCTCACGCGCGAGCGCGGCGCTGCCGGTTTGCAGCACGATGATTCCATCGCCCGTCGCTGGATCGACGCGCGCCGTGGTGTTGATCGCGGGGAAGTTCTGACCGTCATGTCCGATGATGACGCCGCCGGACGGCGTTGGCGTATAGAGTGTCGGACCAAGGCCCCAGACCGGCAGACCGAGAAGATAGCCCGCGGGCGCGCGCATCTCGTCCAATGTTGTAGGCCTCAGCACGCCGCCGCCGTCGTCCTGCGCTTGCACGAAGCGCGTCAGATCGTTGGCGGAGGTATAGAGCGAGGCTGCGCCTGTGGCGGTGAAACTGTAATGCGTCGCGGCTGCGCCATCTTCTGCGAAGAAATCCGCGAGCCGATCGGCGTCGGGATCGATGAAGGTCGAGCCATCCATCCCGAGCGGCGCGAACACGGCGCTGCGCATGTAGTCGTGGAACGATTGCTGCGTCACCTCCTCGATGAGCAGCTGCAGAATGAGATAGCCCCCGCCCGAATAGCGCCACGCGCCATCCGCACGCGCGCCGACGCGCACGACGCCCGCCGCGCCCGGCATCACGTCGCCCGGCGCGCTCAATTCCTCCTCGATTGATGGCGGCGTCGCGTCGGGCGCAAAGCCCATGAAGCCCAGGCCATCGGTGAGGCCAGAGGTGTGACTAAGCAATCGGCGCACGGTGACTTGATCATTGTCGTACTCGCCGGGCGGCAGGCGCCAGCGCGTCAGGTAGCGCGAGACCGGCGCATCGAGCTCGACTCGGCCCTGCTCCACCAATGTCATGACGCCCCATGCCGTCAGCCACTTGCTCAGCGACGCGACCTGGAAGAGCGAGTCGCCATCGACGGCGCGGCCATGCGAGGCGAAATAGCTCTGCGAGACATCGCCGTCATCGAGCAGCACAATGGCGATATTGCCGCGCGAACTCGCGGCGTAACGGCTCTCGGCCCACTGCATGAACCCGGCGGTGTCGCCCTGCGCCGCCGGCATGGGCCGCAGCCACCCTTCGCGCGCGCCAAACAGAACCAGCGCCGCCCAAAGCGTGAGCGCAACCAGCGTGCTGGTGATGATAAGAGCCACCCGCCCCATGCGTTTGGCGTACCGGCTCGCGGCGGCAGGTCAAGCCGCTACGCGCGGCTCTTCTCGAACACCGCCTTCTGCGCCGCGAAGGCCCGCTGGTACGCTGGTCGCGCTTCAGCGCGGGCGACGTAAGCGGCAAGCGCAGGAGACTCGTCCAACAAGCCTGACCGCTTCAGCCGCTGCAGCGTGTGCGCCATCAGGAGATCGCCGGCGCCGAAAGCGCCGTCGAGCCAGTCCGCATCGCCCAGCGCCGCCGCGAGCGGCTTCAGCCCCGCGCGCACGCGATCTTTCACGAGCGGCAACCGGTCGACCGCCCATGGCTTGTCGGCCTCCGACAGCACCGCGTTCTGCAGCTCCAGGATCGGCGGCTCCACCGTGTTGAGCGCGGCGAACATCCACATGATCGCCCGCGCTCGCGCGTCGGCATCCTGCGGCAGCAAACCGGGAAAACGCTGAGCGATGTGCAGCACGATGGCGCCGGACTCGAACAGGGTGAGCTCGCCTTCCTCGTAAGTCGGGATCTGTCCGAAGGGATTGCGCTTCAGATGCGCCTCTTCCTTGAACTTCGCCCACGGCACGAGCCGCACCTCGTAAGGCTGGCCCACCTCCTCTAGCGCCCAGCGCACGCGCATGTCGCGCGCCAAGCCTTGGCCTTTGTCCGGCGAGACTTCGAACGCTGTGATAGTGATGGTCATGCGGGCTCCGATCGCGAATATGTACCTTCCCAAGGACGGGCGTGCATCGCCCGATCCTACAAGCCGCCGCGCGCGCCGGAACGACAGCTGATCCGGCCGGTTACGTGATACGTAGCCATCGAGGACCGCCATGCAGAGCCGCACCCAAAACTTCCTCTCGCTCCTTCCGTTCATTCTGCTCGTGTTGGGCGGCGGCACGTTGATCGGCGCGCTAACGGGGCCTGACGATTGGTATAGGGCGCTAGAGAAGCCGTCCTTCAATCCGCCCGGCTGGCTGTTCGGACCCGTCTGGTCGACGCTTTACATCCTGATCGCCATCGCCGGCTGGCGGCTGTGGATGAATGCGCGCGATAGCCTGGCGATGAAGCTTTGGTGGCTGCAGCTCGCGCTCAACTTCGCTTGGTCGCCTGCCTTCTTCGAGGCGCATCAGATTGGCTTAGCGCTGGCGGTCATCCTCACGGTGCTCGCCGTCATCTTCGCTTTCATCGCTTCGGCTTGGCGCACGGATCGCACCTCGGCGCTTCTCTTTCTTCCTTACGCGGCATGGGTGTCATTCGCATCGGTGCTCAACGGCTCGATCCTCGCGCTCAACTGAGCGGGTCGCGTCGCGCGGGCAATTCTGCTAAACGCGAGCTTCGCAGGAGACCGCCGATGTCCACGCCTGTAAGCCAACAAACGCTCAAAGCTTTTCTCGACGCGTTCAATCGACACGATCTCGACGCGATCATGGGCTTCTTCGCCGATGAGTGTGTCTTCTACATGCCGCGCGGCGCCAGCCCGCGTGGTGACCGGTTCGTGGGCAAGGATGCGGTGCGCGCCGGTCTCGCCAAGCGCTTCGAGGGCCTGCCCGATGTGCATTATCGCGAAGAAAAGCATTGGGCGTGCGGAGATTTCGGCGTCTCTGAATGGACCCTCACCGGAACGCCGGCCTCAGGCCAGCGCATCGAGGTGCGCGGCGTCGATCTGTTGGAATTCGCCGAGGGTAAAATCACCCGCAAAGATTCGTTCTGGAAGATCATCACGCCTTAGCGGCGACGTTATCGACTGATGGCGTCGAGCATGAGTTTCACGGCGTCGTTCTGCTTCAGCCCTTTTTCGCGCGTGAGCGTGCGCCAGGTGTGATAACTGAGCGCCAGCGCCAGCATGGGTCGCTGCTTGGCTTTGAGCTTCGCCTCCAGCACTTCATGCCAAGCGCCGATCGCCGGCCCATAGCGCAGCGCCATGATCTCGCGCACCAGCGCGTGCGTCTCCGCATCGCGCAGCACACAGGCCACGAGGCTCTCATTGCGTGCATACCAATCGTAGATCTCGCGCAAGCCAACGCGCAGCCGCTCATCGGCGTCGGTGATCATGCGCCATGGCTCGGCATCCGGCAGCGGATCCTGCTGAAGCGAATGCGCCGAACACGCCATCAGCACGCTGCGTTCGTCCGGGAAATGTGCGTAGAAGGTATTGCGCTGTACGCCGGCCTTTTCCGCGATCATGCTGACGCTCGTCGCCGCGGGGCCGATGGACGAGTGCAGGTCGATGGCGGCCTCGACGATGCGCCGCCGGGTCTCAGCCTGGGCCTCCGCCCGGCGCTTCAGCGTGTACGTACGGCTCATTACACTTTTCGTTACACAGCGGTGTTCGTTCAATTGACCAATTAGCGCCATTTGACTACACAGCAATGTATTGTCAATCGCAGCGCATCGCCAAGGAGGCGGCTCATGGAAACGAAAATCACCGAAATCGGCGACGGCGTCTTCCGCCTCTCCACCTTCATCCCGAACGTTCCGCCCACCGGGCTCGCCTTCAACCAATTCCTGGTGCTCGGCGATGAACCGCTGCTCTTCCACACCGGCATGCGGGGTCTCTTCCCGCTCGTGCGCGACGCCGTCGCCAAGGTGATGGCGCCGGAGAAACTGCGATGGATCAGCTTCGGCCATTACGAGGCGGACGAGTGCGGCTCGATGAACGAATGGCTGGCGCTCGCGCCGAACGCACAGATCGCGCACGGCATGACGGCCGTTGGCGTTTCGCTGAATGACATGGCCGATCGGCAGCCGCGCATGCTGGCGCACGGCGAAATTATCCATCTCGGCGGCAAGCGCGCGCGCTATCTCGACACGCCGCACGTGCCGCACGGCTGGGAGGCTGGCCTCATCTACGAAGAAACCACTGGCACACTGCTCTGCGGCGATCTCTTCACACAATACGGCGCGTGCGACGCCACCACAGAGAGCGATATCGTCGGCGCCGCCATCGCTGGCGAGGACATCGCCGGCTACTCGGCGCTCAATCCAGCCATGGGCGCGACCCTGCGCAAGCTTGCGGAACTCAAGCCGCGCACGCTGGCGCTGATGCACGGCCCTGCCTTCACCGGCGACGGCGCGGCGGCGTTGTTGGCGCTGGCGGATGATTACGATCGGCGCATGTTGGCGAAGATGCGTGAGTACGGACTTATCGTCGACCGCGCTGCGTGACTTCGGTCTAGTCCTGCGCGGCGCACTGTGCTCTAGCTTCGGCGCGAACGGAGACGACGAGCGCATGGGCGAAACACAAACGCAGCGCGAATATTGGAGCGGCCGCGTCGGCGACGCCTGGGCCGCGTACGCCGACCGCATGGACACGATGCTTGCGCCGCTGACTGAAGCGGCGTTGGCCGCCGGTGCGTTCCAGCTCGGCCAACGCGTCCTCGATATCGGTTGCGGCGCCGGCGACACCAGCATCGCCATCGCGCGGCGCGTCGGTGCGGCGGGCGCCGTCACTGGTGTCGATCTTTCGCCGCAGCTTCTTGCTGTCGCGCGCGAGCGTAGCAAGACGGCGCGGGCGTCAGCGGCCTTCATCGAGGCGGATGTGAGTGAAACCGCGTTCGATCATGCTTTCGACGCTGTGTTCTCGCGCTTCGGAATCATGTTCTTCGACGCGCCGGCGCGAGCGTTCGCGCATATCCGCAGCCAAACGCGCGCCGATGGACGCCTTATCTTCGTCTGCTGGCGCAACAGCGCCGACAATGATTGGGCGACGATTCCGATCAGCGCCATCACGCCGATGCTGACCGCGCCGCTGCCGCCGCCCAATCCCGACGCGCCGGGCCCTTACGCCTTCGCCGACGGCGGCAAGGTCGAGCGGATTCTGCGCGGAGCGGGTTGGCGCGACATAGCGCTCACGCCCTGGGATGGCGGACTCAGTGTGGCTGGCGGCGGCGAGCTTGCGGATATCGCTGGCTTCCTCATGCGCATCGGCCCGTGCGCCCGCGCCATCGCCGACCAAGGCTTGGATGCCGACGAGGTGCGCCAGCGGCTGATCGATCGCTTGGCGCCGCTCTATCGTGACAACGCCGTCACGCTGCTGGCGGCGTGTTGGATCGTCACCGCGCGCGCATAAGAAAAGGCGGCGCCTCGCAGCGCCGCCTTCCCTTCTCATTCGCGATGCGTCAGTGCGCGCCGGTCGGCGTCGGGCGATGCAGGTCGAAACGGTCGAGCTGCATCACCTTGGCCCACGCCTTGACGAAGTCCTTCACGAACTTCTCCTTGGCGTCGGCGGCGCCGTAGACTTCCGACAGCGCACGCAGCTGCGAGTGCGAGCCGAAGATGAGATCGGCGCGCGTGCCGGTCCACTTCACCTTGCCGCTCTTGCGGTCGCGGCCTTCGAACTCTTCCTGGCTGCCGCCAATGCCCTTCCACTGCACGCCCATGTCGAGCAAGTGGAGGAAGAAGTCGTTCGACAATACGCCCGGGCGATTCGTCAGCACGCCGTGCTTGTCGTGTCCGACTTGCAGGACGCGCAAGCCGCCAATCAGCACGGTCAGCTCGGGCGCGGAGAGCTCGAGCAATTGCGCGCGGTCGACCAGGTGCTCTTCGACCGACATGATCGGTTTGCGCACGTAGTTGCGGAAGCCGTCCGCCTTCGGGTTCAAGAACTCGAAGGAGTGTATCTCGGTCTCTTCCTGCGTCGCGTCGGCGCGGCCCGGCACGAACGGCACTTTGACGTCCACGCCGCCGTCCTTCGCCGCCTTCTCGATCGCCGCGGCGCCGCCGAGAACGATGAGATCGGCGATCGACACGGTCTTGCCGCCCGTGTTGAACCCCTTCTGGATCTCTTCCAGCTTGGCGATCACCTTGGCGAGCTGGGCAGGCTTGTTGACCTCCCAATCCTTCATCGGCGCCAGGCGAATGCGCGCGCCATTAGCGCCGCCGCGGCGGTCCGAGCCGCGATAGGTCGAAGCCGAAGCCCACGCCGTTTCGACAAGCTCGCGGCCAGACAGCCCGGAGCTCATGATCTTCGCCTTCAGCGCTTCGACGTCCTTGTCGTCGATATTGCTCGGCGTTCCCGAGATCGGGTCCTGCCAGATCAGCGTTTCTTTCGGCACGAGCTTGCCGCGATAGAGCTGCTTCGGCCCCATGTCGCGGTGCGTGAGCTTGAACCACGCCTTGGCGAAGGCTTCGGCGAATTCTTGCGGATTGGCGTGATAGCGGCGCGAGATTTTCGCGTACTCCGGATCCATGCGCAGCGCGAGATCGGCCGTCGTCATCATGGTCGTGACACGCTTTGAGGAGTCGTGCGCTGCCGGCGCCAAGTGCTTGGGGTCGGGATTGATCGGATGCCATTGCCAGGCGCCGGCTGGGCTCTTCACCAGATCCCACTCATAGCCGAACAAGAGATCGAAATAGGTCATGTCCCATTTCGTTGGCGTTGGCGTCCATGAGCCTTCGATGCCGCTGGTGATGGTATGACCGGCCATGCCGCTCTCGAACGTGCTCTGCCAGCCCAGGCCCATCAGTTCGAGCTCTGCGCCTTCCGGTTCGCGACCAACATGGCTGACTGGCCCCGCGCCGTGCGCCTTCCCGAATGCGTGACCGCCGGCGATGAGCGCAACGGTCTCTTCATCGTTCATGGCCATGCGGCGGAAGGTTTCGCGGATATCGCGCGCCGAGCCCATAATATTGGGCTGGCCGTCCGGTCCTTCCGGATTGACGTAGATGAGGCCCATCTGCACGGCGCCGAGATCGCCGTGCAATTCGCGTTCGCCGCTATAGCGGCTGTTCTCCGCTTTGCTATCGGCGAGCCAAGCTTCTTCGGCGCCCCAATTCACTTGGTTCTCCGGTTCGTACACATCGGCGCGGCCGCCGCCGAAACCGAAGATCGGCCCGCCCATCGATTCAATCGCGACGTTGCCGGTAAGCACGAGGAGATCAGCCCACGAAAGCTTTGCTCCATACTTCTGTTTGATCGGCCAGAGCAGGCGGCGCGCTTTATCGAGGTTGCCGTTGTCCGGCCACGAGTTTAGCGGCGCAAAACGTTGCTGACCGCGCCCCGCGCCGCCGCGCCCATCGCCAACGCGATAGGTGCCCGCGGCGTGCCAAGCCATGCGGATGAAGAACGGGCCGTAATGGCCATAATCGGCCGGCCACCAATCCTGGCTGTCGGTCATCAGAGCTTTCAAGTCCTTGACCACAGCGTCGAGGTCGAGGCTCTCGAACTCCTTGGCGTAGTCGAACGCCTGCCCGTACGGATTCGATTCCGGCGGGTTTTGATGCAGAACGCTGACATTGACCTGGTTCGGCCACCAGTCGCGGTTCTGTCGTCCACGCGAATGCGGCACCGGGCACTTGAGTTCACCTTGGTCGGCCATGATCGGACTCCTCCTTTGGGTTCGATACCGCTCCCGCCCGCGGCCGCCCAATCGGTTTTGAATGAACCATCTATAGAGCGCGCCACTACAAGCGAGCCGAAATCCACATCGGCGTCGAAGTTCCCTGCCGGCCACCCGTGTCGCCGCGTCCTGGAAGCGGCTAAAGCCTGAGCCGCAAAGGGAGACAACATGCTTCGGATACTCGCGATTATCACCGCCATCGCCCTGGCGGCGCCTGCTTTTGCGCAAGACGCCCGGCTCATCGACGGCCCTGCCTTGGTCGGGCCCCCTCCAGCTGAAGGCTCGCCGCAAGAGGCGGCTGACCGCCTCTCGATGCGCGCGCCGGTCTCGTCGGAGCGCCTCGAACAAGCGCGCGCGGACCTTGCTTACGATCCATGGACCGCTTTCAGCCCGGTGATGGGCGAGCCCTTCGTGCGCGAACGGCTGCCGCGCACCGCCGCGCTGCTGGAACGCGTCACCGCAACGGTCGAGCCGGAAAATGACGTCGCCAAGCACGCCTTTGCCCGCACGCGGCCCTATGTCGGCGATCCTTCAATCCTGCGCTGCGATACGCCCGAAAATCCGAGCCCGACCAATTCCTATCCCACCGGACACGGCGCCATGGGCTGGGCATGGGCGCTGACGCTGGCCGAGCTTTCGCCCTCGCGCGCCAGCGCCATCCTGCTGCGCGGACGCGAGTTCGGCGATAGCCGCGTGATCTGCGGATATCACTATCCAAGCGACATCGACGCGGCGCGCGTCATGGCCGCCGGCGTTCTCGCCCGCATGCATGCCGACCCAAGCTTCCGCCGCGATCTCGACGCGGCGCGCCGCGCACTCG
>JAEYPY010000223.1 GCA_023410295.1 Pseudomonadota bacterium | reverse complement strand
CGCAGCGCACGCGGCCAGGAGAGGCCATCGCGCTCCTGCATCGAGCGCGCGACCTTCAAAACCGCCGGTTTGCCGATTGGTCCGCCCCAGGGGTTGCGCTTTGTCATCCCGACCACCTTTGCGGTAGCATTGCTATCGCGGTAGCATTGCTATCGCTAGGCCGGTTTGTCAACTAAGCGGTAACTATGTTATCGCTCAGCCGGAACGGCAGGAGCTGCATCGGATGGCTAAACTGACCCCTGAAGCCTGCCGGGCGGGTCGCGCCCTGTTAAAATGGGGTGTGCGCGATCTCGCTCGAGAAGCTGGCCTAGGCATGGTGACCGTGGTTCAGTTCGAAGGGGGCCGAGAGCCTCGCGAAAGCACCGTAACCGCCATAACAGCAGCGTTTGAACGGAACGGCGTGGAGATTACCAACGGCACCGGCACCGGCGCTAAGCTGCTGAATGATCGACCGCGCACGCCGGCCAAGACGAAGGCTGCGGCCAAGGCCAAAGCGAAGAAGACGAAGAAGTGAGCGGAGACGCATACGCGCCCGCCTTCTGGCTTGTCGCCAGCGACGACGACCACACAGCGCTTGCCGACCCTCGCGCACCAATCATTTCGCTTGCGCCTTCTGTGGTGGCGCTGACCGTGCCGGCCATTGTGGCCCTGCCGCATCTTGCGCCGCGGTTGCCGCATGAGCGCTTCTGGCTGGAGCTACGCGGCGGCACAGCGCCCAGGCCGGAGGCGAGCGTTCTAGGCTTCTCTGTTGCGCCGGGGCGGCTGACCTCAATTACAGCAGACGGCGACGCGTTCACGGTCGAGCGCGACGGCTTCCAGTTTCCCACTGTCGCCGCGGGCATGGAGGAAGGCGACGACGACGCAACTGTCGTGCATGTGCTGTTCACTGGCCTGTTCGCCGCAGCGTGCGCCCTGCTTGATGCGCCCGGCATCGTCTCGCGCACCATCGAGCGGCGCGAGCCCCGCTTAGGCGCAGCTTCGCAGCCGGTGCGTTACGACCTCGTAGAATCAGACCCCAGCCGCGCCGCTGAGCGCGAGGCGTGGCTTGCCGTGCTCCGAGAGGCTGCAGAATGAAAAGCGGGTCTTACTGGATGCGTTCGCAATCGGCGCTGAATATCGAGACGCGCGGTATGAATCCTGTCGTCGGCGTGATCTGGACGTATGTCAGCTTGGCATTCGGCGTGAATGCGTCGGTGATTAAATAAGTGAAGCTGTCCAGCGGGTTGTTCGGATCATACGCATCGACTCGAAACGTCATCTCGACTTCAGACACGCCGACCAGATGCACTGTGCCGCCGCGCTCCGCATGGCTCACGAACCTGCCCGCAGCATCCCGGTAGCTAATATCTGCGCCGCCCGGGAAATGATCGCCGACGGTGATGCGCATGAAGCCGCCGCTTAGGCCATCTTCCACGAACCCGGCATGCTCGCCGGCATTCGGCAAGCCATAGGTTATGCCCTGAGGCTCTCGGCAGAGAAATGAGGCGATCGTCTCCGCGGCCGCTTCCCCAGATAACGCGAGCGCCGCGAAGGACGCCGCAATTAAACGTCGCATTCCAGACCCTCCCCGTTGTCGGCCGCCTCAGCTGTCTATGACGGTCCTTTCTCGGAGCTTGCGCTCCTCCCGCTTGCGGATGCGTCGATCTAGCCAATTCCACGCGAGCGAATAGCCGATGCTGGCGCCAATGACGACCGCAACGGGTCGCAGGTAGGTGTAGGCGAAGTTCGGATCGTCAAACATCAGTAAGCCAGCATCTCGTTGGGTGAGAGGCCGATGGCGTTCACCGCGCCGGCTTGCAGCGCCATGGTCCCGGCTCGCTCGCGCAGCTCACGCTGCTCACGCGCCCGCCGCATGGCAAGGCTGAGCAGGCCGCGGCGTTGCGCCAAGCGCTGAATATCGCGCGGCGCGTTCGGCCCTGTGAGCGGGGTTCGCATCAGATCCAAGATGCGGTTCGCCAAGTCCTCGTCATAGCGCTGCTGCGCTTCGCGGCCGAGCGCCTGGCGAACGCGCGCCAGCGGCCCGCCGCCGTCGAGCCCGAACACTTGCGCCGCGCCTTGCATCTTGTCGGCCGTAGGCGAGCCGCGGCCTAGGTTCGTGTCCGCGTAATTCAGGAAGAGGCGCCGCTCATAGTCGAGCGCGTTCATAACGCGGTTGAACGCTTCCTCCCCGCCGAAGATGGCGCGGAGCGTGTTGCGCTTGGATTGGTTGCCGATGATGGCGCGGAGCACGTTAGCGCGCCCGGTGCCGGGATCGGCCCGCGCCAGCTCATCGCTAAGGCCGGAGATGGCGGCAAAGCGCGCCGCCTCGCGTTCGCCCTGAGTCATGCGCGAGAGCCGGCGGTGAAGCTGGCCTAGCTGCAATTCGCCGCTCTGCTTCACAGCGCTATAGCCCAGCTCGACGGCGTCCATGGTGCGGGCCGCGCCTGCATAGGTGTTCATGGCGCGGTTGAATTCCGGCCCAAGCAAGCGGCGCACCATGACGTTGAGGCGCTGGCTATCCTGCGTCATGTCAGCGATGGCCGAGCCACGCGGGCCGCCAAGCGGATTGATGCGCGCTGAGCGCATGGTGGCGCCGACCTCCGCGGAGACATTCTCGAGCAGGCGATGCCAGAACAGCGGCGAGCGCTGCATGGCCTCGTCTGTGGCGTCCGCGCCCATCATGCGCCGCATGGTCTCGCGCGTCGTCTCCAAGGCGGAATTGAAGCGTGCGCCCGATCGGCTGTTGAAGGTGATGAACTCACGCAGCTGCGGCGGCACAGCCTGCACCGTGCGCCGATAGGCCTCAGCAAAGAGCGGCGCGGCCTGCGTGCGCTGGACCTCCTCCAGCTCCTCCACCGTGCGCGCGGCGTTGCGCTGCGTCCCGCCGCCTAGCTGACGCCAAAGCAACGCCGTGCCCCGCTCGCGCGCGCCTTCGTTGCGCGTCTCCAGTGCATCGCGCATGGCTTGACGCCCGGTGCTCTGACGCGCGCCCGCCACCATGGTCAGGTCCGTCCCCGCGCCTTCCAGCGCATCCATGACCATTGGATTGCTGCCAGGGCTTAGGCGCTCCATTTGCGCCAGTTCGTCGGCCCGTTGCGCGAATGCTTCCGGCGTCGTGATGCCCGCACGGTTGAGCCCGCGGCCAAGCTCCTGCGCGGCGCGCTCCTCAGGCAGCAGCGCAGGCCGCAGCAGATTGCGCGCTGCATGGCTTGCGCCCATGCCGACGCCCTGCAATACGCCGCCGGTCACGCCGCCAAGCGCTGCGCCTCCAGCCGCGCCCATGGCGCGACTGCCGAGCCCTTCCAGGCTCAAGCGATCGTCATTCGCGGAGCCCGCGCCATAGACGCCGCCGAAACCGGCGCCCGTCGCTGCCGCCGACATGACGCGCTGCGCTGGCGTGAGATTGCGAAGCGCGTTCGCGCCGGCAGCGCCAGCACGCATGCCGCGCGCGGCTAGGCCGACAACGCCGCCGGCAGGGATCGAGCCCACCAGCGCGCCCGCGAGCGCCGAGCCGCCATGAAAGCGCCAGGCATCGCGCAGTCGTTGACGCGAGCGCTCGACCTGATCGCCATAGGCGCTGCCGAAATCGCCGCCCGTCATCGCAGCGCCGACACCTGCACCCAATCCAGCGAGCTCATCCCCGAAACCCAGACTCACAGAGTCCGCGGCTGTCGAAAGGAACGAACCGAACTCGCCGCCGGCGCCGTTGAGGCCATTGAACCGGCGCTCCTGCTCAATGTCGTATCGAGACGCGCGGCCGCTGGCGATGCGCTCCAGCTCATCATCGGTGAAGCCTTGCCACCTGTTCATGGAATGAGCCCTCTTTGCCGCAGCCGTGTTTCAAGCACCCGCACGCGCGCCGGATTGTTGGCGCGGCGCGCTTCCTCGTATTGGCGAACCACCGTCGCCTCATAGGCGTTCGGTTCGCGCAGCAAGCGCGGGGCGCCTGTGCGCCCGCCAAGCGTGCCATGATGGGTTGGCGCGTTCGCTTGCGTGCGTCGCCGCGCTTCCAGCGCCGCAGCAGCAGACGCCGCGTCATCGCTGCGCCCGCCGTGATTGCGTCCTGCGCCGGCAGGCGAACCGCCGTCAGTATAGCGCGTGTAGCCGTCTTGGCCTTGATACCAGTTGCGCCCGGTCGCTGGATCGGGCGTGTAGAGCGTGCGCGGCCCGCCCTCTCCGCCTTGGCGATAATCGAGCGCGCTCCGAACGCGCGACTCCAGATCGGCGCGATCCTGATAAGCGCGGTTAAGCCATTGGCGCGCGAAGCCTGCGCCGCTCTGCACGTTGGGAGATGAACGCACCGCGGCGAGAAAGTCGATGTTCGACACCGGCGTCTGACCGCGCAGTTCTTCGCGCGCCAGATTGGCGGAGACTGCGTAAATCGTGTTGATGTCTGCGCGCGTTTGCGGATCGCGCACGCGAGCCAGCACAACAGACTGGTCGCCATCAAGTATCTGATCGAACGCCGCCGGGTTGCGCTGCAGAATCTCGTCCAGGGCGCCCAAGTCGTTATCGACCATGCGCCAGTTATCCAGGCGGCCCATCCAGCCGTTGATGCGCTCCGCCTCGCCGCGCCCGAGCACCGACTCCGCCGAATTCAACATGCGGTCTTGTTCGAGCCGCTGCCGATCGAGCGAGAGCGCAGCACCGCGGTAGGCGCGGTTGTCGCGCATCTCCGACAGCTGCAAATCTAGCTGACGTTCCTGCAAGCCGAACTCGCGCTGTTGCTGGAGATATGAGCCCAGTTCGTCGGGATCGATCATGCGAAGCTCGCCGCGCTCTGCTTCTGGCCGGCTGTTGATGTATTCCTGTGCGAGCCGGCGACGCTCCGCCGTCTGTGCGCGTTCGTCGCGCGCCCATGACCATTGCTCATCCTCGCGCTGGTCCTGCCGCGCCAGGCGCTCGCGCTGCAGCACGTTTTGGCGAATGTCCCCGAGAGACTGAGCCGCAGCGCCCCAGCCGCCGCCGTTCGGCTGCGCAGCGCCCATGAGCGCAAAGCCCATTTGCAACGTATCTAGCCCGGTGAAGCCGCCCTCGTTCGGTTGACCGAAGGCAGGACCATTCAGCCCGCGGGCGATGCGTGAGAAGAAACCGCCGCCGTTGTTCGGCGCCGGCGTGCCCATGTTCGCAGCGGCAGGCGTGACAAACCCAGGCGGCGCTCTGAATGCTGGCGAGGTTGAGGAAGCGGCTGCGGAGGCCGCCTCCGAAGCGGCTGGAGAAATTGGGCCGCTTGCAGTCCTGCCGATGTTTGCATTGAAGCTGTTCGGCGCTGGCGCCTGCTCATAGGGATTTGCCCGGGAGCCAGGACGCGCGAAAGCGCCAGCGCCCGGTTGCTGGGCATCAAATGGAACGATCGGCGCGACGCCCGGAATGTTGGCCATGGCCGGTTGCGCGTAGGGATCGACGCCATAGGCGCCGCCCATGCCGAACGGGAGCAAGCGTGAGAGTAAACCCATTTCCTCCTCCTACCTCCTGCCCGCGCCTAGCGTGTGCGTGCGCTGCTGTTTCTGCGGATAGTGCTGCGCGACGCTCAGCGCCGCCGCGGATAAAGCCCGGCTCATGTCACCTCCGCCGTCCACGTAATCGTGGCGCTAGCAAGCGTGAACCCGCTGCCTTTCCGGATCTCAAGCGTCCCTTGCGCCGTTGACGTGCCCACTATGTTGCGGTTGAGCGTCCATGTGCGCGTGCTGGAGAGCGCCAGCCAAGAGCCGGTTGTTCCGCTAGTAAGCGTCCCCGATGTCATCGTGATCTTAGCTTCATAGTCGCTAGGCGCTGCGCCCTTTGGGAGGAGCCAGTCGCCCGCGTCGCCGGCCCCCGAGATGATGTCGCCATCGCTTTGCAGTTGGAACGATGCAGACGCATTGTCTGGATCGAGGACCGCGCTTGATGGCTCGTAAGAAGCGGCCAGCGTGACCGTTGCCTCACCGCCGCAGGCTGCTACACCGCGCATCATGGGCCGACTCCCGCTGCGCTATAGGTGTAGAGGTTGAGCCGCTGCTGCGCCGCAGCCAGCTCACGCTTCAGCCGATCGTTTTCCGCTTCAGCTGCCGTCATGCGCTCGGTGCGTTCACCCAGCTTGCGCGCCAGTTCGTCACGCTCCGCAGCTAGCGCGCCGTCTGTGTGTCGGCAGGCATCTTCTTGCGATGCCTCGACTATGACACGCGTCGCCGGTTCTGCGTCGCCGGATCCGTCCGCATAGCGTCTGAACCGCACGCCCTCCCAATAACACTTGTAGGGGCAGCCCTGTGTTGACGTGACGAAGAACAGGCGGCGTGGTTGGAATTCTTCGATGATCTCACCGGCCATTTACGTGCGCTCAGCTTCTAAGATGACGGCGCAGCTCGCGAGCGCGGTGGACGTACCAACGCGACCAATCTCGAGCACGCCGGAAAAACTTTCCGTCGTTCCCACAACCGTGTTTACTAGGCCGTAGGTCAGATCCGAGCTGAGCGCCTGCCAGGTGTCGGCCGTGCCGGTGTCAAGCGTGCCGCTCACTGTCACCA
>JAEYPY010000086.1 GCA_023410295.1 Pseudomonadota bacterium | reverse complement strand
GTTAAAGGCGGGTCAATGGGAGAAGCGGGGCGGGGCTGTTTTTGTGGTTGATAAGCGCCCCGCCGGGCGGCGGCGTTTACCAAGCCGATCCGCCCGCTTCCGGTCCGGCCCCGGAGAGATTTGGGTTTTTTCGGGGCCAGGTGGATGAGTATGGTTAACGGCGCTGGCGACCGGCGGGGCGGCCCGGGCGCCTCGGTGACGGGGCGCCGCTACGGGAAGCGCCGAATCGTCGAATCAAAACACCGGCATATGAGGCGCGGGGGCTTCCGAACCGCGGGTCGGCAAGGGATATGCGCGCTTCGAAGCGGAGGCTCGCGGGGATTCGATGAACGGCAGGGCGGCGATTGCGGTGCTGATCGGGGCCGCGCTGATCGGACTTGCGCCGATCGGCGTCCGGCTCTCGGACCTGCCGCCGGTGGCGACCAATCTCTGGCGCTTCATCTTCGCACTGCCGATCCTTGGGTTCTGGATGATGCGCGAGCCGAAGGGCAAGGGCGGCGATGTGCGCCTCTTGCTGATCGCCGGCGTCTTCTTTGCGCTCGAGCTCAGTCTCTGGGCGGCGTCGCTGACCAAGACCACCGTCGCCAACGCCACGCTGCTCACCAACATGACACCGATTTTTGCGGCGCTGTTTGGCTGGTGGGTGCTGAAGGAGCGTGTCGGCGCCGGCGTGCTCTATGGCGGCGCGATCGCGCTAGCCGGCGCGGTGTTGCTGGCGATCGGACGTGCGCGTGGCGGCGAAGGTCCGGCGGGCGGCGAGGAAGGCTGGGTCGGCGATTTGATGGCGCTGGGTTCGGCGCTTGGCTACGCGACGTATCTCTTGATGGTGCGTTCGATCGGCAAGCGCGTCGGCGTTGGCGGTGTGATGTTCTTCGCCGGCATAAGCGGCGTGGTGGTGACATTTGCGCTGGCGCTGATGTTGAAAGAGCCGCTGTTGCCGCATTCGCTGCAAGGCTGGCTGATTCTGCTTGGACTCGGTGTTGTCGTGCAGGTCGGTGGGCAAGGGCTGATTGCCTATGGCGTGGGGCGGCTGCCGATTTTGATCTCGACGGTGCTGTTGTGGATGCAACCGTTGGCGGCGGCGGTGCTGTCGTGGCTTTTGTTCGGCGAACAACTGGGCGCGATCGCGTTTCTGGGCGCGGCGCTCATTCTGGCCGGCCTCTTTACAGTGCAGCGCAGCCGGCAGTGAGTTCAGTGGTGAAGCGGGCGCATCCAGCGCTGCATCGGGCAGGCGACGGTCGGATCGCGTCCGCATGAGCCGCCGGTGACGTAAACGATCTCGGCGCGCCCGATCAGGTTTTCGATCGGCACCGGACCCATGCCGCTCCAGCGGCTGTCGAGCGAGTTGTCGCGATTGTCGCCCATGAAGAAGATGTGGCCGGTCGGCACGGTGTAAGGGCCGAAATCATCGAAGGCGCCGCCGTCTGTGAGATCGTGCACAGCATGCGTGCGGCCGTCCGGCAAACGCTCTTCTGAGCGGCGCGCATATTCGCGGCCTTCGGGAAAGACGCTGCGCATCAGCAGCACCGGTGCGCTCAATTCGGCGGCTACGCCGTTGAGCCAGAGCGCGCCATCGCGCATTTCCACGACATCGCCCGGCAGGCCAATGGCGCGCTTGATCATGGTGTCGCCGCTGACGGGATGAATGAAGACGACGACATCGCCGCGCCGCGGCAGGCTTTCGAACAGGCGCGCATCACTTGGCGCCAGTAGCGCCGCGGCGTTGAGCGGCAGCGAGTGGCGGCTATAGCCATAGGCAAATTTCGAGACGACGACGCGGTCGCCGACCTCAATGTGCGGCACCATGCTTTCGGACGGGATGCGATAGTTCGCGAAGGCGACCGTGGTGAAAGCGAGATAGGCGAGCGCTGCGCCGGCGATGGTCTTGGCCCAATCGACCGCGTGTTCGCGCCAGGCGATCGTTGGCTTTTCGGCGGCGGCGTCGGTCATGATGTCCAAGTCTCCTGTGGCCGGAGGGTGGAGAGGCGCTAGATTGGCGTCAAGTGAAGAGCGGCGGAGGGCGTTCGTGAGCAATGTGGTGGCGGCGATCGCGGGCGGGCTGAAGGACGTCATCTTCGGGCGCCTGACGCTGCTGGCGATCGTCAACCTCGTCATCGCAGTGACGCTGACCGTGCTCGCGGCGGGGGCGCTCATTCGCTACGTCATCCCGCTCATTCCCGACGGCGGCGGCTGGCTGGCGTATGTCTCGACCGCGGGCGAATTCATCGCCAGCGTCGCGGTGGTGGTGCTGGCGATTGCGCTCTCGCCGGCAATTTCGATGCTGGTGGGCGGGCTTCTGTTCGACATCGCCGCCGAGCGTGTGGAGAAGAAGATCGGTGCGCCGAAAGCGCGCCGCGTGCCGATCGGCGAAGGCATTTGGAACGGCGCGCGCATTGCGCTGCCGGCGCTGGCGTTCAACCTCCTCGCCATCCCGCTCTATTTTGTGCCGGTGCTGAATGCGGTCGTGTTCTACACCCTCAACGGCTTCCTGATGGGACGTGAGTACGCCACGGTCGCGGCGACGCGGCACATGAGCTATGCCGACGCTGTCATGCTGCGCCGGCGCCATGGCGGTGCGGTGTTTCTGGTCGGGCTTGCCTGCTCGATCGTGCCGTTCTTCGCGCCGCTGGTGGGCGCAAGCGCGATGACGCGGCTGGTGCAGTCGCTGCGCGCTTAGTCCTTTACGTAGTAGGTATAGCTGTAGCCAAGTGTGAAGCCGTCGCTGGCATAGAGCGCGATTGCGGCGTCGTTGCTTTGCTCGACTTGCAGGTAAGCGGTGTGGGCGCCGTTGATGACGCCCCAACTGCAGAGCTGGCGCACGATGTCGCGCGCTAGGCCCTGACGGCGCGCGTTGGGCGCTGTGCGCATGAGGTAGATGCCGAGCAGGCCGTCGGTGACATCGCCGAAGCCGATCGCCGCCGGCTGATGCTGGAGCCGGGCAATAGCGAAAGCGCGCGGCGGCGTCGTGCGCAGCACGATATCGGCGCGCTCGGCGAAATCTTCGGCGCTGGGTGCGGCGAGGCGGAGCGGCGTCCAGAATGAGTCCGTGGGCTCTAGGTGGATATCGACGGGGCGATCGGGCGGCGGTGTGGAGCCGAGGCCGCGCGTCATCACGCGCGTTGGCATGTGCGGGCGATAGCCGCGCGCGGTGAGTTCGCTGGCCAGGTTTGCGGGCGCTGTGGCGGCTTCGGCGAGTTTGAACGCGGGAACGATGTTGTGCTGAGCAGCCCAAGCTTCGGCGGCGGCGATGGAGGCGTTGAGATCGGCGCCGGTGTAATCGAGCGCCCAGGTTGTGTTCGCGCGCCAGGACTTGCCGGCGGTGGCGAAAGCGCGCCAGCCATCGATCTCGGTCGCGTTGCGCGCGGGCCAGGCGCGCATGCAGGCGTGTTCGAACGCGCGGATCTGGTCCGCGTTCACGCC
>JAEYPY010000184.1 GCA_023410295.1 Pseudomonadota bacterium | reverse complement strand
AGATCCCACAGCGCGCAGTCGACGGCGTTGCGCGCGCCGCCGGGCGGTAGACGGCTTTGCAGCGCGGCGCGGTCGAGGCCGGCTTCGAGCTCGGGCAAGATTGCTTCGATCTGTTCGAGCGCCTTCGCGGCGGTGTCGTCTAGATAATAAACGCCGGCCGCTTCGCCGCGGCCGACGTGGCCAGCCTCGGCGATTTCCACTACGACGCAGTCGAGCCCGGTGAAGACGTGGCCGGTGATGCGGAAGGGGGCCAGCATCGGCCAATGCTCGGTGCGCAGCGATATCTGTCTCTTGCCGGCCAATGCATTTCCTCCCGCTTTGCGACTTTGCGGAAATGCAACTCTAGTGGAAAATGCGAAAAACGCCACGGTGCAACTCGTCGCAAACTGACGAGCAGAGGCGCGGACGTATGTTAAGTAGCGGAAAAAACGTTAGAAAAAAATTCCGACCCGATTATGCAAATATGCAAAGGGGGTTGCAAAAGCTGAAATGCTCGGCAATTCTGCTAGCGGACCGGTTTGGGGCCGGCCCGCGGGGAGAACGGCGACATGTGGGACAAGCTGAAGAGTTGGAAAGCGCCGCTGATGGCGCTGACGCTCATGAGCGCGGGCGCGCTGCAGGCAAGCGGGCAAGTGACGCCGGAGCAGGTTCAAGAGGCCGCGGCCGCCACGGCGTCGTCGCCGGCGCCGCAACTTAACAGCACTGATCTCAATGCTTGGCTCGATGGCTTCATGCCGTACGCGCTGTCGAGTTCGGACATCGCCGGCGCGGTGGTCACGATCGTGCGCGACGGCCAAGTCATCGCCAATCGCGGTTATGGCTATTCCAATCTCGAAACCCGCGCGCCCGTCGATGCGGAGACGACACTCTTCCGTCCGGGCTCAATCTCGAAGCTCTTCACCTGGACGGCGGTGATGCAGCAGGTCGAAGCCGGCCGCATCGATCTCGACGCCGACATCAACACCTATATCGACTTCGAAATCCCCGATTACGAAGGCCAGCCGATCACCATGCGTCAGATCATGACGCACACGACCGGCTTTGAAGAGGTGATCCGCGACCTCATCACCTCCGATCCGGCGGCGGGGGAGACGGCGCTGGGCGATTATCTCAAGACCCATATCCCGAACCGCATCTATCCGCCGGGCACGATGCCGGCTTACTCGAATTATGCGACGGCGCTCGCGGGCTATGTGGTGGAGCGCGTTTCGGGCGAGTCCTTTGCCGATTATATTCAGGCGCACATTTTCGAACCGCTCGGCATGCGCAACTCGACGTTCGTGCAGCCGCTGCCGGAAGAGATGAACGCGGCGATGTCGGCAGGCTATAAGAGCGTGGCCGATGGCGAACCGGGCTTCTTCGAACTCATCCCGGCGGCTCCCGCTGGCTCGATGACGACGACGGGCGCGGACATGGCGCTCTTCATGAATTCGCATCTCAACAACGCCGCCGGCCTGCTGAGCCCTGAAACGGCGCGGCAGATGCACGAAACTGTGGATCAGCAATTCCCCGGCGTGAACAGCATGCTGCTCGGCTTCTACCAGGAGAATTACGCGGGCCAGCGCATCATCGCGCATGGCGGCGACACCACGTTCTTCCACTCCAATCTGTCGCTGCTGATGGATCAGAATGTCGGCGTCTTCATTTCGCTGAACTCGGGCGGCGCGCAAACGCCGGGCGCGATGTTGCTGCGCTGGACCTTCATGGAGCAATTCGTCAACCGCTACTTCCCGCGCGCTGAAGCGCCGGGCGAACTGGTGGCGCTGCCGACCGCGCAAGAACATGGCGCGGCGCTTGTCGGCGCATATGAAAGCGCGCGGCGCGCGGGCACGAGCCCGCTCTTGGTGGCGTACTTCCTCGGTCAGACCAGCGTGGCGATGTTGCCAAACGGCGATCTCGTTGGCCCCGGCCTGCCGGAACTGAACGGCCAGCCGAAGCATTGGCGCGAGGTCGAGCCGTGGGTTTGGCAAGCGGTCGGCAGCGACGAGCGCATGGGTGCGCGCGTCGATGAGAACGGCCAGGTGACGGCCATCGCGTTCGAGCCGCTCTCGTTTGCGATCGCTTACTCGCGCGCGCCTTGGTATCGCTCGAGCGCGCTGCTGACGCCGCTGCTGGGCATCTCGATCCTCGTTCTGGTGCTGACGCTGCTGAGTTGGCCGGTGCGGGCGCTGGCGCGCCGCGTGCACAAGACCGCGTTCCCCTATGAAGGCGCGCGGGCGCGGGCGCATCGGCTCGCGCCGGCCGCGGCGCTCCTCTCGCTGGCCTATGTCGGCGGCTGGGTGGCGTTCGTGCTCTGGCTGATGGACTCGCTGACGAGCACGTCCGGCGGCGCGGCGACGACGTTCATGACCGTGCTCTACGTCGCGGGCATCGTGCCGATCCTGGCGCTCGCGGGCGCGGCCTTCGCCAATTACTCGCTGTGGCGCGCGCCATCGACCTGGTTTGCCAAGATCTGGGGCGTGTTGCTGGTGCTGTCGATCATCGTGATCCTCTGGTTCGCGGTGGCGATGAACTTCTACAGCTTCAACTTCAACTTCTAGGCGCTTCACGTGACCGCCAGCCAAGCTGCGGAAACGCCGCCGAGTTCGGGCCGGAGTGTCTTCGGACATCCGCCCGGGCTGACGGTGCTTTTCCTGACGCAGACGTGGGCGGAATTCTCGTACTTCGGCCTACAGGCGATGCTGGTGCTCTACATGACCCAGCACATCGGCATCGCGCAGGCGGACTCGTCGATCATCTTCGGCCTCTACACGGGCTGTGCGTTCTTCAGCCCGTTCTTCGGCGGCATCATCGCCGACCGCTGGCTCGGGCGCACCACGAGCGTCGTCATCGGCGGCACGCTGATGATGTTCGGTCACTTCGCGATGGCGTTCGAGTCGCTGCTGTTTCCGGCGCTGGCGCTGGTGGCGATCGGCAACGGGCTTTTCATTCCGCCGCTCGCGGTGCAAGTCGCCGCGCTCTATCGCGAGGGCGATACGCGGCGCGACCAGGCGTTCAGCGCCTATTACATGGGCATCAATCTGGGCGCCTTTACCGCGATCATCCTCTGTCCGCTTCTGGCGCAGCTCTATGGTTGGCACTGGGGTTTCGCCTCCGCCGGCTTCGGCATGGCGCTGGGGCTTTTGCTGTATCTCAGCTTCCGGAAGCTGCTCCCGCCGGAGCCTGCGCGCGTGGTGGGCGAAGCGAAACAACACGCGCCGCTTGGTCCGGCGGACTGGAAAGCCCTGGCGACGCTGATTGGCGTCATCGCCGTCGTCATTCTCTTCCGCATTGCCTACGAGCAGAGCGGCAACACCATCACGCTTTGGCTCGATCAGCGCACCGAGCGAATGCTCGGCGATTTCGAGATCCCGGCGCCCTGGTTCACCTCGCTCAATCCGCTGCTGATCATCGTGCTGACGCCGTTCCTGATGGCGTATTGGCGCAAGCGCAAAGAGAGCGGGCATGAGCCCAATCTTTTCCGCCGCATGGCGCTCGGCTGCGCGCTCGCCGGCATCGCTTGCCTCATCATGGTGGCGGCCGCGTTGGCGTATAGCGCGGCGGACGGCGCGCCGGTCAGCTCGCTCTGGGTGATTGTGTACTTCGTGCTGCTGACATGCGGCGAGTTGCTGGTGCTGCCGGTTGGCCTCGCGCTGATCGGCACGCTCTCGCCGGTGCAGGTCGCGGCGATGATGATGGGCGCCTGGTACATCGCCAAATTCCTCGGCAGCGTTTCGGCGGGCTTCATCGGCACGCTGTGGAGCGTCATCCCGACCGAGCTTTTCTTCATGATCGGCGCCGGCGCGACGTTCCTCGCGGCGCTGATCCTCTTCTGGATGGGCCGCGCGCGAACCGGCGTGACGGCGAACTAGGAGCGCGCGATGGCGCAGCCGGCGAGTTGGTTTCAGCGCTACCTGCTGCCGGGCTTCGCCTTCAAGGGCGTGGTCATCGGCGGCGGCTACGCGACGGGCCGCGAGCTCGCCGAGTTCTTCCTGCCGCACGGGCCGCTTGGCGGCTTGCTGGCGATCGTTGTCGCCATGCTGGTGTGGAGCGTCATTTGCGTGGTGACGTTCCTGTTCGCGCGCGCCTTCAACGGCTTTGACTATCGCGCCTTCTTCCGCGGGCTCTTGGGGCCGTTCTGGGTTCTGTTCGAGATCGCCTACATCCCGTTTCTGATCCTGCTGCTCGCGGTGTTTGGCGCGGCGGCAGGGGAGATCGGTGCGGCGAGTTTCGGCTTGCCGGTGGTGGCGGGCTCGCTCGCCTTCGTTGCCGTCACCGCGGCGGTGACGACGTTCGGCAACCGCTCGGTCGAGAACCTCTTCAAATATATGACGCCGTTTCTCTACGCCGTTTATGCGGTGTTCGCGGTGCTGGCGCTTTCCGCCTTCGGCGAGCGTTCGGCGGCCAGTCTCGATGCGGCGCCGCTGGGCGATGGCTGGCTGCTGGGCGGGCTCACTTATGGCGGCTACAACCTCATCGGCGCTGTCGCCATCCTGCCGATGCTGCGCCATTTCACCAGCAGCAAGGACGCCATCGTCGCCGGCGCACTGGCCGGACCCTTGGCGATCTGGCCGGCGTTGGTCTTCTTCTTTTGCATGCTGGCTTTCTATCCGGGCATCGGCGCCGAGACGCTGCCGTCGGAAGTGATGTTGCGCGCGCTCGATATGCCGCCGTTCCACTTGGCGTTCCAGGCCATGATCCTGGTGGCGCTGCTGGAGAGCGGCGTCGGCATCGTGCATGGGCTGAATGAGCGCATCGCCGGCGCGTGGCGTGCGCGGCGCGATAAAGAGCTTTCGACGCGTGCGCGGCTCATGATCGGCGGCATCGTGTTGCTCGGCTCGGTTTTTCTCGCTGAGCGCATCGGGCTCGTGACTTTGATCGCCGAGGGCTACCGGGCGCTCGCGATCACGCTGCTGGTGGTTTTCGTTGCGCCGCTTTTGACGATCGGCGTTTGGCGTTTGTGGAGCACGCGCGCTCAGAGCGGCGCGACGGCTGAAGCTTGAGGGAGGGACGTGATGGCAGGTAAGACAAGAGTTACGCTGCTGGCGGTCGCCAGTATGTGCGTGGCGATGGGCGCGGCCTGGGCCGAGCCGCCCGCAAACCTGTCGCAGCGCGTTGAGGAAATCCGCACGCAAGTCGGCGTGCCCGGCGTTTCCGTGACCATTGTCGAGAACGGCGACGTGACGTTCGCGCGCGGCTTCGGCGTGCGCCGGCTTGGCGCGAACGAGCGGGTCGATGCCGATACGATTTTTCAGCTCGGCTCGGTCGGCAAAGCTTTCACCACCGCGGCGCTGGCGGTCCTGGTCGATCGCGGCGAGATCGCTTGGGACGATCCGGTCACAGAGCACATTCCGTATTTCGAAATGTGGGATCCGTGGGTGACGCGGCACATGACGGTGCGCGATCTGCTGGTGCACCGGAGCGGGCTGGGCCTCGGCGCGGGCGATCTCATGTTCGTGCCGCGCTCATCGCGCTCGCGCGAAGACACTGTGCGCGCGCTTCGCCACATCGAGCCGGCGACGAGCTTCCGCAGCGATTACGCCTACGACAACGTGCTTTACGCCGTTGCGGGCCAGTTGATCGAAGAAGTTACGGGCAAGACTTGGGAGCGCTTCATGCGCGAAGACGTGCTCGTGCCCGCCGGCATGCGGACGGCAACGTCGGATCGCGTCGAGCGCCGGCGCAACCGCAACCGCGCCTGGCCGCACGGGCGCCGCGATGGGCCAATGACCGGCATGGGCACGCAAGAGGTGATGGACGATAGCGGCCGCGCCGAATTCGATCCCGAGCTTGGCGCCAACGCTGCGCCAGCGGGCGGTGTTGCTGCAAGCGCCAACGACATGGGCCGCTGGATCGCGATCCAGCTCGCGCGCGGCGCGCTGCCGGAGGGCGGGCGCCTCTTCAGCGAAGCGCAATCGCGCGAAATGTGGACGCCGCGGATTCACATCCCGTTCGGCCAAGCGCCAGAGCCGATTGCCGCGACCACGCCGCAGTTCAACAGCTACGCGCTGGGCTGGACCGAGCGCGACTATCAGGGCCATCGCCTCATCATGCACACGGGCGCAGTGTTCGGTGCGCAGGCGATCCTGATTTTGATCCCCGAGCGCAATGTCGGCTTCTCGGTCGCCATTAACAGCGAAGACGGTGAAGCGGCGCTCGGCATCGCCTACGAGTTGCTCGATCATTATCTCGAGCGCCCGTACTATGATTGGGGCACGGCGTTTCAGACGTTCGTCCGCTCGCGTGATGAACGCGCTGTGGCGATGCTGCAGCAACAGACGGCGTCAGCCGCACCGTCGCAACCTTCGCTGCCGCTAGAGCGCTATGCTGGGCGCTACCAGGATCCCTGGTACGGGCCGATGACCATCACCCAGCGAGCCGATGGCAAGCTGGTGATGGACTTCACGCTGACCCCCGGCATGACGGGCGAGCTTACGCACTTCCAGTACGATACCTTCCGAGTCGACTGGCGTGATCGTCTGATCGAGCCGGCTTACGTGACGTTCCAGCTCGATGCGCAAGGGGCGATCGATCGGATCAAGATGCAGGCGGTCTCGCCGCTTGCAGATTTCAGCTTCGATTATCACGATCTGGAGTTCACGCCGGTGGCGGCGGAATAGAGGCGCGCCAGCGCTTACCTGACAGCGGCGCGGCCCTGCGATAGTATCGCAGGGCTGCTTCGTTCAGGGGCGCCCATGTTTGATCGTGTCATCATGGCCGCATGCACTGTCGTCATGCTGTGCCTTTTCGTGCTGCTGGCCTACCAGTTTCGTCCACGACAGGCGCTTGTCGTCGATGAGATCTACGCGCCCCTGGCCATCCCGGAGTGCAATGATGGCGCACGCCTCGTCTCAGAAGAGTCCGATGGAATCGCCGTCTCGTCGTGCGAACCGCTGGATGCGGAAGCCGAGCTTCGTGCGATCACTCTCGAGGGTGAGGCTTACTGATCGCGCAAAGAAAAACCGCGCCGGAGGTGGGCGCGCTTTCCCTTTGTGCCGACCGAGGAGCGGGGGGGGGGGGGCGGCGCCGAGACCCCCCCCCCCCCCCCCCCCGGCGGTGAT
>JAEYPY010000082.1 GCA_023410295.1 Pseudomonadota bacterium | reverse complement strand
GTATCGACGTGTTTGCGCAGCGTAGCGCCGCCAACAGTTTCGAGATGCTGGATCGCGCAGTCGAGCCGCCGCAAACGCTGGTTCTGCCGGTCAAACACGACCGGCAGACTAGCGGTGCGGCGTGCGGCGCGCATGCGCTGGCCAGCGTCATTAATTACTGGAATGGCGATGGCGCGGCGGAGGGGCAGACGATCTTCGCCTCCACGCCGCCAAGCGATCCGTCCGGCTATTCGATGGCCGAACTCATGAGCATGGCGCGGGCTAATGGGCTCACAACGAGCGCGGTGCGGCTACGTGAAGAGGATATCATCCACGAACTTGAAAGCGGCCGGCCGGTGCTCGTGCCCGTGCGGCTGCCCTCGATTTATATCCAGCACTGGCAACTGCCCGGCGCTAACGTCCCGGTGCTTGGCTTGCCCGCCGCACTGGTCACCTCCCGGGTCGGCATGGTGGCCGAACTCACCGGCGCCTCGATGGTGCAGCACTACCTGCTCTTGGTTGGCTATGAGGACGATAAGTTCGTCGCCCTGGAGCCGGTAATGGGCTTTCGGACCATCAGTTTTAACCGGCTGGAGCGCTACCGGCGTCCGTTCCAGAACGCCGCGCTAGTTTTTAGCGGCTCGGCGCCGCCGGCGGCGCAATCGGCCGGCCGTGACGATACGGAAGAGGGCGCCGCGGTCAGTTAGGGCGCTGCCGAGCCTCTTCATTTGCTCCGGGCGAACGGCTATCAAGGTTGCCCCGGCGGACTGGCCGCCATGATGAGGCGCAACCTCGCTCCATGTCGAAGCCCCTGGCCGCTACTAACGACTTCGTCGTCAAATTCGCGAATGTGAACGGTTCGGGCTCGGCGAGCGCGAACGGATTGTTCGCCAAAGCCATCCTGCGCATGGGCGTGCCGGTGGGGGCGCGCAACATCTTTCCATCCAACATCCAGGGTCTGCCGACCTGGTACGAAGTACGCGTGTCTGAAGCGGGCTGGCTTGGCCGGCGCGGCGGCGTCGATCTCATGGTGGCGATGAACCCGCAGACCTGGGACGCAGACGTCAAAAGCATCGAGCCGGGCGGCTATCTGCTTTATGATTCATCCAAGCCGTTGCCGGCGGCGAAGTTTCGCAACGACATCACTGTCATTGGCGCACCGCTGACGGAGCTGATCGCGTCCGAGTTCGCCGATCCGCGGCAGCGGCAGCTCTTCAAGAACATCTGCTATGTTGGCGTGATGGCGCAGCTGCTGGGGCTGGAGCCGGACGTCATCAAGCAGCTGCTGACCGATGAGTTCAAAGGCAAGGACAAACTGATCGCGCCCAACTTCAAGGCGTTCGAGCTTGGCCGCGGCTACGCTGAAGCGAATCTTGCGCCGATCGGCCTCAAGGTGCGCCGCGCCGACAAAGTGGGCGACCGTATTTTTGTCGAAGGCAACGAGGCCGCGGCGCTGGGCGCAGTGTTCGGCGGCGCGACCTTCTGCGCCTGGTATCCGATCACGCCGTCGACGTCGCTGGCCGAAGCGTTCGAAAAGCATTGCAGTAAGCTGCGCACCGATGCCGACGGCAAGAAGCGCTTCGCCATCGTCCAGGCCGAAGACGAAATCGCTTCCATCGGCATGGTCATGGGGGCTGGCTGGGCGGGCTCGCGCGCCTTCACCTGCACCAGCGGTCCCGGCATTTCGCTGATGAACGAGTTTGTCGGCTTTTCGTATTACGCCGAAGTGCCGGCGGTGATTTTCGATGTGCAGCGCGGTGGCCCCTCAACCGGCATGCCGACGCGCACGCAGCAATCGGATCTTATGCTCGCGGCCTACGCCAGCCACGGCGACACCAAGCATCCGATGCTGTTTCCGGGCAATCCGACCGAGGCGTTCGAATTCAGCGCGCTCTCGTTCGATTTAGCCGACTTCTTCCAGACCACCGTCTTCGTCATGCTCGAACTCGATATCGGCATGCAGGAATGGCTGACGGCCCCGTTCAAATGGGACGAGAAGCGCAAGCTCAACCGCGGCAAGGTGCTGACGCGGGAACACCTCGATGCTGGCGTCGAGTTCGGCCGCTATCTCGATGTCGATGGCGATGCGGTGCCGTATCGCACCTATCCCGGCACGCACCCGACCAAGGGCAGCTACTTCACCCGTGGCTCGAGCCACGATCGCTATGCGCGCTACAGCGAACGCGGCGAGGATTATACCGACGGCATGAACCGCTTGCTGCGCAAGTGGGAGACGATGAAGGCGCACATCCCGGCGCCTGTCGTGAAGAAAGCCAAGCGGCGCACGCCCGATGGCGTGATCTATTTCGGCTCCACCGATCCGGCCATGGAGGAAGCGCTCTGCGCTTTGGAAGCACAGGGCATCCATCTCGACGCCATGCGCGTGCGCGGCTTCCCATTCCGGGACGAAGTGTTCGAGTTCATCCGCAACCACGAACAGGTGTTCGTGGTCGAGCAGAACCGCGACGCGCAGCTCAAAGCGCTGCTGGTCAACGAAGGCGGCGTCCATCCCGCGCGCCTCGTCTCGGTGCTGCACTATGACGGCACGCCCATCACCGCGCGCTTCATCATCAAAGACATCGCCGAGAAGCTCAAAGCTGGCGCGGCGCTCACGGAAAACGCTGAATGACCTATCTCACCAAACCGCCGCTGCATCACCCCTCACTGGAGCGCAACGCTGTCGGCTTTACCCGACGCGACTATGAGGGGCGTATCTCGACGCTCTGCGCCGGCTGCGGGCACGATTCGATCAGCGCCGCGATCATCCAGGCCTGCTTCGAGATCGATCTTGAGCCGCATCGCTTGGCGAAATTCTCGGGGATCGGCTGCTCGTCGAAGACACCGGACTATTTCGTCAGCCCCGCGCACGGTTTCAACGCCGTGCACGGGCGCATGCCCTCCGTACTGACCGGCGCCAACATCGCTGCGAAGGACCTCATCTATCTCGGTGTCTCGGGCGACGGCGATAGCGCCTCGATCGGCCTCGGCCAGTTCGCGCACGCGGTGCGGCGCGGCGTCAACATGACTTACATCGTCGAGAACAACGGCGTTTACGGCCTCACCAAAGGGCAGTTCTCGGCCACGTCGGACAAAGGCTCGAAAGCCAAGAAAGGCGCGGAGAACAAGGACAGCCCGATCGATCTCGTCATGCTGGCGCTGCAGCTCGGCGCGACCTATGTCGGCCGCGGCTTCTCGGGCGACAAGACGCAGCTTGTGCCGCTGATCAAGGGCGCGCTCAGCCACAAGGGTGTCGCCATCCTCGACGTGCTAAGCCCGTGCGTTGCGTTCAACAACCATGTCGGGTCGACCAAGAGCTTCGATTACGTGCGCGCGCATAACGAAGCTGTAAACCGCATGGACGTGATCACGCCGCGGGTGCCGATCACGGCGGAATATAAGCCCGGCGAACTCAAGGAAGTCGTCCAACACGACGGCTCGATCCTGCGCCTGCGCAAGCTGGAAGACGATTACGACTCCACCGACCGCCACGCCGCGCTCTCATACCTGGCGCGCAAGACGGCGGAGGGCGAGATCATCACCGGGCTCCTCTTCGTCGATCCCGCAGCGCGCGATCTCCACGATGCGCTCAACACCGTGGACACGCAGCTCAACAAGCTGACCGACGCCGACCTGGTACCGCCAGTGAGCGCGCTCGAGAAGATCAACGCCGGCTTCCGCTAGGAACGCGCTACGGCGCATAGGGGGACATTATGCGTATTGCTCTAGGGCTCGTGTTGAGCTGGCTTTTGGCTGCCTGCGCTACTGCGCCGGTGACTCCATCGGGCAGCCTCGTCATCACTGATGTCATGATCGCTTCGCCCGAACGCGACGCGCCTTATGGGCCGACGTCCGTTCGCATAATCGATGGCCGCATTGCCGAGATTGGCGGGCCGTTCCGCGCCGGCGAAGGTGCAACAATGCTCGATGGTGCGGGGCGTTATCTCAGCCCTGGCCTGATCGACAGCCATGTACACTTGAATGAAATCCCCGGTCTGCCTTTCGGCGCGGAGGAAACGCATCCGGATTTGGCGGCGGCGTGGACGGCGCAGGCGCCGCGGAGCTTCCTCTATCACGGCTTCACGACGCTGATTGATCTCTTCTCCTCCGGTGAGCGGGTTGCGGCCTGGAATGCGCGCACCGACGCGCCGCACGTGCACTTTTGCGGCGGCGCGCCGGTGATGGACGGCTACCCGACCAATTTCATGCCGGCGCCGCAGCGCTACGAGATCATCTCGACATTCGTGATCAACTCCACACAGACCGCGCCCGAGGGCATCGATCCCGCCGCGCATACGCCGGACGCAGTGGTTGAGCGCATCGCCCAGGATGGCGCGATTTGCGTCAAGACACATTTCGAATCCGGGTTCGGGCGCGTGCGCAATTTGCCGACGCCGAGTGCGGAGATACTGCGCGCACTGCGGGATGCAGCTCATGCGCGCGGGATGAAACTACTCCTGCACGCCAACTCGCAGCAGGCGCACGCGGCCGGCGTGGCGGGGGATGTCGATCTCTTCGTGCATGGCATGTGGACCTGGAACGATCGCCGGGCGCGTGAGCTGAGCGCGGAAATCACCGCGCTGCTCGATGCCGAGATTGAAGCCGACATTGCCGTGCAGCCGACCATCCAGGTGCTCTACGGCGAGGGCGACCTGCTTGATCCGAACTTCCTCTCACGACCTGGTCTTGCGGACGTCTATCCCCCGCCGCTGCTGGCTTGGTACGCGACCGAGGACGGGCAGTGGTTTCGCAATGAGATGCTGCAGGACGAAGAGGTCCGAGAGTTGGTGAGCGCTGGGCGATGGGACGAGCCGTTGGCGGGGCCTATCGCGCGCGTGAATGCCGTAACCCGCTACGGCGCGTCACATGGCCAGCAATTGCTGTTCGGCTCCGACACGCCAAGCGGGCCGACTTACGCTAATCCGCCAGGTCTCAACGGCCGCTGGGAGATGGATCGCTGGCTTGCGACTGGTATCGAGCCGACGCGTATATTCCGCGCAGCGACGATCGAGAACGCAGCCTTCTTTGGCCTTGAGGACGTCGGCGTGGTCGCTATTGGCAAGCAAGCCGATTTGCTGCTGCTGCGCGACAATCCGTTCGAAAGCGTCACAGCCTTTGACGCGATTGACTTGGTGATCGTCGATGGCGAGCCGATCGCGCGCGAGACGCTGTCCGCACGCGCGAGGGCAGACTAGGCGAAGCGCTCGACTCTGAATGGCGCGATGTCGAATGGCGGCGGCGTATCCGTCGCCAGCGCAGCGATGATCTCCGACGTGATTGGCGCTTCGGTGAGGCCAAGGTGCGCGTGGCCAAAGGCGTAGAATATGTTCGGCTCGCGCTTGAGCCGTCCGATCGCTGGCATGAAGTCCGGCAAGCTAGGACGTGAGCCGACCCATCGGTCCGGGTTCGGCGCGAACTTGATGCCGAGCTCTTCGATACGCTGCTTCAGGCGGCGCCATTTGCGTTCGTCGCCCGGCGCATCGGGCGAGCCGAATTCGACGAAACTGGTGCACCGGAGGCCGCTGTTGAAGCGCGAAACGGCGATGAAATGTTCCTGAAACACCGTGGTCGGCAAATCCTGCGGCCAGTTGGTTTCCGGGCTTTGCAGATGATAGCCGCGCTCGCCAATGAGTGGCGCGCGCACGCCAAGCTGCTGCATCAGCTCGCCCGACCAGGCACCGGCGCTCACCAGCACGCCTTCCGCTTCGCGCGTTCCGCCGTCGGCCAGTGTGACGCGCCCGCTCGCTTCAAGGTGTTCTACTTTGCCCGTTGCGACTTTGCCGCCGCGTGCGCGAAACGCAGCGATGATCGCATCACGCGCAGTTTGCGGATCGCTGACTTGGCCAGTGCCGCTCACCAGCATCGCCGCATAGGGCGGGCGGCGCATCACCTTGGCGTAGCGCTCGAGTTCGCTGGCGCTCATTTCGCGATAATTGGTCGCGCCCCATTGCGCTTTCTGGAATGCCGGCACGCCGCGCTCTGCGCCGGCGCGCGTCATCCAGGCTGTGACGTGGCCATGCGGGATGACGAGTTCGGGCTTGCCAGCAAGCTCTGCGATGCGTTGCCAGGCGGGCAGGGCGTCGGCGAGCAGGGCCGTCAGCGCGTCGCGTCCGCGCGCGAATTGCGCAGGATCGCACGCGGCGAGAAAGCGCATCGCCCATGGCGTCCACAACGCCACATCGCTCCAGCGAAAATCGAGCGGCCCGCCGAGGCCGAAGCTGGAGCGCGGCGCATTCAGCACATTGGCCCATGTCGACCAGGGGCTCACTTGCTCCGAGCCGATGTGGCCGGCGTTGCCGTAGGAGGCGCCGCGGCGCATGTCGCCGGGATCGATCAGCGTTGTTGCAGCGCCCGCGGCTTGCAGCCTCAGCGCGGATGTCGCCCCGACAAGGCCGCCGCCGATCACCAGCATGGATTTCATGTCAGCTCTTCAGGAGCTCCAGCATGGCCATCGCCGCGGCCGGGTTGCGCTCCTTGGCGCCGCTGATGAAGTACAGGAAGACTTCGCCCGACTTCTCCCATTCTCGCGCCGTCTTGGCCCACTTCTTCAGCGCCGCTTTGGGATAGCCTGTCGGCTCATCGGCCTTCGTCAACTCGAGCCGCGCGTAGGCGAAATCGGCGGTCGGCTCGACGATCAGCGGATGCTTCTCGCTTTCGACGGTGGCGACGGCGATGTTGCGTTCGCGCGCAAGCTTCATGAAGGCATCGTCGCGGAAGCTTTCGTGGCGCACCTCGATGGCGTGACGCAGCTTCAGCTTGCCGAGCTTTTGCGGCAGCATGTCGAAATAGGCCGTCATCTCGGCAAGATCGAACTTCTTGTAAGGCGCCATCTGGTAGAAGATCGGGCCCAGCTTTGATCCCAGTTCGCCGACGCCTGAATTGAAGAACCATTCGATCGATTGACTCGCCTCGCGCAAATCTTTGCGCTGCACCGCCGCGCGCGGGGCCTTCACCGAGAAGCGGAAATCATCCGGCGTCGCGGCGGCCCACTTCTTGAACGAGGCCGCGGTCTGGGTGCGATAGAAGGTGGCGTTGATCTCGATCGCCGTCACTTTGCTGGCGGCGTATTCGAGCTCTTTCGCTTTCGGCAAGTCAGCCGGGTAGAACGTCTCCCACCAGGGATCGTAACTCCAGCCGCCGATGCCGACGCGGATACTCATCTCATTCGCCCGTGAATTTCGGCGTGCGCTTCTCGGTGAACGCGTCCACCGCTTCCTTGTGGTCGCGGGTTTCGTGCGCCAGCGCCTGGAACGCGGCTGAGAGCTCCAGCACCGAGTGCAGGCTCTCAGTCTGCGCTTCACGCAGCAGGCGCTTGGCCAACCGCACCGTGCGCGGCGGATTGACAGCGACGCGCGCGGCCAGCTTGCGCGCTTCGTCAAGCAGCGCTTCATCGGGTACGACGCGCGAAACCAGCCCGATCCGCGCCGCTTCCTCCGCATCGATCGTGTCGCCGGTCAACACCAGTTCAGCAGCGCGCGAGGCGCCGATGGCGTTGGTCAGAATCCAAGCGCCGCCATCGCCGGGGATGATGCCGACTTTGACAAAGCTCGACGCCATTTTCGTGGACGCACCGGCGAGGCGGATGTCGCAGAGAATGCCGATATCGAGCCCGAGCCCGATCGCATGGCCGTTGATCGCGGCGATGGTGGCGACTTCGATCTCCGCCAGCGCCTTGATGATCGCGTGCACGCCGCGGCGATAATTGGCGCGCGTGCCGTCCGGCGTTGCGCGTGGGCCAATGCCGCTGCGCTCACGGATCGCCTTCAAGTCGCCGCCGGCGCAGAATGATTTGCCGGCGCCGGTCAGAATGACGGCGTTGATCTCTTCGTCATCATTCGCCCGCCAGAGCGCGCCGGCCAGATCGTCGCAATCTTGCTGCGTGGCGATGGCGTTGCGGCTCTCCGGCCGGTTGAGCGTCACCGTCGCAACGCGTCCGTTCTTTTCGTACGTCACAAACGCCATTCTCATCGTCTCCCGCTATCGCCAGCGCGGCTTAGCCCGTCCGCCGCCGCGCGACAACTCACCCGCGGCCGTCGCCCTCGACGAAGCCGAGCAGAGGCTCGTTCTGCACCGGCCGCGGCCCATGCCGGCGCACCTCGACCGTGCCTTCGCCGCCGCGGACGGTGACGATGACTTGCGTCTCGCTGTCGGCCTGGAAGGTGTAGGTGGTGCCCTCCGGCGTCACCTGCTCGGCGCCGTCGCGGGCTTCGAGTGAGAAGGTGGTGCTGCGCGCGTTCTCGCTGAGTTCGATCGGCTCGGCCTCGGCGGCGCTGGCGAAATCGTAGGAGGTGTAGAGAAGATCGCCGTCCTGATCTTCATGCACGACGATGGTGCGCCGGCCGGTAAAGCCCATCAGCCGCGTACGCGGCAGCCAGCGGCAGGAAATCTCACGCGTACCGATGCGCACCGAGGTGAAGGGCAGGGTGTATGCGGACGCCGGCGTTTCCAGCATGCCGGGATTGATCTGGCGTATGACGCCAGCTTCAGCGCCGTTCTGCACGAGCGTTGTGTAGACGCTGCCGGCCGCGCCTTCCTCGCCGCCAATTGTGTATTCGGTGCGCATCAGCAGCGCGCCGCTCGGTTTTTCGTACTGCACCACGCGTACCGTCTCGCCGTCACGCGTGAAGGCGAGCAGCACCGGCGCGTCGATCGCATCGCAGAGGAACCAGGTCGCGGGCCCCGCCGCCGCCTCTTCGGCCTCAGGCAAGGGCGGGGGCACTTCACGTTGCCCGCAGGCGGTGAGCATCAGCGAGAGTGCGAGCAATGCGATGCGCATGACGGAGTTCCTCGGCGTTTTCCGGGCAACATTGGCGCATTGCCGGCGTGGATCAAGCGCGAGGCGCGTCAAAGCCCCAGCTTGCTGCGGGCGGCTTTGGTGATTTGCACCGCGCACTTGGCGTAATCGCTCCACGGATCGGGTTCGGCGAGGCGCGCGCGCATGTCGCGCAGCGTAAAAGCGGACGCGGCCGGCATGGTCTTGAGCTCACTCCAGCTCACCGGCACGGCGATGGTCGCGTTGGCGCGCGCGCGCGGCGAGTAGGGGCAGATCGCAGTTGAGCCGCGATGATTGCGAAAATAGTCGATGAAGATGCGGCCCTTGCGCTGCGCTTTGGCCATGGTGGCGACGAAGCGCTTAGGGTCGAGTCCGGCGATCATCTCCGCCACTTCGCCGGAAAAGCCCTTCACTTCTTCCCAGGTGTGCTTGCGCTTCAGGTGAAGCACGATGTGGATGCCCTTGCCACCCGTCAGCATGGCGAAGGAGGGCAGGTTCGCGCTGTCGAGCAGCGCCTTGATGTCGTAGGCCGCGCGCTTCACCACCTGGAAATCGAGCGACTCGTCGGGATCGAGATCGAACACCATACGGTCGGGATGTTCGAGATCGTCGTTGCGCGAGCCCCAGAGGTGAAATTCGAGCGCGCTGATTTGCGCGCACGACACGAGTCCGGTCGCGTCGCGCACGGTGAGGTAGTCTTCGCTTTCGCCGTCGCTTTCGACGACCGGCACGGTCTCGATTTCCTTCGGCATGCCGGCCATGGCGTGCTTCTGGAAGAACGTCTGTTTGCCGACGCCTTCGGGCGCGCGCACCAGGCTGAGCGGACGGCCATAAAGATGCGGCCCCATGCGCTCGGCCGCCATATCGAGATAGGCCGCGAGTTCGACCTTTGTCACGCCCGCATCGGGAAACAGCACTTTGTTCGGATTGGTGAGCCTGACGCGCGTCTTCATCGCCGGCGCCGCGATTTCCGCGTGCACCTCCTTGGCGCTTTTGTCGCCGCGCAGACCCATGAAGACGCCGTGGCGCACGACATTGTCGGAGGTAAACTCGGTGAACTTCACCTGCGCTACGAGTTGGGGCTCAACCCATTTGGCCCCGCGCGCCGATTCGCGGGGTACTTTCGCAGCCGGCTTGGCGCGCGCGAGCTTTGTCAGCTGCGCGTGCAGCGAAGCCAGCGTTTTGTCATTGAAGCCAGTGCCGACATTGCCGCGATAGACCAACTCGCCGTTCTCATGATCGGCTAGCATGAGCGAGGCGAAGGCGCGGCCTTTCAGCGAGGGCTGATAGCCGATGATGACAAATTCTTGCTCGTTGTTGAGCTTGATCTTCAGCCAGTTCTTGGTGCGGCCGCTGCGATAGCGGGAATCGGCCTTCTTTGAAACGACACCCTCAAGCCCCTTCTCGCGAAACGCCTCCAGCACTTGCGGGCCGCCGCCGATCACGTACGGGCTGATGACGACCGGCGCTTTCGCTTTCGCCAGCAGCTTCTCCAGCCGCGCCTTGCGCTCGAGCAGCGGCAGCTTGCGCAGATCCTTGTCGCCCTCGGCGAGGATATCGAACGCAAAATAAGAGACGCCCTTGGCGACGCCGTTATCGAGCGACTTCTGCAGCGCGGAAAAATCGGTTTTGCCGTTCGCCAGCGCCACGGCGGCTTCGCCATCGAGCACCACGTCTTTTAGATTGAGCGCGCCCAGCTCATCGGCCAGCGACTGAAAGCGGCCGGTCCAGTCGAGCCCATTACGCGTGTACATGCGCACCGCGGGCCCACTGCAGGAGGCCAGCATGCGATAGCCGTCATACTTGATCTCGTGCAGCCATTCGTCGCCGTCGGGCGCTTTCTCCACCCGCGTCGCCAGCGCCGGCTCGATGAAATCCCATTTCGGCGGCTTCATTGCGCGCGGCTTTTGTTCGCCGGCGCGGGTCCAAACGCGCGAGCCGGCATTGGCGCGCACGTCCTCGATCGTGCGACCGCTGACGACGCTGGTGAGATGGCGCGCGGCGGGATCTTCCTTGCCGGCGAAGGAATCCTTTGACTTGAACAGCAGCCACGGTTCGCCGCGATCGCCTTCACGCGGCTTGATCTTGACGATGTGGAACTCGCCCTTGAGTCGCTCGCCTTCGAGAATGAACTTGAGCTCGCCCTTCGGTAGCGTGACGTCCGGGTCCTGCACCCACTTCACCTTGCCGGTGTCCCAAATGATCACGGCGCCGGCGCCGTATTCGCCTTTCGGGATGACGCCCTCAAACGAGCCGTATTCGAGCGGATGGTTTTCCGTGCGCATAGCGAGGCGCTTGACGGAGGGATCGTAGCTCGGCCCCTGCGGCACCGCCCAGCTCAACAGCACGCCGTCGTGCTCAAGCCGGAAATCGTAGTGCAGGCGCGTCGCGGCGTGCTTTTGCACCACAAACATGCCGCCGGCGTTCTTCAGCTTGCCGCCGGCCGGTTCGTTGGTCTTCCTGAAATCGCGCTTCTTATTGTAGTCGGCGAGCGTCTGCTTAGCTGGCGCGGCGGCTTTCTTCGCAGCTTTGCGCGCCACGCCTTACTTCTTCGCCCGCTTCGGCGCCGACTTGGCCGGCGCTTTGGCGCGCGGGGCCGCGCGGGTCTTCTCCGCCGCCGCCCGGCGCTTTGGCGCCGGCGCTTCCTCTGCCTCGTCGTCGTTGGCAGCGCGGCGCTTGCCGCTGGCTGGCGCCGACTTCGCCGCCAGCGATTTCTTCAACGCGTCCACAAGCGAGACGACATTGTCGCCATAGGCTGGCGACGGCTCTTCCTGGTCTTCCAGAACGAGCTCGCCATTGCGCTCGATCTTCTTCTTCACTAGACGCTCGAGCGCCTGCGCGTACTCGTCTTCGAACTTCGACGGATCGAACTTCGCTTTCTTGCGGTTGATCAGCTCCTGCGCGAGATCGATCAGGTCTTCGTCGAGCTTGGTCTGCGGCAGGTCGTCGAAGAAGAGCTTCGCCGAGCGCACTTCCTCGGCGTAGTGCACGGTCTCGACCACAAGCCCGTTCTCATACGGCTTCACCGCCGCGACGTATGAGCGTCCGCGCATGGTGATTTGGCCGAGGCCGACGGTCTTTGTCTTCTTCAGCGCCTCAACGACGACGCGATAGGGCTCGTCCGCCAGCTTGCCGTCTGGAAGGGCGTAATAGGGCTTATCGAAATAGAGCGGGTCGATCGAGTCGGCGGGCGCGAACTGGATCATGTCGAGCGTCTTCTTGGACTCGACTTTCAGCGCCTCGAACTCCTCATCGGAGAAGAGCACGTAGCGGCCCTTCTGGTACTCGTAGCCCTTGACGATCTCGTCCTTGTCCACGGCGCCGACGCCGGGCGCGACCTTCTCGTAGCGGATGCGCTGCTTCGAAGGCTCATGGATCTGGTTGAACGAAATCTTCTCCCGGGCATCGAGAGCCGAATAGAGCTTCACCGGCAACGCCACGAGGGCGAGCCGGATTTGCCCGGTCCACACTGGACGAGCTGGAACTGCCATGAATTTTCAACGCCCTGGAGAGACCCGACGTTCCGCTAACGTAACATCAGAGCTGCATACCGGCAACGCGCGTGGTTATCGTTTACCTTGTTTTGCGACGGGCGTGCGCTGCGCGTAGGTCGCCCGCACCGCCTCGACGAAGGCGCCGGAGCGCTCACGCAGCCGATCCGAGAACACAAGGCCGACGTCGCGGCTCAAATCAAATCCAGCCAGCCGCACCGCGGCGACGCCCGGCCGTTTGAAGCTTTCCGGCGCAACAGTGACGCCCAAGCCTGTAGCCACCATGCTCATGGCCCGGTCGTCGTTCAGCGTGCGCAGGCTGAACGAGGGGCGCACATCGCGGCCTGTGAAGTAGCGCGAAATCTCCGGCAGGCCCTCGCACTGGCGGCGCACGATCATGGTCTCGCCCGCAAGCTCGCCGCCATCGACGCTGTCGACGCCGGCCAGCTTGTGGCTCGCCGAGACGAAAAGAACGTAGCGTTCATTGCGCAGCACTTCCTGCGCGAAGCTGTCGAGCCCAGGGCGGAGGATGGTGATCGCCGCATTGAGCCGGCCATCGGACAGCCGGTTGGCGATGTCGCGCTCGGTGGAGTCGAGGATTTCCAGCGCCTCGCCGCCGGATTGCTTGGCGTGCAGCGCAACGACCCGCTCAAGATCGCGCGCCGGAATGGTCGAAAGCACGCCGGCGCGCACGCGCTTCAGCTGTGGCGTCTCCGAGACCTCGCGCAGGGCCGCTTCGTATTCCTGTGTGATCTTGCGCGCGTGCATGAGGAAGCGGCTCCCGGCCGGCGTCAGCGAGACGCGCCGCGTGGTCCGCTCAAACAGGCGCGCCCCGACTTCGCTTTCCAGCTTGGCGATGCCGACCGAAAGCGTCGGCTGCGTGACGCTCACCCGCGCCGCAGCCTTCGAGAAAGAGCCCAGCTCGGCCACGGCCAGGAAATAGCGCAGCAGATAGCGATCCATAGATCGTATCTATCAGTTTTGTTCGTTAGGTTCAATTTCAATTGGCGCGGCAAATCAATTAGATATCCAAGGATCGCCGGCTCCAGCCGGCATTTGGCGTTTCAAACGTCCGACTGCCGGGCGTTGCGTACCGTGATTGCCGGCTGGAAGCCGGCGGTCCTCGGAGTGTTGCAATGTCAGACTCCTACCAGCTCGATTTCCAGCTCGGCGAAACCGCCGACGCCATCCGCGAGACGACGCGGCGCTACGCCAGCGAACGCATCGCCCCGATGGCCGCCGAGATCGACGCGACCAACAAATTCCCGCGCGAGCTTTGGCCGGAAATGGGCGAGCTGGGCCTGCATGGCATCACGGTCGCCGAAGAGGATGGGGGCCTCGGGCTCGGCTATCTCGAACACGTCGTCGCGATGGAGGAGGTGAGCCGGGCATCCGCTTCCGTTGGCCTCTCTTACGGTGCGCACTCGAACCTCTGCATCAATCAGCTCCGCCGTTGGGCGACGCCGGAGCAAAAGCAGAAATATTTGCCCAAGCTCATCAGCGGCGAACACGTCGGCTCGCTCGCCATGAGTGAAGCGGGCGCCGGCTCCGATGTCGTCGGCATGAAGCTGCGCGCGGAGAAGAAGGGCGATCGCTACGTCCTGAACGGCACGAAGTTCTGGATCACCAACGCGCCCGAGGCCAACACGCTGGTCGTATATGCCAAGACCGAACCGGGCGCAGGCTCAGGCGGCATCACCGCATTCATCATCGAGCGCGGCATGAAGGGCTTCAGCGTCGGCCAGAAGCTCGACAAAATGGGCATGCGCGGCTCGGACACCGGCGAACTGGTGTTCGAAGACTGCGAAGTGCCGGAAGAGAATGTAATGGGCGGCCTCAATCGCGGCGTCGCCGTGCTGATGAGCGGGCTCGACTATGAACGCGCGGTGCTCGCCGCTGGGCCGCTCGGCATCATGCAAGCCTGCCTCGATGTCGTGCTGCCCTACGTCCGCGAGCGCAAACAATTCGGCAAGCCGATCGGCTCGTTCCAGCTGATCCAAGCCAAAGTCGCCGATATGACCGTCGCGCTCAATTCGGCGCGCGCCTACGTCTACGCCGTCGCGCGCTCCTGCGACGCGGGCAAGACCACGCGCCACGACGCAGCCGGCGCCATCCTCTACGCCTCCGAAAGCGCCGTGAAAGTCGGCCTCGAAGCCATCCAAGCCCTCGGCGGCGCAGGCTACACCAAGGACTTCCCCGTTGAGCGCTTCCTCCGCGACGCTAAGCTCTACGACATCGGCGCCGGCACCAACGAAGTGCGGCGCTTTCTCATCGGCCGGGAGATCATTGGCGGGGGATGAGCGACCAACCGGTATCGCTTGTGATCCAATTCGTGACGAGCGTGGCTGCGCTCGCACTGAGCGTTGTGCTCGGCGGTCTGATCATCAACGGCGTGGCGGGCTTGGGCGCGCCGAGTTGGCTCGTTTGGACCGCGGCGATTGCGTATTTTGCGATTCTGATGGCTGCGTACTTCGGATTGAAGCGCACGAAGTTTGGCAAGTACCTATGGACGCTGCCTGACGGAATTACGTGGTGATATGAAACTCAAATCCTCCATTGATCCAAACTCCGAAGCCTTCGCCAAGAACGCCGCGCATCATCGCGGCTTGGCGCAGCAATTGCGTGAACGCACGGCGCAGATCGCGCTCGGCGGCCCGGAGGAATCCCGCGCCCGTCACACCAAGCGCAACAAGCTGTTCCCGCGCGAGCGCGTTGAGCGCTTGCTCGATCCCGGCGCGCCATTCCTCGAAGTCGGCGCGCTCGCGGCCTACGATCTCTACAACGGCGAAGCGCCGGCGGCCGGCGTCATCACCGGCATTGGCCGCGTGTCCGGCCGCGAAGTGATGATCGTCGCCAACGACGCCACGGTGAAGGGCGGCGCTTATTTCCCGATGACGGTGAAGAAGCACCTGCGCGCGCAAGAGATCGCGATGCAGAACAAGCTGCCGTGCGTCTATCTTGTCGATAGCGGCGGCGCGAACCTGCCGCACCAGGCCGAAGTCTTCCCCGACCGCGACCATTTCGGCCGCATCTTCTTCAACCAGGCGCGCATGAGCGCGGAGAACATTCCGCAGATCGCCTGCGTCATGGGCTCATGCACCGCCGGCGGCGCCTACGTGCCGGCGATGAGCGATGAAACCATCATCGTGCGCAATCAAGGCACCATCTTCCTCGGCGGCCCGCCGCTGGTGAAAGCCGCAACAGGGGAGGTGATCAGCGCCGAAGATCTCGGCGGCGGCGATCTGCACGCGCGCAAGAGCGGCGTCGTCGATCACCTCGCGCAGGACGATGCGCACGCGCTGCATCTCGTGCGCCGCATCGTCGCGAACCTGAACACCGTCAAGAAAGTCGGCCTCGATCTGCGCGAACCGATTGCGCCGGCGTACGATGCCGAGAGTATCTACGGCGTCATCCCCGATGACGTGCGCACGCCGTACGATGTCCGCGAAGTCATCGCCCGCATCGTTGACGGCAGCGAGCTGGACGAATTCCGTCCGCTCTACGGCCCAACGCTCGTCACCGGCTTCGCGCGCATCTGGGGCTTCCCCGTCGCGATCCTCGCCAACAACGGCATCCTGTTCAGCGAAAGCGCGCAGAAGGGCGCGCATTTCATCGAGCTCGCCTGCAAGCGCGGCATTCCGCTGCTGTTCCTGCAAAACATTTCCGGCTTCATGGTCGGCGGCAAATACGAAGCCGGCGGCATCGCCAAGGATGGCGCGAAGATGGTGACAGCCGTCGCCTCCGCCGAAGTGCCGAAATTCACCGTGCTGATCGGCGGCTCATTCGGCGCCGGCAATTACGGCATGTGCGGCCGCGCCTACTCGCCGCGCTTCCTCTTCACCTGGCCGAACAGCCGCATCTCCGTCATGGGCGGCGAACAAGCCGCCAGCGTGCTCGCGCAAGTGAAGCGCGACGGCATGGAAGCGAAAGGCGAGAGCTGGGCCAAAGCCGACGAAGAAAAATTCAAAGACCCAATCCGCGCGCGCTACGAAGCCGAAGGCGATCCGTATCACGCGACCGCGCGCTTGTGGGACGACGGCATCATCGATCCCGCACAAACGCGCGATGTGCTCGGTTTGGCCATTAGCGCATCACTTAATGCGCCAATCCCGGAAACGCGCTTCGGCGTGTTCAGGATGTAGGGAACGTCGGCCCAAGAATTGCAGTTAATATGGCATGCCCACACACCCGCATTCGCCATCTGAGCCTGTGCCCGCCCAGTCATTAGAGGACGTGCTCGATCGGCGTGTCGCCGAACTCATGGATTGGCTCAATGAAAACGCGCCGGAAATCGGCGAGGAACAGCGCCATCTTGATGCTGAGACGCCCGAGCGCGCCTATTGGCATTTCGGCTATATGGCCGCGCTTCGGGACGTCAGGAATTGCCTAGCCGGCAAAAATAGCCGCCTGAGCTAGTCGAAGATTGAGCACACCGGACACTTGGCCTTCGACCCGGTCGGACGGGCCGGATGCACTTTGTTGCGGGTGTTCGGAAAGTCGTGGAACAATTGGCATTCTTTGGCGAAGGCCGCTTCCGCCGTCGAGTTGTAGCCGTACTTGAACTCCGTCGACTTCGCCTCGGTCGCGTGATCCATCAGGCGCACCTTCACATCGACGTCTGCGCGACCGACGTAATCGACGTAAAACGTGCCATCCTTAGTGTAGCCGAGCGCGTAGGTGCCCGGGCTCTTCGATTTGACCGCCGCTTCGATTTCCTTGGTGCTGAGCTTGAAAGGCCCAGAAAGACCCGTTGATGCCATGTCGCTTCCTCCGAGAGGCCGTACTAGAATCGCCTCTCATGCCATCTGATCACCTCTCGGTTACTCAGAGGTAAACGGCCGCACGTTGGCATCCAGAATCGTCTGGTAACTCTTTGTTAGACGTTACGTGACTCGATCAGCAGCGAATCAAATCGCATGGAGGCTATTGCATGTCAGACGCCCGCGTCCCCTTTACCGTTCGCCTGAGGGCGGATGACAAGAACGTCCTGACCGAAGCAGCCGAGCAATCGGGTTTGGAGGCCGCGACCGCAGCGCGCCAAGTTTTGGAATTGATGATCAGACGCCTGAGAGCGGAAGGGGACTACCTCACGGCACTCCGAGACATGCGTGATGCACTAGCCGAGAAGCCCGCAGCTTCCCGGTAGTTGGTTCTAAAGCGTCTGCACATCAGCTAAGAGTGGGGCGTGCTTAAGTCCGTCCTCATCGCAAACCGTGGCGAGATCGCTCGTCGCGTCATTCGCACTGCGAAGCGCCTCGGTGTGCGCACCGTCGCCGTCTATTCCGATGCGGACGCCAAAGCGCTCCACGTGCGCGAGGCGGATGAAGCCGTGCACATAGGCGGGAGCCCCGCGAAGGAAAGCTATCTCCGCGGCGAGAAGATCATCGCTGCTGCGAAGCAAACCGGCGCCGAGGCGATCCATCCGGGCTACGGCTTTCTCTCCGAGAACGCCGACTTCGCGCAGGCCGTGATCGACGCGGGCCTCATCTGGATCGGCCCGAAGCCGGACTCGATCCGTGCCATGGGCCTCAAGGACGCCGCCAAGAAACTCATGGCTGAAGCCGGCGTGCCGACGACGCCGGGCTATCTCGGCGAAGATCAAAGCGAAGAGCGTTTGCAGAAGGAAGCCGACGCGATCGGCTATCCGGTGCTGATCAAAGCCGTCGCCGGCGGCGGCGGCAAAGGCATGCGCAAGGTCGAGAAGAAGGCGGAGTTCAAAGCGGCGCTTGCTTCAGCGAAGCGCGAAGCGGCTGCCGCGTTCGGCGATGATCGCGTGCTGCTGGAAATGTACGTGCAACGTCCGCGCCACATCGAGGTGCAGGTGTTCGGCGATACGCACGGCAATGTCGTGCATCTGTTCGAGCGCGATTGCTCGCTGCAGCGCCGCCACCAAAAGGTGATCGAAGAAGCGCCCGCGCCGGGCATGGATGAGGCGACGCGCAAAGCCGTCACCGATGCTGCCGTGCTGGCGGCGAAAGCCGTGAATTATGTCGGCGCCGGCACCATCGAGTTCATCGCCGACGCCAGCGAGGGCCTGCGCGGCGACCGCATCTGGTTCATGGAGATGAACACGCGTTTGCAAGTCGAGCACCCAGTGACGGAGGAGATCACCGGCCAGGACTTGGTCGAATGGCAACTCCGCGTCGCCAGCGGCGAAAAGCTGCCGCTGAAGCAGGAAGAGCTGCGCATCGACGGCTGGGCGATGGAAGCGCGGCTCTACGCGGAAGATCCGAGCACGGGATTTCTTCCGTCGATAGGTAAGTTGGGAATCTTACACCTACCCGACGATGTGCGTACCGACTTCGCGATCAGTTTCGGAGGCGAGGTCAGCTCGCACTACGATCCAATGATCGGAAAGATCATTGCGCACGCTGAAGGGCGCGACGCTGCAGTGCGTCAGCTGCGTGACGCCTGCGCTAGAATATGCGTTTGGCCCGTCAAGACAAACGCCGCCTTTCTCGTTCGGTGCTTAGAGAACGCCCGGTTTGCTTCGGGCGACGTTGAAACCGGGCTCATTGCAGGCGATGTAAACGAACTGACGAGGCGCCCGCCGCCTAGCAACAGGACGACTGCCGCCGCCGCCCGCGCTTTCGTCACTGATACGCCCTTTCGTCCGGCAGCAAACAACGACGTCTGGAGGAAACTCACGGGATTCCGCGTCAACGCTCCGCGCACGTCGGCGGTGAGATTATTGTGCGACGGCGTTCCCATTGTAGCTGAGCCGGCCAGCAGCGATTATGAATACCATCGCGCGCCCGGCCAAAAGGTCGTCGTCTTCGATCGCGGCGAAGCCTACGAATTCACGCTCGACACCGGCGAAGCCGAAGGCGGCGAGCTTGCTGCTGGCGATGGCGCAATCCTTTCGCCGATGCCCGGCAAGATCGTCTCGATCGCCGCCAAGCCTGGCGCGAAGCTGAAGAAGGGCGATCCGATCCTCGTGCTCGAAGCCATGAAGATGGAGCACACGCTCACCGCGCCGTTCGACGGCAAACTCGCTGAACTCAACGCCAAGGCCGGCGCGCAGGTGAGCGAGGGTGTTGTGTTGGCTAAGCTGGAGAAGGAATCCTGAGTCATTCCCGGGCTCGCGAAGCGAGAACCGGGAATCCAGAGCAAACGACGTGGCGGTGGCCGTGGATTCCAGATCGCGCTCCGCGCGTCTGGAATGACTCGTAACTAAGTGCCTGTTGTTGCCGGCGTTCCACGGTCGAAGCTCAGCTCAGCGCAAACTGCGCTTCTTCCTTCTCCGGATGCCGCACCGCTTCGCCGAATGTCTCGTTGACGCCGACCACCGCGTACGCCGGCACGTCCGCGCCGTGCGGCACCACCGCGCCGGGCCCGATCCGCGCGCCAGCGCCGATGAACGCGCCCGAGCCGATGCGCACGCCGCGCACCAACGCGCGCGAGCCTGTGCCTTCCATCTTCTGCCGCACATGCGCGGCAAGCTCGACTTCGCGCGAGAACACCACCCGGTTGCCGATGTCCATCATGTTGCGGTCGAGCACGTCCATACGCACCGGCCATTCGACGCCATAGCCGACGCGCGAACCCCAGAGTCTCAGCCACATCGAGTAGAAGCCGGGGATCACCCGCAACAGCGATTCAAGATAGGGCAGCGCGTCGTAGAAGGCCTGAATGTGATGTGCCGCAAGCCAGGGGCAGAAGGCGCGCCCGTCAATGCACGAGACGCCGGTCTTCAGCGGCGCCCAGCGGAACATCACGCGCAGCACGATCGGCGGAAACACGTAGATGACGAAGAGCACGAGCAGCGCGCTCCAGCCGGAGGGCCAGGCGGCGAATACCCCGAGCGCGCCGAACGCCGCCGCTGTCATCAGCAGCGGGAAGTAAGCGAAGAACCTGTCCCAGCCCGTCATGATGTCTTAAGCGGCGTCGAGCCGAGGGGCGCTCGCGATCAGCGCGTAGAGCTCATCGGCGCCGCGCGCGGCGCGCAGCTTTTCGCGCATTTCGCTGCGGCGCAGGAAACGCGAGATCCGCGCCAGCGCTTTCAAATGATCGGCGCCCTTGTCCGGCGGGGCCAGCAGCATGAACACGAGGTCCGCAGGGCGCGCGTCGAGCGCTTCAAAATCCTGCGGCGGATCGAGCCGCGCAAACGCGCCGACTGGGCGCGTGATGCCAACGACTGGCGCGTGGGGGATGGCGACGCCTTCGCCCATGCCGGTGCCGGCGAGGCGCTCGCGGATCAGCACCGCGTCGAACGCCGCGCGCGCATCGACGCCGGCGCCTTTCGCCAGCGTCTCCGCCATAAGCTGCAGCGCCTGCCGGCGAGATGTCGCGAGCAGGCGCGGCAGGATCGCGTCGGGCGCGATCAGGTCGCTGAGATCGTTCATTCCAGTCCTGTCCGGCCGCGCTTGAAGCACGAGCGGCGCCAAGCGGGGGTTAACGTTAGCTTCCGTTCTTGGCGCGCCCGCCGCCTTGCTGCGGATCAATCCAGCCGACATTCCCATCCTCACGGCGATAAACCACGTTCAAAGCGCCGTTGGCGGCGTTCTTGAACATCAGCACAGGCGCGGACGTAAGGCCGAGCTGCATCACCGCCATCGACACCGTCATGGTGCGCACAGGCACCTTGGTCTCGGCGATCACCAGCGGGGCGTCTTCCGCGGGGGCCGGCGCCGCCTCGTCGTCGCCGGTGTCTTCTTCCTCTTCGAACGGGGCGAGCACATAAGCCGCTGCGTTCTCGGCGGGAAGGGGGGATTTGTTATCGGCGTGGTGA
>JAEYPY010000135.1 GCA_023410295.1 Pseudomonadota bacterium | reverse complement strand
ACCCTACACGCCGGGCTCGGCTTACGTGCTGCTGCATCACGTGTTCGGCGAAGTGAACGGCGAGAAAGGCCTTTGGGGCCACGCCATCGGCGGCATGGGCGCGATCACGCAGGCGATGGCGGCGTGTTGCCGCGAGCGCGGCGTTGTCATTCGCACCGACGCGGCGGTGAAGGAGCTGGTGCTCGATGCGCGCGGCGGTGCTGTCGACTGGGAGGATGGCCGCGGGCCGGCGGTGCGCGGCGTGGTGTTGGAGAATGGCGAGACGCTGCGCGCGAAGGCGGTGGTGTCAAATCTCAATCCGAAGCTGCTGTTTGAGCGCATCCTACCACCGGACGCCCTGCCCGCGGATTTCCTCGAGCGGATACAGCGCTACCGTGTCGGCTCCGGCACCTTCCGCATGAATGTTGCGCTCTCGGAGTTGCCGCGTTTTACAGCGAAACCCGAAGCCGGCGATCACCTCACTGCAGGCATTATCATCGCCCCTTCGCTTCAATACATGGACCGCGCTTACGACGATGCGCGCGCTCATGGCTGGTCGCGCGAGCCGATTGTCGAAATGCTGATCCCCTCGACGCTCGATGCCTCGCTGGCGCCGGCCGGCCAGCATGTGGCTTCGCTCTTCTGCCAGCACGTGCAGCCGCAGCTTTCGGACGGGCGTTCGTGGGACGATCACAAAGAAGAGGTCGCCGATCTGATGATCGCGACGGTCGACAAGCATGCGCCGGGTTTTGCCAAGAGCGTGCTTGGACGCCAGGTTCTCTCTCCACTCGATCTGGAGCGCACGTTCGGCTTGATCGGCGGCGACATCATGCACGGGGCGCTTTCGCTGGATCAGCTGTTCTCGGCGCGGCCGGTGTTGGGACATGGCGATTACCGCGCGCCGATCGCGGGGCTGTATATGTGCGGCTCCGGCGCCCATCCTGGCGGCGGCGTCACCGGCGCGCCGGGGCACAATGCGGCGAAAGTGGTGGCGCGCGATTTCCGCAGCCGGCGGGTGAACTGAAGGCGCGCGCGGGCGCCCGCGGCGAACTGGGTTCGTCGCGGCGAGGCGGGCAAACTGGAAGGCGCGCTCATGAGCTGTCGGCATAAGCCGGCGCGGGCGCGGTGACGCTCGCAAGCGGTGAAACCGGCGGGCGCACGATGAGGATGGGGCAAAGGCGCGTCAGACGGCGCTTGCGGCGCCGGCGCGCGAGCTTGGCGGCGAGGCTGCGCCAGTCGCGCAACGCGGCCAGCAGGTGCACGATCTGTTCAACGAAGCTGCCATCACAGTTGAGCCGCCGGCGCAGCCAGCCGCCGGCGACCCGGCGGAGGGTCATGCGTGCGCGGCGGCGGGCAAACCCGGCAGGTGCGGTGTTGCGCGACCAAACAGCCGGACGCGGATTAAGCAATTGTGCGGCGCGGATGAGCACGACGTTGCGCACGAAGGCGCGCAACTGCGAGACGCGCACCCCGGCATAACGTTTGTGATGGCGCCTCCCCGCACTTGTATGGTTCGGCATGCCGGCGATCACCCACGCGAACACGGCCATGGCCCAGGCAATGGCCCTAGCTAGGTGGTGTTCGTTCATGGGGTGCAGATATCGCGGCTTCATGGCGGGCATTATGCGGGCGTTATGAATGCGGTCGGATTGATTTCCGCCGGGACGTTGTTCGTGCTCGATTATCTTCGCCGCGGGCATGGATAAACGCGGGGCAATCCCCGCAACCGGCGCCTGACTTGGCGTCTTATGAGCCGATTGAGCATGCGAAGACGGCCTTGCTGGCGCCTTGGGAATGTGAGTAGGTCAAGGAAATGTCGGTAATAGAAGCCACCACGAAGCGCCCGCGCGCGGCGGATTGGACGCCGCTTCGCGCGATCGGCTGGCCGCGCGTGGATTCAGTCGGCGCTTGGGCCATTGCGCTTGTGTGCATTGCGCTGGCGGGACTGGCTCATCCGCCGCTGGATGCCGTCGCTGGTGAGCCACTGCCGCCGTTCATCACCTTCTATCCGGCGGTGGTGCTGTCGGCGCTGGCCGGCGGCTGGCGCATTGGCGTCGCGGCAGCGGTGATTACACTGTTACTCGCCTGGTATTTCTTCACCCCGGACTATTTCAGCTTCACCATCAGCGGCGCACGCACGCCACTGACACTGTTGATCTATGCGATATCCGCGACGTTTCTCGGTTGGGTCGTCGGCCAGGCTCGGCTGGCGCTCGACGATGCTGTGAGGGCTGAAGCCAAGCGCGCCGAAGCGGCGCGCGAGTCGGTGCACCGGATCAAGAATTTGCTGGCGGTGGTGCAGGCGCTGGTGGCGAAGATTTCGCGCGAGGTGGAGACGACCACTGAGTACAAGAATGTCCTGTCGCAGCGGCTCGCTGCGCTCGACATTGCGCAAGGCGTGCTGATCCGGCGTGACTGGAGCGATGTCGCGCTGGGCGACATGATCGATCAGGCGATGGCGCCGTTTCTGCCGAACCCGGGGCTGACGGTGGTGCGCGGGCCGAGCGTAGTGGCGCCGGCGCGGTTCGTGCCAGGCTTGTGCATGGCGCTTTACGAACTCTGCACCAACGGCATGAAGTACGGGCGGCTCGGCGGCGGCGAGGGCCCGGCTTCGCTGACGTGGCGGCTTGAGGGCGATCAAGTCGTGATCGAGTGGGACGAAGCGACGACGACGCAAACGGGGCACGGCGAGAGCTTCGGCACGCAGCTGATCCGCGGCGCGCTCGGGCGCGAGCCGAACACGAGCGTGGATTATGCGGTGGAGCATGACCGCGTGCATGCGGTGTTTCGCTGGAAGAACGGGGCGACGGGGTAGCCCCTACTCCGCCGCGACGGCCGGTTCTTCGGCTTGGCGCTTCCAGAGATCAGCATAAAGCCCGGCGCGGGCGATGAGCGCGGCGTGCGTGCCGCGTTCGACAATGCGGCCTTCTTCCAGCACGACGATCTGATCGGCGTTGGCGATGGTGGAGAGGCGGTGCGCAACGACAAGCGTGGTGCGACCGCGCGAGGCTTCTTCAAGCGCGCCCTGCACATCGTCTTCGGTAGCGCTGTCGAGCGATGAGGTGGCTTCGTCGAGAATGAGAATGGCCGGGTCCTTGAGAATGACGCGGGCGATGCCAACGCGCTGCTTCTCGCCGCCGCTCAGTTTCAAGCCGCGCTCGCCGACGCGGGTATCCCAGCCTTGCGGTAGGCTTTCGATGAAGTGGAGGAGCTGGGCGCGGCGCGCGGCGTCTTCCAATTCGCGTTGCGTCGCCTCGGGGCGGCCGTAGGAGATGTTGTAGCGAATCGTGTCGTTGAAGAGGACGACGTCCTGCGGCACCAGGCCGAGCGCTTGGCGGAGGCTGGTTTGCGTGACATCCCGTAAATCCTGGCCGTCGATCAGCACGCGGCCTTTGACCGGATCGTAGAAGCGGAAGATCAGTTTGAGCACGGTTGACTTGCCGGCGCCGGACGGGCCGACGATGGCGGTGGTTTGTCCAGCGGGCGCGGTGAAGCTGATGGAATCGAGCCCGGCGTCCCTGCCCTCGTGCGCGAACGAGACGTTCTCGAACACGACTTCGCCGCGCTTGCGCTTGAGCGGGGCGGCGCCTGGAGCGTCGGCGACATCGGGCTCTTCGTCCAGCAGCGCGAACATCTTCTCCATGTCGATCGAGGTTTGCTTGATCTCGCGATAGGCGAAGCCGAGCATGTTCAGCGGCGCATAGATGTTCGTCATGATCAGAATGACGGCGGTGATGTCGCCGGGGCCCATGGGGCCGTCGGCGACGACAAACCCCGCGGCCAGCACCATGGCGACCAGGCCAATGTTCATGACAAGGTTCTGGAACACATTCAGCAGAACCAGCGACGTGTTGGAGCGCACGGCGGCCTGGGCATAAGAGGCGAGCGCGCGGTCGTAGCGTTCGCTTTCGCGCGCTTCGGCGGCGAAGCTTTTCACGGTTTCGAAGTTGAGCAGCGAATCCACGGCCCTGCCCGCCGCCTCGTTGTCGGCCTCGTTCATCTCGCGGCGGTGCTTCAGGCGCCATTCCGTGATGCCGAACGTGATCCAGGCGTAGATGACGACAGTGAAGGCGGCGATCGCCGAAAACTGCCAGCCGTACTTGCCGCCCAGGACCGCGGCGGCGAGCAAGAGCTCGATCAGCGTCGGGGCGATGTTGAAAGCGAGAAAGCGCAGGAGGAAGTCGATCGCGCGCACGCCGCGCTCGATGACGCGATAGACCGCGCCGGTGCGCTTGGATTGATGGAAGCTGACCGAGAGCGCGTGCACATGCGAGAAGACGCGCGTGCCGGCGCGGCGTTGAGCTTCTTCGGTGATGGGTTGGAAAATGGCGTCGCGCAGCTGAGGACCCGCCGTCGACGCAAAGCGTAGCGCGGCCCAGAAGCCGGCAAGGCCGAGGAAGGCTGGCAACGCACCGGCAGCGTCGCCTTCGGAGAGGAGGTTGATGCCGTCGGCCAGCACCAGCGGCGAAAACACTGCGAGCACCTTGCCGAACAGCGTCAGCACGAAGGCGGCGCCGAGCCGGAGCCGATAGCCGGGGCCCTTGAGGCCGCCGATCAGCGTCATCAGGCGGCCGATCGTGCGCAGGATCGGCGGTGACACGTCGGGCGCCTGTTCCGTCTTCGACACTATCCTGCCTTCACCCCGCGCCATTTGGAACAATCCTTGAAGAGACCACTTAGGCACAGGGATTTTCCCCTGCAATGGCGCCTTTTGACTAAGGTGGGTGCATGCCCATGGCTGATTCCAGTTCGCTCGTGCGGTCGATCAGGTCGGTTTGCGTGTATTGCGGCTCGTCCGAGAGCACCAATCCTGCTTACCACGATCTCGCGACGCGCTTTGGCGCCGCGTTGGCGGCGCGCGGGCTGCGCATGGTTTATGGCGGCGGCTCGATCGGGCTGATGGGGCGCTGTGCCAAGGCCGCGCACGCGGGCGGCGGCGAAGTGTTGGGCGTGATGCCGCGCTTTCTGGAGCGGCGCGAGATCGTGCTCGAAAGCGTGCCGCACCGCATGGTCGAGACCATGCACGAGCGCAAGATGATCATGTTCGAGGAGAGCGACGCGTTCGTGGTGCTGCCTGGCGGGATCGGCACACTCGAAGAAGCGGTGGAAACGCTCTCGTGGCGGCGCTTGGATCTGCACAAAAAGCCGGTGGTGTTTTTGTCCGAAGACGATTTCTGGGCGCCCTTCTTCACGCTGATGCAGCACACGATCGCGGCAAAGCTGACACCGGAGAGCTTTAACGGCGCGGTCGCTTATGTGCGCTCGGTGGAGGAGTGCTTTGCGGCGCTGGGCGTGACGGAGGCGGTTTAGAGTCCTTCTCCCGGTTAGGGAGAACGACGGCTACTCGCCGAACGCCTTTGCCAGCCGCTCATACGCCCGCGCGAAGTCTTCTTTGAATTGTTGAACCACGGCGCCGGCGGAGATGGGTTCGTTCATGAGGCCGACGCCTTGGCCGACCCAATAGGTGGCGAGATCGCGCGCGCCGGCATGGCCGCCTTCACTGAGCTTGTCGACATAGCGTAGCGCCGGTTCGGAGACGAAGCTTTGCAGCGGCATCGGCAGCGGCTTGGGCGCGGCTTCGCTTTCCCACGCGTCGGTCCAGGGCGAGCGTAGCTGGCGCGAAGGCTTGCCGGTACGCGAGCGCGAACGGATGGTGTCGCGTGATGACGCCGCGAGCAGCTTTTCGCGCACGGCGGGCGTGACTTCACTTTCGGGCGTGGTGAGCCAGACCGAGCCGCACCAGGCGCCGGCCGCGCCCATGGCCATGGCGGCGGCCATCTGTTCGCCGGTGACGATGCCGCCGGCCGCGAGCACATGGGCGGACGAGCCGACGGCCTCGAGCGCACGCACGACTTCGGGGACCAGCACCATGGTGGAAACGTCGCCGCAATGGCCGCCCGCTTCGCCGCCGGCGGCGATGATAATGTCGACGCCGACCGCGGCTTGCGCCAGCGCGTGCTCCTTGGCGCCGACGAGCGCAGCGACGGCGACGCCGTGCTTCTTGCCGAGCTCCAGCATGATCGGCGGCGGCAGACCGAGCGCGTTGGCGATGAGTTTGATCGGATAACGGAAGGCGATCTCAAGGCTCGATTGCGCACCCTCTTCCCGCAGGTTCTGCGACCAACCGGTGGCGCCCCGGCGATTGGCTTCGAGCGCGGCGGCATCGACGCCGTGCTGGGCGAGAATCTGCGCGGCGAATTGCTTGTGCGTTTCGGGGATGGCGGCGAGCAGCTTTTCCGCGTCGAAGCTCTCGCCTTTGCCTTCGAACTTGTTTGGGACGATGAGGTCGAGGCCGTAGGGCTTGCCGGCGACGTGCGCGTCGATCCAGTCCAGCTCTTCCTTGAGGCGCTCGGGACTCATGCCGACGGCGCCGAGCACGCCCATGCCGCCGGCCTTGGAGACGGCGACGACGACGTCGCGGCAATGCGAGAAGGCGAAGAGCGGAAACTCGATGCCGAGGCGTTGGCAGAGGGGGGAATTGAGCATGGGGCGAGCGTAGCGCGCAATGCGCGCGTGCGCATGGGTGACGTGGCGACTCCCTATTCAAATGGATAGGCCCGGCGCTGGCGCCCCCACCCCCAGGGGCGGGGAGTCGCAATTGCGGCACGCGCTTCGTAAGCTCCGCGCATGACAGACGCGGCGCGGATTCCGGTGATTGTGGGCGTGGGGCAGGTCAATGATCGGGCGGAGGCGCTGGATTCATTTGAGCTGATGCGCGCGGCGCTTGAGGCGGCGGATGAGGATGCGGGCGGTGGGTGGCTGAAGCAGGTCGAGGCGCTTTCGGTTGTCGATCAGCTCTCGTTTCCGCAGCTGACGCAAATTCCGGAACGGTTGGCGGAGGCGTTCGGCGCGGCGCCCCGGATTTTGTTCAAGACCAAATATCCGAGCGGCGAGAGCCCGGTGCTGCTCTTGAACGAAGCGGCGGAGCGGATACGGCGCGGCGAGATCGAGCTTGCCGCTGTCGTGGGCGGCGAAGCGCTGCGCACGGCGGCCAAGCGCGTCAGAAACGCCGGCGCAAACGCTGTGCGCGAGGCGGCGGCGAAGACGGCCAAGCCCTTGCGGGCGATGTATGGGCTGGTGGCGCCGACGGATGTTTATCCGCTTTACGAGAATGCGAGCCGCGCGGCTTGGGGGCAGACGCTGGCTGAGGGTCAGCGCGAGAGTGCGGAGATTTGGGCGAAGTTCTCTGAAGTCGCGGCGGGGAACGAACATGCGTGGCTGCGCACGCCGGTGACCGCGGACGAGATCGCGACGCCCTCAGCGCAGAACCGGCCGATCGCGTTTCCGTACACAAAGCTCATGGTGGCGAACGCGTCCGTCAACCAGGGCGCGGGGTTCATCGTTGCGAGCTTGGCGAAGGCGCGGGCGATGGGCGTGCCGGACGAGCGGCTTGTCTATGTCGGCTATGGCGCGGCGGCGCGTGAGCCGAGCGATGTGTTGGCGCGGGAAAGCTATACGCGCTCGATCGCGCTGGAGACGGCGCTGACCAAGACGCTTGAGTTCAACGCGATCGAGCCGAACGTGCTGGATTGCGCCGAGCTTTATTCGTGCTTTCCCTGCATTCCGAAGCTGGCGCGGCGGGCGATTGGCTGGCCGCTGGACAAGCCGATGTCGGTGGCGGGCGGGCTGACGTTCGCGGGCGGGCCGGTCGGGAATTATATGAGCCACGCGATCGCGGCGATGACGGTGCGGCTGCGGCGGGAGGGCCGTGCCGGACTCCTCTTCGGTAATGGCGGCTTTGCAAACACCAATCATTGCATCGTGCTGACGCGCGATGCGCCGCAAAGCGAACCGCGCGCGTTCGATGTGCAGGCGGACGCGGATGCGCAGCGCGGCGCGGCCCCTCCTCTGCTCGATGCGTACGAAGGCGATGGCGAGGTGGAAACCTACACGGTGTTCTATGGCCGCGAAGGCGCGGCGCGGTTCGGCGTCGTGGTTGGACGGAACAGCGATGGAGCCCGGTTCCTCGCCCGGATTGAGGGCGACGAGCGCGATACGCTGGATCAACTCACCGATGGCGCGGCCGAACCAGTGGGAACAAGTGGAACCGTGAAACTTGGCGCCGACGGTGTGGCGCGCTGGCGCTTTCGTTAGCAGCCTCGCGTCCTTGTGAGCATCTCGCCACGAGAAGCGCGCGAACCAGCGCGGCGCTCACCTGTTTGCCAGTCGCTATGACGATGATGCAGACATTCGACGCTTTAGTAGGGCCGGGCCCGCGCTGGATCGGGCTCGGCGCCACGTTGCAGCACAACAAACCTTCTGATCGCGTGCGTCGCCGGATTAAGGCGATGCGCACCTATTTTTATGTCGCGTACGCTGGTGAGGACGCTTCCGTGGTGCGGCCAATCGTTGGCGCAGCAGCCGGCGAAGGGCACCTCCTCTGGCTCGACAATGACAGCTTGAACACCGCGGCGATGAAGCCGGCGGACATGAAAGCGGCGATCCGCGGGTCGCGGGCGGTGCTGATGTTCTGTTCGCGCAATGCCTATGGTTCGCGCGTGGTGCAGCGCGAGATCGCGGCGGCGCGGCGGATGCGCAAAATCATCGTACCGGTGATGCTGCAGAACGCGCAGCCGCCGAACGATTTGTTGCAAGCGCTGCCGTTCGAGCATGCGCTGTATCTGAGCGATCGGGACTTTCCCGAGAGCTTGTTCCGGGCGCTTGATGCGCTGACGAAGGGCCGTCGTTGGCATGGCGGCGAAATACAGGACGCCGGTTGGGGGCCGGTGCTGGTGGTGCAATCATGAAACTGGTGACTGGAGCTTTGCAGCGGCTGGTGGGGCTCGCCTTCGCCGGCGTGCTGCTAGTGACCGCCGCAGGGACAACGGGCGTCACCGATGCGATCACGCCGCGCGAGCGTGAGATGATTGGCGATGTTTATGTCGCCGTGCTGGGCGTGGTCGAAGACGGCGCGCGCAGTCTGCGCATGGCGTACTATGACGCGGACACGCCGACGCCGGCTTGAACGCGGCGATAGAACCAAAGCCCGACCGCGGTGCACGTGACGACGGTGAGGCCGGGGACGCTGGCTTCGAGGCCGAAATCGCCGCCGGTCAGCCAGTCGGAGCCCTTCTGTAGCGGTAAGAGCCAGCCTTCGTGCGCGCCGCCGCTGACGCCGAAGCCAAGCACGTAGCCCTGCACGAAGTTGGCGGCGAAGTGAATGCCGATGGGCATGGCGAGGCTCTTGGTGGCAATGAAGGCGAAACCGAACATCAGCGACGCGATGAAGATGTTGGCGCCGGCCAGATAGCCGAGCGCGCCGGCGTCCGTGAGCGCCGCCGAATGCGTGAGCACGAACAATGCGGCAATGATGAGCTGCGCTGGCCAGGCGCCGAGCCCATCGATCAGGCGCTGAAACAGAAAACCACGGAATAGGACTTCTTCGGTCACTGCGACGGCGGCGAAGAGTGCGAGCGCGGTGGGCAGCGAGGTGAGCGCATCGTAGTTCACGCGCCACGACACGGCGTCGAGGCTCCAGAGTATGGCGGCGGGAAGCGCCATGAGTGCGGCGCCGATCAGAAGGCCGACGCTGAGCTGGACGAGCCAAGTCACACCGAACGCGCCGGTGAGTTCTCCGATGGGCCGACGGCGTGCCGCCTGGCAGATGAGCGACGCGATGATGACGATGAGCGCCTGCTGCCAGATCGGCACAGGTCGGCCCTCGCCCGTCAGCAGGATCACGGGCAGCAATAGCGCTGTCAGCACAACAAAGAAGATCGCGATCCACCAGCCGGCGCGGAGCTCTCCGTCGCGGTTGATGAAAGGATTCATGGGCGTTAGGCCGTCTCGCCGCTGAGACGCTTGCGCGCGCGCTCTTCGCCGATCAGCGGAAACAGCGCGGCCATTTCCGGGCCGTGGTCGAGGCCGGTGAGCGCTTGGCGGAGCGGCATGAAGAGCGCTTTGCCCTTGGCGCCGGTCTTTTCCTTCACGGCGTTGACGAACGCGCTCCAGCTATTTCCATCATAAGCGCCTGAGGGCAGCACTTCGATGGCGGCCGCGGCGAACGCTGCGTCGGGCACGAACGGTTCGATGGGGCCATCGACGATGTGCGCCCATTGGCGCGCTTCGGGTAAGAGCTGGATGTTGGCGCGGATCGCGGTCCAGAACGCTTCGCCCTTGTCAGCGCCGAGCGCGCCAAGGCGATCCTTCACCGCGGCGTAGTCGAGCTGATGCAGCACGGCGGCATTGACGCGCTTCAGTTCTTCGGGATCGAAACGCGCGGGTGCGCGGCCGATCTTTTCGAAGGAAAATTCTTCGGCGAGCTGGCCAAGGCTGGTGCGCGCTTCGACCGGATCGGAGGTGCCGATCTTGGCGAGGTGGGAAAGCACCGCCATGGGCTCGTAGCCTTCGGCCTTGAGTTCGCTGACCGAAAGCGAGCCGATGCGCTTGGAGAGCGCGCCGCCATCGGCGCCGACAAGCAGCGGGAAATGGCCGAACGCCGGCACAGGGCCGCCGAGCGCTTCGAAGATTTCGATCTGCACGCCCGAATTGGTGACGTGGTCTTCGCCGCGGACGATGTGCGTGATCTTGAAGTCGATGTCGTCGACGACGCTGGGCAGCGTGTAGAGGAAAGCGCCGTCTTCGCGGATCAGCACCGGATCGGAGAGCGAGGCGGTGTCGATCGATTGGGGCCCGCGCACGAGATCGACCCAATCCTTGCGCGCGCCCGAGAGCTTGAAGCGCCAGTGGGGCTTGCGGCCTTCGGCTTCGAGCTTGGCGCGTTCGTCGTCCGTGAGTTTCAGCGCGGCGCGATCGTAGACGGGCGGGCGCCCGCGCGATTGGGCGATCTTGCGCTTGCGGTCGAGTTCGTCTTCCGTCTCGTAACAGGGATAGAGCAGGCCCGCGGTCTTGAGCTTGGCGGCAGCTTGTTCGTAGGTTTCGAAACGGTGCGACTGGTTGGCGCGCTCGTTCCAGGTGAGGCCGAGCCAAGTGAGATCGTCGTCGATGCCCTGCTCGAATTCCTTGGTGGAGCGCGCGAGATCGGTGTCGTCGATGCGCAGCAGCACCTCGCCCCCTTCACGCAACGCAAACAGCCAGTTCAGCAGCGCCGTACGGACGTTGCCGACATGGATGCGGCCCGTGGGCGATGGCGCAAAGCGGAGACGGATGGACATTCGGTCAGACTCTGGAGCTGGAAGCGCCGGGTTATGCGGCGCGCGGCCCTTGCCTGTCCAGACGCCCGGTTCAGGTTGAAACGCGCCGACGGCGCACTAGGGTGCGATAAAGCATCACGGGGAGCCGATATGGCCACAACATCACGCGAAATCCGGTTGAAGAGCCGCCCGACCGGCATGCCGGAGGCGTCGAACTTCGAACTTGCGAGCGTAGAACTCATGGACCCCGCGCCGGGCGAAGTGCTGGTGCGCAATTCTTGGATGTCGGTCGATCCCTACATGCGCGGGCGCATGTACGACCGGCCGAGCTATGTGCCGCCGTTCGAATTGGGCAAGGCGCTGCAAGGCGGCGCGGTTGGGCGCGTGGTCAAGTCAAACGATCCGAAGTTCCAGCCGGGCGATCTGGTTGAGTCGATGTTTGGCTGGCGCGAAGCGTTCGTGGCCCCGGGCGGTGCGCTGAACAAGCTGCCGACGACCGAGGTGCCGCCGCAGGCTTATCTCGGCGTGCTCGGCATGCCGGGGATGACGGCCTATTCGAGCTTCCACCGCATCGGCGAGCCGAAGGCCGGTGAGACGGTGTTCGTCTCCGGCGCGGCGGGCGCCGTTGGTTCTGTCGTTTGTCAGAACGCCAAGATTCGCGGCTGCACGGTGGTGGCCTCCGCGGGTACGGATGAGAAGCTGGAGTGGCTGAAATCCGTCGGCGTCGATCACGTGATCAATTACAAGACGACCGAGAGTTTGGTGAAGGCGCTGCAGGCGGCGGCGCCCAAGGGCATCGATATTTATTTCGACAATGTCGGCGGCGAGCATCTGGAAGCAGCGCTCGAAGCGGCGCGCCCGTTCGCGCGCTTCATCGAGTGCGGCATGATTTCGATGTACAACGACACCGGCATCAGCCCCGGCCCGCGCAACATGGTCTATATCGTCGGCAAGCGCATCAAGATGCAGGGCTTCATCGTTTCCGATTTCGCCGACATGCGGGGCGAATTCTATCGCGAGATGAGCGAATGGGTGCGCCAAGGCCGCGTCAAATGGCAGGAGACGGTGGAGAACGGCATCGACCGCGCTCCGCAAGCTTTCCTTAACCTCTTCACTGGCGCCAATACCGGAAAGATGCTCGTAAAGTTGGACTGATGAGCAGACTGTTCCAAGCTTACGTCATGGTGGACTGGAGCGCCGCGTCGAAACCGACGACGGGGCCGGATTCCATCTGGATTGGCGTGATGAAGCGCAACGTGCGCTTCCAGATGGCGTTCGAGGCGCATAATCCATCGACGCGCACGGAGGCGGAGAAGCAACTCAACGCGATCCTCGACGATCTGAAGCGCAAGAGCGAGCGCGTGCTGGTGGGCTTCGATTTTCCCCTGGCGTTTCCGCGCGGGACAGCGGCGGCGCTGAAGCTCGAAGGCGATGCCTGGCGCGCGATGCAGGCGTTCGCGGCCAAGGAGGTGAAGGACAAGGCCGACAACACCAACAACCGCTTCCAGGTCGGCGCCAAGATGAACCGGCTGATGACGGGCGAAGCGTTTCCGTTCTGGGGCGCACCGGCGCGCGATGAGCAGACCATGCTCTCGTCGAAGCGCGTGCGCGAACATCGCGAAGGCGATCTGCCGGAGTTTCGTCTGACCGAGGACGCGATCAAGGGCCCGGCGTCGATCTGGAAGCTTTACTATCAGGGTTCAGTCGGCGGGCAGACTTTGACGGGGCTGCCGGTGATCAAACGATTGCGCGATGCGCGCAATGTGAAGCTTTGGCCGTTCGAGACCGGCTGGAAGCCGCTGACGCCGGCGGACGTCGCCGACACCGAAGCCGTGATGGCGGAGATTTATCCCAGCATGTTCGGCGCCAAGCCCGCGGCCGGCGAGATCAAGGATCAGGCGCAAGTGCGCGGCGCGTGCGAGCGCTTCAACGCGCTGGATGAACGCGGGCAATTGGGCGCGCTGTTCGGGCCGGCGAAGGACGATGCGCGGCGCGAGGTGGTCGAGCGCGAGGAAGGCTGGATCCTGGGCGTGAACGCCTGAACTCGGAGCGTTCTATTCCGCGAGTTGCGGAGCGATCGTCGCAGGTTTGCGCGCGAGCCACCACCAGCGCGCAATGAGCACGGCGGCGCTCAAGACGCTGGACCAGAAAATCGCAAAGAGGAGCCCGGCGACGCCCTGCCCTTGCACTTCGGCCAGCCAATAGCCGAGCACGGGCATGACGCAGGCGTATGCGAGGATGTGGCTGAAGGTGGGAAACCAATTGTCGCCGCGCGCGCGCAGGGCCGAGGCGATGACGACTTGAGCGCCGTCCGGATGCAGCACCATCGCCGCGATCCACATCAGCGAAGCAATCAGCGCCACGAGCGCGGCGTCGGCGGTGTAGGCGCGCGCGATGGCATCGTTGAAGAAGAGCAAGACCAGCGCGGCAATGATCATCGCGAGCGCGTTGAGGCCAAAGCCAGTCCAGCCGGCGCGGCTTGCATCGGCAGGCGCGCCGCGGCCGACGGCTTCAGAGACCAGAACGGCGATCGCGGCGGCCAGGCCGAGCGCGATCATGAACACGAACGCCAGCATGTTGAGCAGGATCTGGTAGGCGGCGACGACTTCAGCGCCGATCCGGCCGGCGACGACGGTCATGGCCGAGAACGCGCCAGCCTCCACCGCTTGGCTAACAGCTGCGGCGATGCCGACTGCGAGCAGCGCGCGATAGCTGGGGCCAGGCGCGCCGAGCTTGCGCACGCCGTAATAGGCGCCGTCGCGCAAGAAGAAGATCGCGAGCAGCAGCGCGCCAGAGAGAAAAAGGCGCGCGCCAACAGTCGCCCAGGCCGAGCCGACAGCGCCGTGTTCGGGCACCCACCAGAGATTCAGCGCGAGATTGACCGCGTTCGCCAGCCACATGATGACGGTCGAAATGCCCGGCTTCTTGATGGCTTCGAGAAAGAACGTGCCGGCGACGTAGAGCAGGTGCAGCGGGATCGAGAGCGCGAGCACCATCATCACCGGCGTCGATGGACCGGCCAAGTCTTGCTCGATGCCGAACGTGGTGAAAAGCCGCTCGCCGACGAGCCACATGGCGGCG
>JAEYPY010000117.1 GCA_023410295.1 Pseudomonadota bacterium | reverse complement strand
ACCAGCTGCTTTATTTCGTGCGCCAGCGCCGCCGCTAACTCGCCGCCAAGACCCCCGACGCGGCGGCCGAAGCGCGGATCGACAACGCCACCATCAACGGCTTCTTCGCCGCGCTGGTCATGGCCGTCCTGGCCGCCTGGCTCTACCACGAGGGCGCGCTAGCTTAGTCAAAATGCAGGGCAGGGCAGCCCGATCGCGCATTGATCCCGCCCCCCGCGGCGCCTAGGTTCGCGCCAAATCTTCGGAGCATCCATGTCGTACGATCTCGTCATCATCGGGGGCGGCCCCGGCGGCTATAACTGCGCCATCCGCGCCGGCCAATTGGGTCTCAAGACCGCGATTATCGAAAGCCGCGGCAAGCTCGGCGGCACCTGCCTCAATGTGGGCTGCATCCCCTCGAAGGCGCTGTTGCACGCCAGCGAGTATTTCGAAGCCGCGCAGAAGACGTTCCCCTCGATGGGCGTGAAGGTGAGCGGGCTCGAACTCGATCTGCCGCAAATGCTGAAGCAGAAGGAAGACGCCGTCGAAGGCCTCACCAAGGGCGTCGAATTCCTGATGCGCAAGCACAAGGTCGATTACGTCAAAGGCTTCGGCCGCATCGCCGGCAAGGGCAAAGTCGAAGTCAAGCTCGCCGATGGCGGCGCGCAAACGCTTGAGACAAAGAACATCGTCATCGCCACTGGCTCCGAACCGGCGGGCCTTCCCGGCATCGATATCGACGAAGAGCGCGTCGTCACCTCGACCGGCGCGCTCTCGCTTGGCCAAGTGCCGAAGAAGCTCATCGTCGTCGGCGCCGGCGTCATCGGCCTTGAACTCGGCAGCGTGTGGCGCCGCCTTGGCGCCGAAGTCACCGTGGTCGAATTCCTCGACAAGATCACGCCCACCGTCGACAGCGAAATCGCCACTGCGTTTCAGCGCATCCTGAAAAAGCAGGGCATGAAGTTCGAGCTCGGCCACAAGGTGACCGGGGTCGAGAAGCTGCGCGATGGCCTGCAAGTCTCCATCGAACCGGCGAAAGGCGGCCAAGCCCGCACGCTCGACGCCGACATCGTCCTCGTCGCCATCGGCCGCAAACCCTTCACCACCAATCTCGGCCTCGAGACTGTCGGCGTGCGCTTCGATCAGCGCGGCTTCATCGAGACCGACCACTTCAAGACCAATGTCGAAGGCATTTACGCCATCGGCGATTGCACGCACGGGCCGATGCTGGCGCACAAGGCGGAAGAAGAGGGCATCGCCGCTGCGCAAATCATCGCCGGCCAATGGGGTCACGTGAATTACGATGTGATCCCGAACGTCATCTACACCGACCCTGAAGTCGCCACCGTCGGCAAAAGCGAAGAAGAACTGAAAGCCGCCAGCGTTGAATACAAGGCCGGCAAATTCCCGTTCATGGCCAATTCGCGCGCGCGCACCAACCACGAAACCGACGGCATGGTGAAAGTGCTCGAAGAGGTCGCCACCAAGCGCGTCGTCGGCGTGCACATGGTCGGCTCAGGCGTCGGCGAGATGATCGGCGAGATCTGCGTCGCCATGGAATTCGGCGCCAGCGCCGAAGACATCGCCCGCACCTGCCACGCCCACCCCACCATGAGCGAAGCCATCCGCGAAGCCGCCAAAGGCGTGGATGGCTGGACCATGCAGGCCTAGGCGTACTCGTCCGAGCCCTGCACCCAGAGGAACGATTGAATATCGATCATGTCGCGCGGGCGCAGCTCGCGCTGATCGCGGCGCACTTGCGCGGCGAAGGCGAGGGCGCTTGCATAGGCGCGCGCTGAAGGCCGGGACTCATACTGAAAGTCAAAGCCATAAGCTTTCGCCGCGGCGCGCATCACGTTCGGCTTGATGAAGAGGTGCCGCCGCGGCTGGGCGATAAAGCCGAACACTGTCGCAATCGGCCAGGTCAGCACGCGTGTCTGCCGGCGCGGCAGCGCGCCGACCACCTCGGCCCAGCGATCGAAATCGCCATCGCCGTGCAGAAACTCATAAAGCCCGAGCGCGAACGCGCGCGCGCCGCCGGGCGCCTTGATCGCGTCACGCAGCGCCATCTTTTCGAACGAGAAGATGAGATTGGTGCGCGCTTCGATCTTCACCGCCTGCGCCGCAATCTCGGCATAGCGCTTGCGCGCCAGCAGGTCCTCGAACTGACTCTGATCCAGCGCCTCGCTCCAGGCCAAGTGCGCGTTCCACTTATAATCGCGCTCCCAGGCCACATAGGTTTCGTCGTGAAAGCCGCCGGGAAAGATCGACAGGAACTTGCGCCGGCAACGCCGCGCCGCGGGCGTTGCTTCCGGCGCTGCGCGCCGGACGACGCGCTTCTTGGCGCTCGTCTTCTTGTGCGGCGTTGCATTTGCTGTGCGGCGGGGCAGGGGTGCGCGCGAAGCCATGGTTTCACCTTTGTGAAAACCAAGACAGAAGCGCCGGTTTTGGTTCCGCCGCGCCGCCTGGCGTTGGCCAGGACCGATGGCGGTGGACATTACCCTCCATCGTCTCTATGTAAGCGCCATCGATCCTCGTCGCGTTACGTGCTGATCTTCGCGCTCGCGCCGAATTTTCTGCTGTTTCCCTCGAAATCGTGTCTGCCGTGGAAGGTCCACGCTGACGTTACACATGAAGGAGACGGCAATGGCTGTCGGTACTGTTAAGTTTTTCAACACCCAAAAAGGCTTCGGCTTCATCGCGCCGGAACAAGGCGGCAAGGACGTGTTCGTCCATATCTCCGCCGTTGAGCGCTCGGGCATGAGCGGCCTGGCCGATGGCCAGCGCGTCAGCTTCGACCTCGAAAAGGATCGCCAAGGCCGCGATTCCGCGACCAACCTGCGCGCCGAGTAAGCCAAAGCCGGCGCTAAGCCGGCGGCTGAACATCAGAAGCGGGAGCGGCCCACGCTGCTCCCGCTTTTTGCTGCGCGCTCTCCAAGCACCTGTGAAATTGCAGAATGCTCACTTTGCACCGCGCGCAAGCCGGGTTTTGCTCAGAGCAGGCGAGACGCATGCGAGGGGAGTAGGTCGTGCTGATCCTGACGGGTGAGCGTCTGGCGCTGCTGGCGCTGGATGCGGAACTGGCGGCGCTGCAAAGCTCGAGCCGCACCGCGTTCTTCAACGCCATCGCCGTGACGCACGAGCCTTTATGGCCGCCGGCGCCGTTCGAGCCCGCCGCGTTCGAGTGGGCGGCGAACAATCTCGCGCACGATCCCGAAGGGCAGGGCTGGTACGGCTGGGCCATTCTCGCCAACGAAGGCGAACGCGCGCCGCCGCGGCTCGTCGGCATCGCCGCTCTGATCGGCCGGCCCGACGATGACGGCGAAGTCGAGCTGGCGTTCGGTCTTCTGCCCGATTTCCGCGGCCGCGGCTTTGCCGGCGAAACCGTGCGCGTGCTGGCAGGCTGGGGCTTCGCCAACGGCGCCCGGCGTATCATCGTCCATCTCGACGCCGAAGACGCTCGCGCCGCGCGCACGCTGGCGCGGCAGGGCTTCATCGATACGCAGATGCCGCCTTATCCAGGCGTCGCCCGTTGGGCGCTAACGCCGGAAGCCTGACGGAACAAGCTGCACGACGGCGCGGTTTTCCTGAACTACAGGAGACCGCCATGCCCCGTGAACTCATCGATACCGGAACCGACAAGCGCTACGTCCGCCGCGACAAGAAAGGCCAGTTCAAGGAAAGCGACGACGTTGGCCGCTCACTCTCCGCCGACCGCCGCACCAAAGCGAAAAAGACCGCCAAGAAAGGCGAAGGCGATCGCGGTGATCGCAAGCACTGAACTTATTCCGCAGCGCTCAGCAGCGACTGAATGCGGTTCAAATACCCGATCCACGCGGCGCGGCCGTCATCCGTCAGGTGCACTAGCGTCAGCGGCTTCTTGCCTTCGAACTTCTTCTCGATCCGCACATAGCCCGCTTCTTCGAGCTTGCTGAGGTGCGTGGAGAGATTGCCGTCGGTGGCGTTCACCTTGGCCTTCAGCTCCACGAACGCCGCCGGCGATACGGTCGAGAGATAGGCCATCACCCCAAGCCTGAGGCGCCCATGGATGACGTCGTCGATTTCCGTGTGGTCGAAGCGTGACACGTCACACCACTTTCGACGCTTCGCCGCGCATCAGGATGATTCCAGGGATCAGCAGCACCAGCACCGAACCCGCCGCTGCCGTGAGATAAGCCCAAGGCTCGTGCATGAAGAACCACAGCGTGCCGCTCACAGAGAAGGCGAGCCACGCGAACGCCCGCAGCCACATGCGACCGCTGACCTCGGCCGTCGAGTAAAGCGCAACGCCGTAGAGCGCGAAGCCCGCGGCCATGATTGCATTGGCCGAGTCGTAATCGTCGTAGATGATTGTGCGCGCCAGCGTGCCGGCGACGACGAAGCCGATCGCCCACGCGACACCGTTCCAGACGCTGCGATCGGCGCGGTTGGCGATCGAGGACGTCCCCGGCATGCCCTTGGTGCGCCCGCGCAGCGCGAACGACCCAATCAGCGCGCACGCGCCGAAGCCCATCCAGATCCAGCCGATCTGCTCGCGCTCCATCGCGCCCGTCAGCGCGAAGTATTGCGCCGTGTAGCAGATCGCTAGCAGCACCCCGAACAGCACCAGGTAGGCCCCGCCGACCAGCGGCGCTTGCCGGCCTTCCTCGGCAAGCGTCCGGGCGTAGGCGACATCCTGCAGCAACTCCTCGCGGGTCATGGTCGTCCTCCAACTTTGAAAGACAAAGTACTCTCTGCCCGCGGAATGTCAAGCTGGCAACGGTAGCCGCGGTGGAACGCGGTGTTTCCGGCTCGGGTTGGAAAGCCATGAAGCGCCAGGAGCGAGACAAAGTACTGCGCCAGCTGGCCCGGCAGCTCAGCGACGAAGAGCCCGTGGTCGAGGGCGATTACTTCATGCGCTGCCCGATCTGCCGCCAGTTCTTCGATGTGCGCGACGCTACCGAGGTGCATTACCACGACGACATGCCCCACCCGCCGATGAAGGCTGACGCGTAAGCCACGTAATCGGTGTTTCGCCATTCGACGCGGAACAGAAGCTCATACGACGCATTGGCGCGCGACTGTGATCACGTCTTTCGCGCGGGGAAGGGCACCATGGACGGCGAAAATCCCGACGAACCCGACCTGCGCCTCATCGCGCTCATCTGCTTTGCCGTCGCCGTCGCGGCGCTGATTTTCGTGCTGATCTAGCCGACGAAGATCACCACAGCGCCGATCGCCCAGCTGGCGCCGACCAAAAGCGACAGAAGCCGCCACGGCTTCTCCGTCAAAGCTTGCATTTGAAACCGCCTGAACCGCTGCACGCCTCAAGCTAAGCGGCGGCGCGCGGCGAACTCATCTTACCGATGCAGAAAAAACTGCTGTGGAACGTAAGCGGCGTTTCGTGGAGGAGGGGAGTGCGCGCTAAGCGCGGGTAGGATCAGCGTTTAAAACGGGGAGCGGACAGTCGGCGGCGTTCGATGCGAGAGCGTGGGCTTCTGATGACCGGCGAACGCATGAGATCCTTTGGCTCTGACTGGTCCCTCTGATGGCGAAGGGGGATGTTTTCACATCCCCCTTGCCAGAAGCATTACATCGCGGCGGGAGTCGCAGCCTTCTTCGACTTGCGAACGACGCGGCGCTTCGCCGGCTTGCGGGCCTTCGTGGCCTTGCTAGCCTTCGTCGCCTTGCGGGCGGTCTTCGCCTTGCGGACGACCTTCGTCTTGCGAGCGGTCTTCTTCGCCGTCTTGCGCTTGGCGGCCTTGCGGGCCGTCTTCTTCGCCGGGCGGCGGGTGGCCTTGCGAGCGGTGGTCTTCTTCGCGGCCTTCTTAGCGACCTTCTTTACCTTCTTAGCCATTTTCGTTTCCTCATCTTTACTTGTGTTTGCACTTGGGTTGGATGGGAGTTGTTTGACTCTCCGAGGATTTTTTTCGCTGAATTTGGTTTGTAAGTAGTTGCTGCAAGCACTCGCGCGCATTTTTCTGAACGTCGCGATTTTTGTTTGCGCGAATGCTGCGCGATGTCTCTGCAAGCCAGTGTTTTCAAGGGTTGCAGCGGAATGCGCGCACACGAAAAACGTCACGCGCGCGGATGTGCGCGACGATAGCTCTGCAAAATTTTTTGCGTTTCGACGCGCGTGTAGCCCTGAGTCGTCGATAGCGATTCGTGTCCGAGCAGCTCTTGGATCGCGCGCAGATCGCCGCCTGCAGCAAGCAAATGTGTGGCGAACGCATGCCGCAAAGCATGCGGCGTTGCACTCGAAGGCAGGTTCAAACGCGTGCGCAGACGCTCCATCAAAGCCTGCGCCATGCGTGCGCTCATCGCCCCGCCGCGCGCCGCACGGAAGAGCGG
>JAEYPY010000070.1 GCA_023410295.1 Pseudomonadota bacterium | reverse complement strand
GCGTCGAACCTTCGCTGGCTTGGCTAGGATAAGTGTTCCCCGCATCGTTCGGCAAAGCCGCGACGTCATTCGCGTTGGTTCCGCTCGAAGCGCCGTATTGGCCGTCTTCGTCCTGCGCCGTCTGTGCGCTTTGCCCGCAAGCGGCCAGCGCCAGCGCCGCGGCGATTGAAAGAAGTGCTGTGCGCATGCGTGTCTCCTTGGATAGCTGAGGCAAGACGCGCCGCGTCATCAGACGTTCCCGGGCCGAGGCGCCCGAATCCGCAGGCTCGCGCGTTATCGGCGCATGGCAGCGATCCGCATCGGCACTTCGGGATGGCTCTACAAGCCTTGGCGCGGCGGCGCGTTTTATCCGCGCGGGCTGAAGCAGCGCGAAGAGTTCGCCTACTACGCCAGCCAGTTCGACACGGTGGAGCTGAACGGCTCGTTCTACCGCCTCCCGATCGAAGGCGCGCCGGAGAAGTGGCGCGCGCAGGCGCCCGAGAATTTCCTTTACGCCTGGAAGTATCCGCGCTGGCTCACGCACTATTACAGGCTCAAGGATCCAGCCGAGAGCTACAAGCTCGTGTTCGGCCGCATGGCCGCGCTTGGCGATCGTGAAGGCCCGGTGTTGTTTCAACTGCATCCGCGCATGGTGAAGGACCGCGAGCGCTTGGCGACGGCGCTGAAGCTTCTGCCCAAGAGCAAGCGCGTCGCTTACGAGTTCCGGCATCCGAGCTGGTACGACGACGACATCTTCGCCCTGCTTGCCGAGCACGACGCGGCGCTCTGCATCTCCGATCACCACGACGCGCCGTCACCGTGGCAAGCGACGGCGAGCTGGATCTATGTACGCGGACATGGTCCCGGCGGGCGCTATCACGGCCGCTACGGCGAACCAGCGCTGCGCACCTGGGCGCGCCGCATCCGCGCTTGGTCGCGCGCGAGCAAAGACGTCTTCTGCTATTTCGACAACGATATCGAAGCCGCCGCACCGAAGGATGCGGCGCTGCTCAAAGAGCTGCTGCAACCAATTCGGAAACGCTGATGGCGCGCATCCTCATCATCGCCGGCATTGTGCTGCTTGTGGTCGGCCTGCTCTGGCCATGGCTCTCGAAACTCGGGCTCGGGCGCCTGCCAGGCGACATCGTCATCCGCCGCGAAGGCTTTTCGTTCTACTTCCCGATCGTCACCAGCCTGCTGCTCAGCATCGGGCTCTCGCTGCTCTTCTGGTTCTTCCGGCGCTGATCACCACGCGTAGTTGAAGCTGATCGAGACGCGCGGCTTCTTCGCGGCGTTTGCGGGCACTTCGTGGCGGACGAAGCTCTCCCACATCAGCACCTCGCCAGCCGCTGGCGCGACATAGACGAAAGTGCGCTCGCTTTCAGGCGCATCTTCCTGGCGCGGCGGCGCGGCCATCATCAGCGCGTGGCGCGGGTCTTCCAGCTTTAGCGCCGAAGCGCCGGCGGGAACGTCGACATAGTACGTGCCGCTCAGCACAGAGTGCGGATGAATGTGGCCGGTGTGCACGCCGCCCGGCTCAAGCACGTTGATCCAAAGCGAATCTAGGCGAAGCCGCTTGCCGCCAAGCTCGAGATGCAATTCGCGCGCGAACGCGGCGGCGTGCTTGTCGAGCGCAAGCTTGAGTGCGCCGATATCCGGATCGCGCTTGGGCAGATCGTTGAGCGAGGCGTACGAGGTATAACCGCGATAGCCCTTTTCCTTGCTCCAATGCTTGCCGGCTTCGTCCTCCGCGGCGATGGAACGGCAAGCCGCTAGCAGCGCGCGGTTGTCCACGCCCGCTACGGGCGCGCGATAGAGCTTGGTGACGAAGAGCGTTGCGATCTCGGCCATGCGCGCGAGCTTAGAGCGCGCGCCGCGCGCTGCGGCAAACGCATTCGCCACATAAAGAAGCGCCCCCGCTGGGACGGGGGCGCTAGGGGGGAAGCGCGCCGCCGCGGGAGGCATACGGCGCGCTGGGCAAAGGCGAGATCAGCGGGTCGCGGCGATCGCCTGCAGCTCCGGCGTGATCGAAGCGATCTGCAATTCGCCGCCGGCGCGGCTCACGTCGCAGCGGACGTTGTGCAGACGGCCATCGCGCCAAAGATCGAAATCGACGCGCACGTTGCTCGGTCGCACACGGACCTGGTCGAGACGCACGGCGTCGGCGTCAGCGCCGGCGCGCTGAGCGACTTCGGCGCGGCAGAGCTGAATCGCGGCGCTGCGGGCCTCGACATTGGCGTCACGGGCGAAAGACGGGCTGGGAACGGCCAGGACAGCCGCGGCGACGATGGCTAAGCTAAGGAAAGATTTCATGTTTTGACCCTCCGGGGAAGAGACGCCGGCGAACTATGACGACCGGTCTATATGCTGGATATCACTAGACCGGTCGTCATACAAGTGATATCTTCGTGACATGGCAAAAGTTTCATCGGCGCGTGAGGACATGCTCTTGGCGGCCGTCGAGCTCTTCAGCGCGCGCGGATATGAAGGTGTCGGCGTCGCCGAACTGCTGGAGAAATCCGGCGCGCCGCGCGGTTCGCTCTATTTCCACTTCCCCGGCGGCAAACAGCAGATCGGCGCGGAAGTGGTGGCGCGCGTCGGCGCCGAAGTCGCGGCGCGCTTTCGCGGGCTGCACGATAGCGGCGTCGATCTCGACACCTTCATCGTGCGCGTGTTCAAGACGACGGCGAAGGAGAGCAAGGAGCGCTGCTATGAAGCCTCCTGCCCGATGGCGGCGATCGCCACCGGCTTCGGCAACAATGACGTCAAGCTCGCCGAAGCGGTGCGCGGCGTGTTCGATTCCTGGGAAGCCGAGATCAAGAACGCCGCCGTTGCGCGCGGCATGAGCGACGCCAACGCGGCGATCTTCGCATCAGCCATGATAACGGCGATCGAAGGCGCATTCATCATTTCCAAGGCGCAGCGCAGCTCGGCGCCGCACATCAACGCCTCGCGCGCGATCCAGGCGCTCGCCGCACATCTATTGCCGAACTAAGCCCGATCGATCCGCGCGGCAAAGCAGCCGCGGCGCGCATAGTGGGCGTGAATGTAAGCAACTTGCGTATTGGCGAAGAAGCGTTCGATGAGCGCGCCGGCTTCCGCCCCTTCCACCAAATCCGCCTCGATCATCATGTGGCGCGCATCGAAGCCGCGCAGCGAGAGCGTGCGCCGTGCGAGCGCCGGCGGAATGACGTCCCGGCCTTCGAAGCGCGCGCCTGTCTCGCGCACGAAGATCGGGCCTTGTTGGCGGTAGGGGGTGTCAGCTGGCTGGTGGTCGTAGTTCAAGAGCAGCACATGCTCGCCGATCTCCGCGTCATCGAGGCTGATGCGGCACGGCGCGGCGGGCTTTTCCGTCACGCGCACGCGCTCGACGCCCTTTTGCGCCAGGGCTTCATCGGAAAGGCCGTGCAGATTGGCGAACAGTGCGGGATCGAGGCCGGCGACGCGAAAGCTCATGACTATCTCCTGTCGCCGGCCAATCTGGCGCACGCCGCCGCAATCCGCTGGCCGATTTCGGACATGGCGCTAAAGTCTTGCGCGCATGCGCCTCAACCAAGTCACCGCCGCCACGCACGAGCTCGCCGCCTCGATCGCGTTCTATCAGCTGCTCGGCCTGCGCCTCATTGTCCGAAGCGAGCATTATGCGCGGTTTGAATTGCCGAAAGGCGAAGCGACATTTTCACTTCACGTCGTCGAGGGGCCGATCCCGCTCGAGAACGCCCCGCAGCTCTACTTCGAAGTCGCCGATGTCGCCTTTGAGACGCGGCGCTTGAAGCACGCGGGCATCGCCATCGAGCGCGAACCAGTGCAGCAGGATTGGCTCTGGCACGAAGCCTGGCTGCGTGATCCTGCGGGCAATGCGATCTGCATCTATCACGCCGGCGATGCGCGACGCTTTCCGCCCTGGCGCATCGACGCCGATCCCGGCCCGAAGCGGCTGCATCTGGTGATCCGAGACGGCGACGTCTGGTCGATCGTCAAACACGATGGCGGCAGCGAAGCTTGGCGCGCGCTGCAGGATCGCTACGCCGATTACAAGACTTCGCTCGGCCCTTACGATCTCTTCGATCTGCTCGCCGTCATCGAAGCGGATTGGCCCGAGATGTTTCTGGCGCAGCAGGGCGCAATCCGCGCGTTCGTCGCCAGCGATGCGGACGCGATGGAGTTCTAGAAATCGCCGGGCCCGAGGCCGTGCCAGATCGCGGCAAAGCCCATTGTGCCCAGGAAGGCGAACACGGCCAGTACCGCCAGCGCGCCGATCACCAGCCACACCAGCGCGCCGATCCAGGCGATGCGCGAGAGGAGCAGCGGCGTCTCCTCGCCGTTCGCGCGCGCTTGGCCAGCGCCAATGACGCCGAGCACGAACGCGACCACGGTGGGGATGAGCGGAATGATGAATCCCAGCGCCAGGCAGCCGATGGCGATGTAGCTCATCACCGCGGTGCTCGAATGCGGCTGCGGCGCGCCTAGGCCGGGGACAGCGAAAACGCCACGCGCTTGCCCACCCTCTTCGACGAAATCGACGATCTGGCCCGCGACCGGCGTTCCCGCCGAGCGCCATTCGCTCAAGGGAAATTCGAGCCGCTGGTCGCTAGGACCGAGCAGAACGCCGCGTCCGTCTTGAACGCCGAGAATGGTGCCGCGCATAGCGCATTAGGTAGAGCGCGTCGGGCTCGCCGGGCAAGTCATTCCGCGATGAGGCGGCTCGGGGCGCGAATTGAGTCGGGCGATTGGTTGAGCGCCAGGATTTCGGCGATCAAGGACAGCACTGAAGAGGAGCGATCGCCCTCCGCCGCCGTATCGGCGCATACGCCCTCGGTCGCCGCGTCGCCGCAGGAGCGGCCGATGGCCGGCCCGGCACGATAACGTGCGCCGGCGTAGCTCACCTCGGCGGCGTACGCACGGCCATCACTTATGCTCGCGGGCACAATGCGGAAGAGCGGCACGCCGCGGCCGCCGCCGCGCAAGCCAGCCGCACGCACATTGACTTGCGCTTCGATCGCTTGGCCAGGTTCTGCACGCATGGCGCCCGCGCGCATCAGTTCGCCGACATAATAGATCATGTCATCGAGCGACCTGAGCCGCAGCCGCACAATCTGATCGCTGGCCGCGAACACCGGATCGCAATCGAGGCTCTCACCCGTCACTGGGCGCACCGCGCGCGTTGGCGCGTAGGTATCGACAAGGCCGCAGAGCGCGCGGCCGCGCTCCATATCGATGCCGCCGCCGCGCGCGCCCTCGCTGGCGGTGAGAAAGCTGCGCAGTTCGCGCACGAAATCGCAGCCATTACTGTCCACGCTGGGCGCGCAATCATCGAAGATGGTGTTGGCTTCGTTGACGAACGTGCGCGTGCGCCCTTCCGGTCCGGTGACTTCCAACGCCTCGACCATCGTCAGCAGCAACAGATCGCGCGGCCAGCCGCTGCGCCAGTAATGCACGAAGATGTGCGGCGCTGTCGGCTCGAACGCGGTGCGCGTCAGCGTTTCGGCGCTGAACGGTTGCACCGCGTAGGAAGGCCGCGTTTCGGTTGAGCGCGAGGCGCCGATCTCGCCAATGCCCCAGGGCGATGCGCCATCGCCAAGCGGCACATCGCCGATCCCCGCGCTCTGGCTATAGCTCCACGACGGGCTGTCGGAGATGCCAGTCATGGCGAGGTAGTGCCGGGGCAGCCGGTCACGCGAGCGCAGAATGTTGAGCAGGATCTGCGCGGAGACCGCTTGGCCATAGGCTTCGTTGAACGCAGCCGCATCGTCGGCGATAGCACGGGTCAGACGCACGCGCCGATCTTCGGCGCCGCTGCTCACGCACGCGCTGACCAGCGCCGCCGCGATCATCACCCAAATGCGCTTCATGACCCCGCCTTCTCTTATGGCGAGATTGCAAGGCCGCTGCCCGCAAACAAGCGGGTTCCCCTGGCGGGAAACGCTTGCCCGGCCGGTTTCAAAGCGCTTGAACGAACCTATGCAATACTTGCTTGAGGGCTACCGGATCTATCGCGCGAAACGCTGGCCGGAACTTCAATCGCTGCACCAGCAGCTCGCTGAGCGAGGCCAATCGCCGAAGACGCTCGTGATCGCCTGCGCCGACAGCCGGGTCGATCCGGCCACCATCTTCAATGCCGGGCCGGGCGAGCTCTTCGTTGTTCGCAACGTCGCCAATCTCGCCCCGCCCTGCGAGCAAGGCCTCGGCCTTCACGGCGTCAGTGCGGCGATCGAGTTCGCGGTGAAGCAACTCAAAGTGGAAACCGTGCTCGTGATGGGTCACGCGCAATGCGGCGGCGTGGCGGCGGCGCTCGATGAAAGCCGCCCGCGCGATCCCAACTCGTTCCTCGATTCCTGGATCAGTCTGCTTGACCCCGCCAAGGAACGCATCGCCCACACCCACGGCGATAAGCAAACCGCGCTCGAATACGAGTCCATCCGCGTGACGCTGGAAAACCTCGCCAGCTTTCCGTTTGTGGCCGAAGCCGTGGCCAAACGTGGGCTAAAGCTTGTCGGCGCGCGCTATGGCGTGGCGGACGGTGGCTTAGAACTGCTCGACCCCGCCACCGGCATGTTTAATCCCGTTGTTTGACGTCTTTTCATCAGCGTAAACCTCGGTTTCGCGTGTTTAACCGGCATGTTCCGTGCTAGAGGCCTCAAGGCGCGTGGTCCGGGGCTCGGGGACGCGGGGAGACGTCATGGCGGACGTGCTCATAGTTTGTGTTCGCGAGGACGAACCGAAAGCGAAGGCGCTGGCCGAGATGTTCGAGGCCGCCGGCTTCTCGATCGGCGGCGCGCCTTCGAGTGACGCGGCGCTGCGCTCCAGCGGCGCGGGCCTCGTCGTTTGGTCACAAGCCTCGATCCGCTCGCGGCCGTTTCTCGACGCCTCGCAGCGCGTCATCAACGCCGAGAAGGCGGTCGTCGCCAGCCTGATCGAGCCGCCGCCGCCGTCGAGCATTGGCGACTCGCCCGTATTCGATCTCTCGCGCTGGAACGGGGATCCCAACGATCCGGCGCTCGATCCGCTCTTCTTCGCGGTCGACCGCATGGTCAACGCCGCGCGCGCCCAGGTGAGCGCCGCGCCAG
>JAEYPY010000256.1 GCA_023410295.1 Pseudomonadota bacterium | reverse complement strand
CATATCTCCATCGCCACGGTCTATCGCACCGTGCGCCTCTTCGAAGAGTCCGGCATCCTTGAGCGTCACGATTTCCGCGACGGCCGTTCGCGCTACGAGGAAGTCACCGATCACCACCACGATCACCTGATCGACATGAAGACCGGAAAGGTCATCGAGTTCGTCGAGCCGGAGATCGAACGTCTGCAGCAGGAGATCGCGCGCAGACTGGGCTACAAGCTGGTGGACCACCGCTTAGAGCTTTATGGCGTGCCGCTCGACGACAAGCAGAGCAAGAAATAATGGCTGAGCCGCGCGCGCCGAAAGGTCTCTTCATCGAGACCTATGGCTGCCAGATGAATGTCTACGACAGCGAGCGCATGCGCGATGTGCTGGCGCCGCTGGGTTATGCGCCGGTCGATAAGCCTGACGAGGCTGACCTCGTCGTGCTCAACACCTGCCATATCCGCGAAAAGGCGACCGAAAAGGTCTATTCCGAAATCGGCCGTCTGCGTGCGCACAAAGAGCGCCGCGCCGCCGAAGGCAAGGGCATGACCATCGCCATCGCCGGTTGCGTCGCGCAGGCGGAAGGGGAGGAGATCATCGCCCGCGCGCCGGCTGTCGATCTCGTCGTCGGCCCACAAGCCTATCACAAGCTGCCGGAGCTCATCGCCCGCGCCGCACGCAAGACAGGCGAGCGCCTCGCCGCAGACTTCACCGCACAGGAAAAGTTCGACGCATTGCCGGCGCGCGCGCCGGATGGCGTCACTGCGTTTCTCTCGATCCAGGAGGGCTGCGATAAGTTCTGCACCTTCTGCGTCGTGCCCTATACGCGCGGCGCCGAATATTCGCGCCCGCTCGCGGACGTCATTGCCGAAGCCCGCGCGCTTGCCGGTCGCGGCGTGCGCGAAATCACCTTGCTGGGGCAGAACGTCAACGCGTACCACGGCGAAGCCGGCGGCCGCGCCGCATCGTTCGCCGAATTGCTGCACGACCTCGCGCAAATCTCCGGCATCGAGCGCCTGCGCTACACCACCTCCCATCCCATCGAGATGACGGACGAGCTGATCGCGCTGCATGGCGCCGAACCCAAGCTCATGCCTTATCTGCACTTGCCGGTGCAGTCGGGTTCGGACCGCGTGCTCAAAGCTATGAACCGCAAGCACGACGGCGCCTTCTATCGCGACATCATCGCGCGCCTCCGCAAAGTGCGCCCCGACATCGCACTCTCGAGTGATTTCATCGTGGGCTTCCCGGGCGAGCGGGAGCAGGACTTCGAAGACACGCTCCAGCTGGTGCGCGACATCGGCTTTGCTTCTGCGTACTCGTTCAAATATTCCCTGCGCCCCGGCACGCCCGCCGCGGCGATGCTGGCGCAGATACCGGACGATGCGAAAAGCGAGCGCTTGGCGCGCCTACAGGCGCTGCTTTGGGAGCAGCAGCGCAGCTTCAATGCCGCGCAGATCGATCGCGTCATGCCGATTCTGGTCACGGGCGATGGCCGCAGGGCTGGCCAGAAACACGGCCGCTCACCATATTTGCAGGCCGTGCACTTCGACGACACCTCCGCCCGCGACGGCGATATTGTTCCCGTCCGCATCGTCTCTGCGTCGCAGAACTCGCTCGCCGGCGAACGCTTGGCGCTGGCGCCGGAGGCTGCGTGAGCCTCTCCAAATCAGACGGCGAGCAGACGCGCGTCATCACGCTGAGCGAGGCCGGCGTCGCGCAAGCCGTGTTCGGGCCGCTGCACCGCCACCTCGCGCACATCCAGGAAGCGTTCCGCGATCCCAACGCGCCGCGCGGCGCGCCGGCTTACCGCGTCACGCTCGACGCGCAGGGCGATCGCCTCACCGTGCGCGCCAAGAACGCCGCCGATCTCGAACGCGTTGAGCGCATCGTTCAATCGCTCGCCGACCACGCTCGCCGCAAAGGCAAGGTGCGCGAAGGCGAAGTGCTTGCGGCGATCTCCTTCTCGGAAGGCGGCGCCGACTCGCCAGGCCCGATCACGCTGCCGCAGCTCGGCGGCCTCACTTTGCGCACGCCGCGCCAAGTGCATTACGTCGAAGCGCTGCGCGATGAGAATCTGGATCTCATCTTCGGCGTCGGCCCCGCCGGCACCGGCAAGACCTTCCTCGCCGTCGCCGCCGCCGTCGAGGCGCTGAAGTCCGAGCGCGTCGACAAGATCATCGTCACGCGCCCCGCGGTCGAAGCCGGCGAAAAGCTCGGCTATCTGCCGGGCGATCTTGCGGAGAAGGTTGATCCTTATCTGCAGCCGATCTGGGACGCCTTCCGCAGCCAGATGAGTGAGAACGATCTCAAGGCGCGCCGCGAGCGGCGTCAAATCGAAGTCGCCCCGCTCGCCTTCATGCGCGGGCGCACGCTCTCGAACGCGTTCGTCATTGTCGACGAAGCGCAGAACGCCACCGTGCTGCAGATGAAGATGGTGCTGACGCGCCTCGGCGAAGGCTCGCGCATGGTCGTCACCGGCGATCCTTCGCAGATCGATCTTTTGCGCAGTGACCAGTCCGGCCTCGCGCACGCCATCTCGATCCTGGAGAATATTCCCGGCGTCGAGATCATCCGCTTCGCCGCGCAGGACGTGGTGCGCCACCGCCTCGTTGCGCACATCGTCGAAGCCTATCATCGCGATGAAGGCGCGCGCGGTGGCTGAAGCTCAGCTTGAGGTCGACATCGTCGGCGGCTCCCCGCTCTGGCGCGGACACGAAGAGCTTTTGTCGCGAGCGCTGGCCGCCGCCGCCGCAGAGGAGGGCGCCTCGGGCGCCGTATCGGTGCTGCTCGGCGATGATCACGCCATAGCCCAGCTCAACCAGCAGTTCCGCGGCAAGGCGGGGCCCACCAACGTGCTTTCGTTCCCGCCGCCAGCGGACGCGCCGGTGGAGGAAGGCTTCCTCGGCGACATCGCCCTCGCGGCGGAAACCATTGTCGAACAAGCACAATTTCAAGGTAAACGGTTCGAGCACCACGCCGCGCACCTCGTCGTGCACGGCTTTCTCCATCTTTTGGGCTATGATCATGAAAAGCCGGCCGATGCCGAGGTCATGGAAGCGCGGGAGCGCGCTATTCTGGCCTCGATGGGGATCAACGATCCCTATGCCTGACGCCGCATTTGGAGTGCGACCCGCACATTATGGTTGATACCAGCGACACTGCAGAACCCTCGCGAAGGCGCGCGGGCCTGATCGAACGTTTGACGCGTGCGTTTGCGCGCGAAAGCTCAGGGCCCGCAGCGGCGGTTGAAGAAGCGCTTCGGAGCCGCGAAGACAACGGCGACGCCATCGGCCTCGCGCACAAGGACCTCATCCTGCGCGCTGCGCGCTTCGATCGTCTCAAAGTCGAGGACGTGATGCGTCCGCGCGCGGAGATCGTCGCCATCGAAGCTTCGGCGACGCTAGGGGAGGCGGCGCGCGTCTTTTCCGAAAGCCAGCACTCGCGCTTACCGATCTACGGCGAGACGCTCGACGATCCGCACGGCTTCGTGCACGTCCGCGACGTGCTCGCGCTGGTCACCCCGCGCGAGGATGGTGAGACGCAGGCGAAGTTCTCCGATCGCTCGCTGGCGCGTATTCGCCGCGACATTCTCTTCGTGCCGCAATCGATGACGCTGGCGACGCTGTTTCTAAAGATGCAGTCGAGCCGCATCCATCTTGCGCTGGTGGTCGATGAATATGGCGGCACCGATGGGCTCGTCTCGATGGAGGACTTGGTCGAGCAGATCGTCGGCGCCATTGAGGACGAACACGACATCGAAGCGCCGCTGGTCGTCGAGCGCCAAGGCGGCGCCTTCGAAGCTGACGGGCGCGCGCCGATCGATCATCTGGAACTAAAGCTCGGCGCCACGCTCGAACTCCCTGACCACGAAGACGAGTTCGACACCGCCGCTGGCCTGGCCGTCGCGCTTGCCGGGCGGCTGCCGCAACGCGGCGAGATCCTGCACCATCCCGCCGGCTTCGATGTTGAAATCGTTGACGCCGATCCTCGCCGCGTGAAGCGGGTCCGGATCAAGCGCGCGGGCGAAGCCGTAGCGGCCAAGACAATTTCCATCGACGAGGCGCGGCGGCGCGGCGCTTGACGCAGTTGACGCGCCGCGTACACGGCCCCACGACCGCGGGTTCGCGTGCGATGGAGCAAAGCTTGAAAGATCAGCCGGCGGCCGACACGAAATCGCGCATTGAGACTTGGTTTGCGGGTTTGACGCCGTGGCGCAGGCGCGGCGTTGCGCTGCTCGCGGGCGCCTTCGCCACGCTGGGTCACGCGCCGTTTCAGCTGACGCTGGTCTATATCGCCGCGCTCGTCATCCTGGTCTGGCTGCTCGACGCCGCGTATGCGCGCGAACGCAAGATCGCCGCCGCTTTCAGCGTCGGCTGGTTCTTCGCCCTCGGCCATTTCGCGACGGGCCTCTATTGGATCGTCTCGGCGTTTCTGGTCGATGCGGAATCGTTCGGCATCGGCCTCGGCGTCGCCGCCGTGCTTGGTCTCGCTGGCGGGCTGGCGTTGTTCTGGGGCGCGGGCTGCGCGTTGGCGATGGCGTTCTGGACGCGCGACATGCGCCGGCTTCCGGTTTTCGCCGTTGCGCTTTTCATCGCCGAATGGCTGCGCGGCAACATCCTGACCGGCTTTCCGTGGCTGTTGCCAGGCTATGTCTGGACGCCCGGCGAACCGATTTCGCAGATCGCTTCCGTCGTTGGCATCTACGGGCTTTCGCTACTGACGCTCCTTATCGCCGCGGCGCCGGCGATCATCGCGGACGGCCGCTTGAGCGCCGGCCGGCGCTTCCCGCCGACCATAGTCGCCGCGCTCCCCCTCGGCAAGAAGGGGGGCGGGGG
>JAEYPY010000235.1 GCA_023410295.1 Pseudomonadota bacterium | reverse complement strand
ACCTTGAGCCCCGCCGACGCCAGATAGGCCGCACAGGGCAGTCCATTGTGACCGGCGCCGATGATGATGACGTCGGGCAAGTCTGGTCTCCAAAAATGCCGTCTCGTGGATTTGGGCCGAATTCAGGCTGTCGGTCGCGGCGTTCGGCCCAAGCTTGGCTCTTGGAGGCGTCTTACCGGAGGGCTAAGGTTCGCGCCATTGGGGGACGAGGGAGCCGGACGGTGGGGACCAGCGCCGAGACAAATGCGCATCAGGCTGCGCCGACCATCAGCTGCATCATTTGCGCCTATAACGAAGAAGAGCGCATCGGCCGCGTCTTGAAAGCTGTGGTCGGCCATCCGCTGATCGGCGAGATCATCGTCATCAATGACGGCTCCAGCGATCAGACCGAAGCCCGCGCCCGCGCCTTCGATGGCGTGACCGTAGTTTCGATCCATCCCAACGGCGGCAAGACGCAAGCTTTGGTCTGCGGCCTCGCCATGGCCAAGGGCGATTATCTGATGCTGCTCGACGCCGATCTTGTCGGCATAAGCAAAAGCGCGATCGATCGTTTGGCCCGCCCCGTGTTGAGCGGCGAAGCCGACACCAGCATTTCCATGCGCGGCGATACGCTGGCGCTTTATCGCGCTCTCGGCATCGATTTCATTTCCGGCGAACGCGTGCTGCCGCGCAGCTTGTTCAATGGCGTGCTTGAGGAAATGTCGCGTCTGCCGCGTTGGGGCGGCGAAGTGTTCATCAACGAACTCATCATCAAGCAAAAGCTGCGTGTCGCGGTGGTCGATTGGCGCGAAGTCTTCCATACGCCGAAGGGCGAGAAGGTCGGCTCCAAGCGCGCGGGCGCAAAGCAAGAATGGCGCATGTTCCAAGACTTGGTCCGCGTGCTTTCTCCGTTCGGCATCATCCGCCAGCATTGGGGCCTCATGCGCCTCGCCGGCGTCTTCTTCTTCAAGACCCTGAACCTTTTAGTCCCGCCCAAAACCGCACGCGAACTTGGCTAGCCTGGGCGGCTTTCACACCGACGTTCGTCGATAATATTCATTCGCACGTGAGTGAGTATTGACGGCGGTTCGGGCCAGCGGCATGGTGAGAGCGGACCGACACGACAACAACAGGGAGGGGTCCGTGATCGACTTCACGCGGTTTGCCGCGCATGCGCGTTTGCGCGCCTATCTCTTCCGTTGTCGGCTCTGACGCGCATGGCGATCGATCAGCCCGCGGCCTCGCAGCCCGCCAGTGCGAATGAAATCGCGCCAGTCGGCGGGCGCGCTTGGTTCGCGCTTTCGATGTTGTGCTTCGTCTACGTGCTCAACTTCCTCGACCGACAGCTGCTCTCGATTTTGGCGAAGCCCATTCAAGACAGTCTCAACGTCACCGACGGCCAACTAGGTCTGATCGGCGGACTTTATTTTGCGCTCTTCTATTGCCTCATCTCGATCCCCGTCGGCTGGTTCGCCGACAAGACAAATCGTGTGCGCGTCCTGGCGTTTGCCTGCGGACTTTGGAGCGCGGCGACGGTCGGCTGCGGCGTGGCGGCGAACTACACTCAACTCGTGATCGCGCGCATGACAGTAGGGATCGGCGAAGCCGGGGGCGTGCCGCCGTCTTACGCGATCATCTCGGACTATTTTCCGCCCGAGCGCCGCGGCTTTGCGCTCGGCATCTTCAATCTCGGCCCGCCGATAGGCGCGGCGCTCGGCATCGCTTTCGGCGCTTCGATCGCGGCCGCATATAGCTGGCGGCATGCGTTCGTGGTGCTGGGCGCGATCGGCATTTTTGCTGCCATAGCCGTCTTTCTTTTTGTGCGTGAACCGCGCCGCGGCGGGCTCGATCGAGCGCCCGCGCGGGCGGCGGCAATGCCGGCGCAGGATTTCAGCTTCAACCGCACGGTGGCGATGTTCTTCTCGACACCGGCGTTGGCGCTGGCGGCGTTCGCGAGCGGCATCACACAGATCGTCACCTATGGCGCCGGCAATTTCACCACGCTTTTGCTCATGCGCGAGAAGGGCATGACGCTGGAAGAAGTGGCGGTTTATTACGCGCTGGTGGTGCTGGTCGGCATGGGCGGGGGCATCTTCGCCTCAGGCTGGGTGATCGACAAATTCACGCGCCGTTGGAAGCAGGCCTATGCGCTAGTGCCGGCGCTCTCACTGACGCTGGCCATTCCGCTCTATATGGGTTTCGTCTGGGCGCCGAGCTGGGAGCTGGCCACGCTGCTGCTGATCGGGCCGACCTTCCTCAACTATTTCTATCTCTCCTCGTCGGTGACGTTGGTGCAGCAAACCGTAGCGCCTCAACAGCGTGTGCTTTCCGGCGCGCTGCTCTTGCTGGTGATGAACCTCATCGGCATGGGCGTTGGCCCGACGTTCGTCGGCGCTGTCAGCGATTTCTTCCGTGAGAGCAATCCCACGAATTCGCTGCAGATCGCGTTCTACGCGTTGCTCCCATTCTATGTGATCGCGATCGGACTGTTTCTCTGGCTGGCGAAGGTGTTGAGCCGTCAAAATGGCGAAGGAGCGGCGTGATGCAAAAGCTGTTCGCTCACGCGCTGGCCGCCGCCGCTCTCAGCCTTCTTGCCGCTGCGTGTGCACATGGTGGAAGCATGACTTCAAGCTCGGCAGCTCCCGTAGTCAGTGCGCCCGCCGGGGCGGTGCGCGGTTACAACGACGGCGATGTGCGCGTGTTCAAGGGCATTCCGTATGCCGCGCCGCCCATCGGCAATTTGCGCTGGCGCCCGCCGGTTCCGGCGCCGGCGTGGCAAGGCGTGCGCGAAGCAACGCGCTTTGGGCCCACCTGCATGCAGCTCGGCTATCGCCCGCTCGGGATTTACGCGCAGGACTTGGGCGCCATGAGCGAGGATTGCCTGACGCTCAACATCTGGACGCCGGAAGATGCGCGCAACGCGCCGGTGTTCGTCTGGATTCACGGCGGCGCGCTTTCGGCGGGCTCAAGCAGCGAACCGATTTATGACGGCGCAGCGTTGGCGCGGCGTGGGATCGTAGTAGTCTCGATCAATTATCGGCTCGGCGTGTTGGGCTATCTTGCGCATGCCGAACTCAGCGCGGAATCGGAGCACGGCGTTTCCGGCAATTACGGCTTGCTCGATCAGATCGAGGCGCTGCGCTGGATTGAGCGCAACATCGAGGCGTTCGGCGGCGACGCCTCGAACGTGACCATTGCCGGGGAATCCGCCGGCGCGCTGAGCGTCATGTACTTGATGGCTTCGCCTCTGGCGCGCGGGCTCTTCGACAAGGCGGTGGCGCAGAGCGCTTACATGATTTCGACGCCGGAGCTGCGCAGTCCGCGGCACGCCAGCGCTTCGGCCGAGCAGGTCGGCGTCTATGTTGCGCAAACGCTCGGCGCGGATGGTATCGCCGATTTGCGGGCGATGAGCGCGCGTGAGCTGGTCGATCGCGCGGCGGCGGCGGGTTATGCGCCGTTCGGCACCGTTGATGGCCATGTGCTCACCGGCCAGCTGGTGGACGTGTTTTCGCGCGGCGAGCAGGCGCCTGTGCCGATCCTCGCTGGCTTCAACGAAGGCGAGATCCGTTCGCTCACGTTCTTGTTGCCGCCAGCGCCGGCGTCCTCAAGCGCGTACGAACGCGCCATCCGCGAACGCTACGGCGATCTCGCTGGGGAATTCCTTCGCCTCTATCCGAGCAGCGATGTACGCGAGAGCATGCTCGCGACAACGCGCGATGCCCTTTATGGCTGGACAGCGGAGCGCCTGGCGATGGAGCAGCATCGTCGTGGCGCGCCATCCTATCTCTATCTCTTCGACCACGGGTATCCGGCCGCCGACGATGTAGACCTCCATGCCTTCCATGGCGCGGAGCTGCCGTACATTTTCGGCTCGCTCGACCGCACGCCGCAATTTTGGCCGCGTATTCCGGAAAGCACCCGCGAGACGCAGCTTTCGAACACCATGCTCGATTACTGGGCGAGCTTTGCGCGGAGTGGGCGTCCACAAGCGGCGGGCGCTTCCAATTGGCCGAGCTATGGCGCCGAGCGCGCGTATGTACGCTTCACCGAGGGCGAGGCGCGGCCCGCGACACGGCTGATGCCGGGCATGTTCGAGCTGCACGAAGAAGCTGTTTGCCGCCGCAAGGCGGCAGGCGAACAATGGAATTGGAATGTCGGCGTGCTCTCGCCGGCGATCGGGACGCGCGAACGCTGCGCTTGATCAGCGCTTGAGTGCGGTGAACCCGGCCGCCATGAATTTGGCGATGCGCTGCTTCACCGCCGGAAAATCGTCCGAGCGGCAGATGCCGCCCGAGAGACGGTCAATCCGGCCGGTTCGCGCGAGCGTGTTCATCAGGGCGCCAGTGACGAAGTGGTAGCCCCAGAAAATGTCCTCATCCGAATAATCTGGAAGAGCGCGCTTCAGGATGCTGACGAGCTTTAACACCACCGGGTCGAAGTGCTCGTCCATCAGCTTGGCGCCCTCGGGCGTGTTGCTGACACGGGCGCAGAAGGCGGCGTAGTTCATCCAGAGCTCGCCGCCTTCGTAATAGAGATCGAGATCGGTATCCAGGAAGGCGTGGAGTGCGCCTTCGACCGTGGGCTTGTCGCCGGCGGCGGCTTCATATTCTTCCAGCGCGACCATGCGCCGGCCGCTGGTGACGCCGGCGCGGCGCGCGAACACCGCTTCGAAAAGGTTGGTTTTGTCCTTGAAATAATAGTGCAGCAGCGTCGTGTGGATGCCGACGCGCTCGGCGACGTCGCGCAGCGTCACGCCATAGAGGCCGTGCTTGGAGAAGAGATACTCCGCCGCGTCGAGAATCTGTTCGAGACTCTCGGCGCGCTGCTCGGCCTTGGTGCGCGGGCGGCGCTTGCGCGCAGCGTCTTTCGCTGTCGCTGCGGTCTTCTTCGGCGCCGTGGCGCGTGCGCGTGTTACGCCGCTCAACGATGCACTCCTTGAGCTGAAATCTCTCTCTTGGCGTAGTCAGCGCGCAGACGGTGCTTGTCAATCTTTCCTGTCGCCGCGAGCGGCATGGCGTCAATCAGCACGACAGAATCGGGAATCCACCAATCTGCGACCTTGCCGCGCAGCATGCGCAGGAGCGCCTGGGTGTCTGGGGTCTGACCCTGGCGCGGCTCGACGATAAGCAAGGGGCGCTCACCCCACTTTTCGTCCTCGCGGCCAATCACGGCGACGAGGCCGACATCGGGATGGCGGCCAATAATGTCTTCAAGCTCGGCCGGATTGATCCATTCACCGCCCGACTTGATGAGATCTTTCGAGCGCCCGCAAATGGTGAGATTGCCGGCCGCATCGATCTGCGCCAGGTCGCCGGTATCGAAATAGCCTTCCTCGTCGAGCGCATCGGCGTCGGCCTTGAAGTAGCGGTCGACGACGCTGGCGCCTTTGACCTTGAGATGGCCGACAACGCCGCGTTGCTGCGGCAGCCTCACGCCTTCAACGTCCGTGAGCTTGAGATCGAGGCCCATGGGCGCGCGGCCCGAAGCCTCGGTCGGCGCTTCGAACGGCGGCGCGATTGTGCCAATTGGCGATAGCTCAGTCATGCCCCAGCTGGTTTGCACGCGCGCGCCGAGACGAGATTCCATGCGCTTGATCAGCGTCTCGGGACACTTGGCGCCGCCGATGAGCACGCGCTTCAAGTCTGGCAACTCACCGCCCGTTGCATCGAGATGATCGAGCACGCCGAGCCAAACCGTCTGCACGCCGGCGGCGATGGTGACGCCCTCGTTGCGCAACAGCGCCGTGAGGCTCGCGCCGTCGGTCTGGCGTCCGGGCAGAACGAGTTTCGCGCCGACAGCGGGCGCGGCGAAGGGCAGGCCCCAGCCATTGGCGTGAAACATCGGCACCGCGAGCAGCAGCGTGTCGGCGCCGGTGAGCGCGACCGCATCGGCCTGCAATGCGCGCAAGGTATGCAGATAGTTCGAGCGATGCGTGTAGAGCACGCCCTTCGGCGCACCTGTGGTGCCCGAGGTGTAGCAAAGGCCGGCGGCGCTCTCTTCATCGAAGCCGCCCCACGTGGCGGGCGCGCCATGGCTTTCGATCAGCGCATCGTGGCGCCAGACGCGGAGATTCGCGCCATCGAGGTCGTGCGGTGCGGGGCCGCCGTCCATGACGATGACGTGCTTGAGCGAAGGGCAGAGCGGGGCGAGCTTGGCTGCGAGCGGCGCCAGATTGGAGGAGACGGCGAGGGCCTTGTTCTCCGCTTCGTTGATCATCGCCGCGAGGTGCGCGACGGTGAGGCGCGGATTGAGCGTGTGGCAGACGAGGCCAGCGCCCATGGTCGCGAAGTATGTCTCCAGATGATGCTGTGTGTTCCACGCCAGCGTGCCGACGCGATCGCCCGCGCGAAGTCCAAGGCTGAGCAAGGCGCCTGAAAGCAGGTTGGCGCGCGTGTGCAGTTCGCCATACCCGATGCGCCCCACGACCTTGCCGCCATCGCCTGTCACGATCTCGCGACCCGCGCACCATTTGGCGGCGTGGTCGAGAAACTTGTCGATGGTCAGAGCGTAGCTTTGCATGAGCCTTGGCTTGGAGCGGACGGAGTACGGCCGCCGGCTGCTGGTGAAGCAACGCGGCGGCCGCTTGGGAGGATCAGAACGCCTTCAGCAAGCGCAGGCCAAACTGGCGCGGCGGCCCGGCGAAGCGGAGACCGGAATTGATCGCCGCGACATAGTGCTCGTCGGTCAAATTGGTTGCCCACAGCGTGGCGACGAAATCGTCGTTGGCCCAGGCAAGTTGCGCGTTGAAGATGTTGCGCTCTTCAACCAAATCGCCGCGGGCTTCATTTTGGAACAGCGTCGCCCATTGCTCGGAGATGTGCCCGTAATTGAGCCGCGGCGTCAGCGTTGAGCCGCCGGGCAGGTTGAAGATGTATTGGGCGCCTAAGTTGAAGGTGAGTTCGGGCGCATAGGTTTGATCGTGACCGCCGAGATTGATGCAGGAAAGGCTGGTCGGTCCGGTTTCCGGATCGCATGCTGTGATGGAGATCGCGCGCGGATCGGTGGCGTAGAATTCGCCGATCTCGCTCTGAAGCCAGCCGAGGCCGGCATCGATTGAGAAGTTGCCGAAGACGGCTTCGAGTTGGGCTTCAAATCCGTAAATCTCGGTTGGGTTCGGCGAATTGAGTTCGAAGCCGAACACCGGAAGGTCAGGGTAGCCAATGATGACCTGGAAGTTCTCGTAGTCGTTGTAATAGGCGTTGACCTGGGTGCGGACGCGGCCGTCGAGCCAGCCGGCCTTCCAGCCGATTTCATAATTGGTGACCAATTCCTCATCGAATGGATCGGGCACGCCGAAGCCCACCGGCACGTTGAGGCCGCCCGGGCGGAAGCCGGTGGCGACGAACGCGTAGAGGAAGTTGTGATCGTCCACCGTCCAGTTCAGCGCGACCTTGCCGGACAGGTTCGACCATTCGGCGCTTTGCTGCTGCGAGATCGGCGTGCCGTACTGGCTGACTGTGATCTCGTTTTCGGTGCTGGTCTCGGCATAGCGTGCGCCAAGTTGAAGCTCGAAGCCGCGCGGCAATTCGAACGTGATCTGGCCGAACAGCGCGGAGGCTTCTTTCGGATTCTCGCCCTGCAGCACATACTCTGTGAACACGCTCCCCGGCGGCACGCCGATAATGAACTCGCCATCCGGGAAATTGTAGACGTCGTATTGATAGTACGCGCCGAGGATCCAGGTGATCGGGCCATCGTCTGGCGAGATCAGATTGAATTCCTGCGACCAGATCGTCTCATCGACATCGTCGACGAAGGTGCTGTTGCCGACGCTCGTGCCGTCGAGGTCGGCGCGATACATGGTTGTGCCGTCCTGGTAGCCGCTGACCGAGCGCAGGGTGATGCCGCTGCCAAACTCGTAATTGACTTCCAGCACCGACCGGACGAAGCGGTCGAGCGCCATCGCAGGCGCATTCGCCGTGATCTCGAACGGGTCGTTCGGTGAGTTGACCGGATCGGACGGATAGCCGCTGAGATCGAGATAATTGGCGTCGGTCTTGAACAGCACCGAGAGCGCTTCGTTCGGCTCCCACAGCACGCCAAGGCGCCCGCTGAATGTCTTCACGCCGTCATCGCCGACGTTGGTGCCTTCGATGTCGTAGAAGCTGTCGCGCATGTCGGAGTTGAAGGCGACGCGTGCGGCGAGGGTGTCGCTGATCGGCAGATTCACCGCGCCTTGCGCGCCGAAATAATTGAAATTGCCGATGCCGACCTGGCCATAGCCATGATAGCCGCCGCCGATGACGGGATTGTTCGAGGTGACGAACACTGCCCCGCCGGTCGCGTTTTGGCCGACGAAGGTGCCTTGCGGCCCACGCAGGATTTCAACGCGCGCGATGTCGTAATAGGGCTCGGCCGTGAAATAGCCGGGGAAGGTGGCGACACCGTCGCGATAGGTGATGACGCCGGTGGTGGTCTGCGTGTTGTGCTCGGCTTTGCCGATGCCTCGGATGTTGAAGTCGATGCCCTGGCCGAAATTGTTGACGACGGCGCCGGGCGAAATGAACTGCAGCTGATCGACGTTGGTGACGCCGGCGTTGGCGAGATCATCGCCGGTCAGCACTGTCGCTGCGATCGGCGTGGTCTGCAAATTGGTGCTGCGGCGTTCGGCCGTGACGACGATCTCGCCGGAATCTTCGGCTTCTTGGCCCGGCGACGTTTGCGCCGCGGCAAGGCCGCTCCAGCCCAGCGTCAGAACAGACGCGCTTAGCCACAAAGCGTGGATTTTCATGGTCCTCCCCTTTGCCGTTGTCGGCGGCGCTCTTTCGGCGCGATAGCGGGAGGGTCGCGCGTGTTCTCAGACCTGTCAATATTAATTCACGCGCGAGTGAAGATTATAAGACGCGGCCGTCAAGCGAAGGGGGTGGTTAGGGAAACGCTGGGCGCGGCGGGCGGGACGAGGGGCGGGCGTGAGAGGAATAAGGGAGGCGGTGCGGCGGAAAGGGCGACCTTCGGCTAATTCCGGCGCTGGTGGCCACATCCTGTTTACGGCTCCGGGCTAGGCTGACGCCGTTTCCTCATTCCCCTCTTCAGCCCCGCCCGCCGCGCGGGGCTTTATTTTGTCTGAACGCACCGGCGCATTGGCGCAGCTGACGCTCTTGCAGAACTGCCGTATTCCAAGCTGCTGCTCGGGATCTTTGAGTGCGCGTAGCTCGGTCTCTAGCCGCTCACGAAAGCGTTCTGGATCGAGCGCGGCGGCCATGGCGCGGCACCGCCACATGTCCTTCCAGCGCTTATTGCGATGGTAAAAGTTCGAGATCTCCCAATAACGGCGCGGCACGAATTCTTCGTAGAGACCGCGCTGCTTCATCTCAGCGCCATAGACCTCCAGCATGTAGCGGAAGCTGTACTCGACGCGTGCGCCGTCGCGGTCGGTCGAGAATTGGTACTCCATCAACGGCTTGCCGGTCGTGGTCGTGAGCTCGCCGCCGGACATGATGAAGCGTAGCAGCCAGTCCGTGTCTTCCGAGCGGTGCAGCGTTTCATTGAAGGGGCCGACGCGGCGGTAGCTCTCGGTCGCCGTCAAGGAGGCCCAGAGGTACGCCCTGAAGTCGCCACTTAGAATGTGCGTGATCGGGTCGGAGAGGTAGCGGTCGAAACTATAGATGACGCTGTTCAGGTAGAACGGGCTGAAGAGCATCATGTAAGGGTTCGCCGGCGCCAAGTGCGCCAAAGCGTTCGACAGCATCAGCGCGTCGTATTGCAGCTCGAGTTTCTCGGGGCCGTAGACGTCGTCGGCGTCGAGCCAGGTCAAGTGATCGTAGAGCGCGTTGGCGACGATCGTGTTGCGCGCGGCGGCGACGCCGCGGTTCGGCGTGCGGATGAGGCGCACCAGGCTCGGAAACATCAGCGCATAGGAAAGCGCGATATTGGCGCTGGTGTCAGCCGAGCCGTCATCGACGATCAGAATTTCGTACGGCAGCCGGATCGTTTGAGAAAGTGCGCTGTCGAGCGCCCGTTCAAGCGTCTTCCGTCCGTTGTAGGCTGGAATCCCGATGGTGATCCCGCGCATGTCGCGCACTCCCGGCGAACTTGGCGATCTCCGCTTCCCATTGGCCGTAGATGGCGTCGGCGGAGTATTGCGAAACGTAGATCAGCGCTTCACGACCGAGGCGCGCGCGGCGCGGTTCATCGGTGATGAGGTTATTGATCGCCTCGGCGAGATCCTCTGCCGACCTTTGCGCCACCAGCACGCCGTTGGCGTCGTCATGGATCAGCGTATTGACGCCGGAGCAATCGGCGAAGCCGATCGAGGCGAGGCCGACGGACATCGCTTCGGTTAGGGTGAGGCCCCAGCCTTCGTAGACTGAGGGAATGACGAAGATGTCCGACTTGGCCATCTCCGCCACGGGCTCTGAGGCGAAACCGCGCATGATGACGTTGCGCTGCAGCCGATGGCGCCGGATGCGTGTGCGCAGCGTCTGATCCTCGGGGCCGCGGCCGAACAGGTGCAGCTGCCAATCCGGATGACTGCGCGCGACATGCGCGAAAGCGTCGATCAGCAGCGCGAAGCCCTTATTTGGTTCGAGGCGGCCGACCGCGATCACACGGTTGCGCAGAACGTCATCGCGGCGGTACCGACCGATCGGCGCGGCGTTCGGGACGACAATGGATTTGGTCTGCACCCAGGCCGGCATCTTCTGGACGAACTCAGGCAGCAGGAAATGCACCGCAGCCGCGTAGCCCAGGCTGTGCAGGCGTAGCGCCTTCTCGGTCGGATCGGCGCTGTGCTTGTCGCTGAAATAGTCGACGGCAGGATCGCTCTGATTGGTGACGATGATCGGAAACTCGTCGCGCAGCTCCTGCAGCAGCATCGTGGAGGTGTGCGGCAGGAAGGTGAGGATCACGTCCGGCTGGAGGCGCCGGACGGTGAAACCCCACTTGCTGCGCATCGAGAATGACTGATTGGCCCACCCCAGGCGATCGGGGTCATCCCAATATTCCATGGCGACGTGGTCGACCTTGCCGCGAACGTCATCGGTCGGAATGACGACATGCACGTGCGTGTCGAGCGGGAAGGCCGAGGCTTGCCCATGCTTCGTCTCGGAGACGATGAAGACGTCGTGGCCGCGGCGCGCGAGCCAATTGGCGAGATCGGCAATGTTGCGTTCGGCGCCGCCGGCCAGTCCCAGGAAATGCTTGTTGGCGAGGACGATGCGCATCAGGCGGCGTCCTGGCGGAAGCTCGCGATGTAGCCCTGGATCGAGGCGCGCACCGCATCGGGATCGACACCGTTGCGGCGATATTCCGCTAGGTGCTTGTCGATCACGCGCATCATGCAGTCTTCGACTTGGCGTGGGTCGCGGCCGCCGCGCCGAAAATAGAACATTGCCAATGGTGGGTTCGGCAGCCAGGTCGTCTCGCCGCCTTTGAGGAAGAAGCGGATCAGGAAGTCCCAATCCTGCGCGCGCCGCAGCGATGGATCGAAGTCGCCAATCTCTTGCAGGAAGTTGGTGCGCAGCAATGCGAATTGGGAGATCGGCGCGTTGTCACCTTTCAATACGCGAGCGACGTCGTAACCGGCCTTGCCGTAACCCTCGTAGAAGTTCTTGATCCGCTCGTGGCCAGTGTCGAGATCGACGTGGTGGATGTTGCCGCAGACCATGATGCGCGCGGTGTCGCGGCCTTCGGCTTCGAGCTCGGCGATGTGCGCGAACTGTCGCTCCAGCTTGTCTGGATACCACTCGTCGTCCGCGTCGAGCATGGCGAACCATTTCCCGCGCGCTTCGCGTGCGAGCGTGCTGCGCGCTGCGGGGCGGCCCATGTTCTGAGGGTGCTGCACAAGCCGGATCTGAGAAAACGTCTCGGCCAGCCGGCGCACGTTGGCGGCGGTGTCGTCGGTTGAACCATCATCGACGACCAAAATCTCGTAATCGCCCTGCCATGACTGGTTCAGGACGGAGCTGATCGAGCGATAGATGCCGAACTCCTCGTTGAATACGGGAATTCCGACCGTCAGTTCCACGGGATGCCCCCCCTGCCGCGGGGACATCTATGCATTAGATC
>JAEYPY010000064.1 GCA_023410295.1 Pseudomonadota bacterium | reverse complement strand
GGATGACGAGATCGGGGGGGTGGCCCGCGCGCCGGTCTTGGGGGCGCTCGGCGCCAAGTCGCAGCTTGGCATGACCTATGAGCCGGCGCTGGCCGACGGCGCGTTGGTCGATGCCCGCAAGGGCTCGGCCAATTACAGCCTCGCATTGCGCGGGCGCGCCGCGCACGTCGGTCGCGCCTTCAGCGATGGCCGCAACGCTGTCATCGCCGCAGCTGAAGCAGCGCTGGCGCTTGAAGCGCTGAACGGCCAGCGCGACGGCGTCACCTTCAATGTCGGCGCCATCGATGGCGGCAGCGCCGTCAATGTCGTGCCTGAGCGCGCGGTGCTGCGGTTCAATGTGCGCGTGCCCGACGCCGAAGCTGCGGCGTGGGCCGAAGCCGAAGTGAAGCGCATAGCAGCAGCCGCCGGCGCGCGCGATGGCGTCAGCGCGCATCTGCATGGCGGCTTTACGCGCCCGCCGAAGCCGCTCAACGATCAGCAGCGCACCATGGCGGCGTGGACGCACAAGGCCGGCGAAGCGCTCGGACTCGATCTCAGATTCCAGGCCTCGGGCGGCGTCTGTGAAGGCAACAATCTCGCCGCCGCCGGTTGCCCCAACATCGATACGCTCGGCCCCTGCGGCGGCGGCCTCCACAGCGATCAGGAATTCGCGCTGATTCCGAGCTTCGCCGAACGCGCCAAGCTCTCGTTTCTGATGCTGGCCGGCGTCGAGCGCGGCCTCTTTGACGTGAAGAGCCTGCGCCCGTGACCCAACCCACTTACGTGATGCGCGCGGCGGGGCCGGCCGATTTCGAAGGCTTCAAGCAGCTGCGCGAGATCGCCGGCGCGGGCTTCACCTCGCTGATGCTTGACGATGCAGCGATGCTGAAAAAGCTCGAGCTCTCCGAAGCGAGCTTTGCCTCCGATGCGCCGCAGGTCGGCGCCGAGCGCTATTTCATCGCGCTGGAGCACTTGGAAACCGGCGCCATCGCCGGCTGTTGCGGCGTCAAGGCGACGATCGGCGAAACCCCGCCCTTCTTCAATTTTCGCATCATCACCGAAGCTCAGTTCTCCGCTGTCGTGAGCAAGCGCTTCGACATGGACGTGCTCATCGGCGTCAACGATTTCACCGCCTGCTCGGAAGTGGGCTCGCTGTTCGTGCGTCCGGAGCATCGCGCCAATGGCGTCGGCCGCGCCATTGCGCAGTGCCGCTACATGCTGATGGCCGCTCAGCCGCCACGCTTTCGCCAGCGCGTCGTTTCCGAATTGCGCGGCGTGGTTTCACCCGATGGCGTCTCGCCATTCTGGGAGGCGGTGGGGCGTCACTTCTTCCGTATGGATTTCTCCGAAGCCGATAAGCTCAGCGCCATTACCGACAACCAGTTCATTCTGGATCTCATGCCGCAGCATCCGATCTACGTGGACCTCTTGCCGGAGGCGGCGCGCGCAGTGATCGGCAAGTGCCACGCGGACGGGCAGGGCGCACAGCGGCTGCTGGAATGGGAAGGGTTTTCTTTCTCCAACGTGATCGACATTTTCGACGCCGGCCCGCTGCTCAGCGCCGAGCGTGATCACATCCGCACGCTGCGCGAGTCGCGCCTTGTTTCGCTGGAGCCCGACGCCAATTTAAGCCAAGGCCATCGCGCGCTCGTGGCGACACCATCGATCCGCGGCTACCGTTGTGTGTCGACGCGCGCGGCGCTGGATGGCCGCGATGCGCGGGTGGCGCCCGCCGTGCTGGCTGCGCTGAAGCTCGACGCCGGCGCTCAAGCTCTGGTTTGGATCGACCATGCGAACTGAAAACTATATCGGCGGGCAATGGCGCGAAGGGGCAGGCGAGCGCTTTTCTTCGCACGACCCGGCAACCGGCGACAAAGTCTGGGAAGGCCGCGCCGCCAGCGCGGATGATGTCGCTGAAGCGATGGCCGCGGCGCGGCTCGCGTTTCCAGCCTGGTCGCGGCGTCCGGCCGAAGAGCGCATCGCCATCGTGCGTGCATTCGGCAAGGAGATCGAAAAGCGCAGCGATGAGCTCGCGCGCGCGATCAGTCGTGAGATGGGCAAGGCCGGCTGGGACGCGCGCGGCGAAGTCCAGGCCATGATCGGCAAGATCGAGATCTCGATCCGGGCGCAAGCCGAGCGCGCTGGCGCCAAGGAAGAGAAAGCGCCGTTCGGCGCCATCGCCCTTTCGCATCATGCGCACGGCGTGCTCGGGGTGTTCGGCCCCTTCAACTTCCCCGGCCATTTGCCCAATGGCCACATCGTGCCGGCGCTGCTTGCCGGCAATTGCCTCATCTTCAAGCCAAGCGAGCTGACGCCCGGCGTCGGCGCGCTGATGGTCGAGGCGTGGGAAGCGGCGGGTCTGCCGGCGGGTGTGCTCAATTTGCTGCAGGGCGCGCGCGATACGGGCGCGGCGCTGCTCGATGCGCCGGGCCTCAATGGCGTGCTCTTTACTGGCTCGGCCCAGACTGGCTCGCTCATTCATCGCAAGTTCGCGGGCCGGCCGGACGTACTGCTGGCGCTTGAGCTTGGCGGCAATAATCCGCTGATCGTCTGGCCGCCGGTTGATGTGAAGGCGGCTGCCAATCTCATCGTGCATTCGGCCTTCGCAACCAGCGGCCAGCGCTGCTCATGCGCGCGGCGCCTCATTGTGCCGGATACGCCCGAAGGCGAAGCCATCGTGCAAGCCGCGGCTGAGCTTGGCGCCAGGATCGCAGTGGGCGCCGCCGATGCATCACCGGAACCCTTCATGGGTCCGCTGGTCAACGCGCATGCGGCTGACCGCGCGGTGAAGATGGAGCAGGGGCTTGTCGCCATGGGCGCGAAAGCGGTGCTGCCGGTGAGGCGCGACGGCGCCTTCGTGCATCCCGCGATCATCGACGTGACGGGCCTTTCCGTGCCGGACGAAGAATTGTTCGGTCCGCTTCTGCAAGTCTATCGCGTGCAGGATTTCGACCACGCGCTCGACGTCGCCAATGCGACGCGCTTCGGACTCGCCGGCGGACTGATCAGCGACGATCCAGCGCTTTGGGCGCGCGTGAAGAACGAATTGCGTGCCGGCGTGCTCAATTGGAATCGGCCCACGACGGGCGCGTCCGGGGCAATGCCGTTTGGCGGACCGGGCCTTTCCGGATCGCTGCGGCCCAGCGCCTATTACGCCGCCGACTATGTCGCTTACCCGGTAGCGACGCAGCTCTCAGAGAAGGCGACGCCGCTACCCGCGCCTGGGCTCCCGGAATGAGCGGCGCTGAAGAAATCAACTTCGACGGGCTCGTCGGTCCCACGCATAATTACGCCGGTCTATCCGAAGGCAATCTCGCTTCGGCCCGCAACGCGGGCACGATTGCACGCCCGCGCGAAGCGGCGTTGCAGGGCATCGCCAAGATGCGCCGCCTCAGTGCGCTCGGTTTGCCGCAAGGCGTGCTGCCGCCGCAGGACCGGCCGAAGATCGGCTGGCTGCGCTCGCTCGGGTTTTCTGGCACGGATCGCGATGTGTGGTCGCGCGCTTGGGAGAGTGAACCGGCGATCGCGCGCGCAGCATTGGCCTCATCATCTATGTGGGCGGCGAACGCGGCGACGATTTCGCCGAGCGCCGATTGCGGCGATGGCCGCCTCCATGCATCGGTCGCCAATCTGCAGACAATGCTGCATCGCATTTTGGAAGCGGAGGTTACCGAGCGCGCGTTGCGTCGGCTGATGCCGGACGAGCAGCGCTTTGCCGTGCACAGCGCGCTCCTCCCGCACGATTCGCTGTCGGACGAAGGCGCGGCCAATCACATGCGCATGGCGGGAGAGCCGGGCGCGGCAGGCGTTGAGATTTTCGTCTATGGCCGCAAAGCCGGCGAAGCGCCGACGCGCTTTCCGGCGCGCCAGACACTGGAAGCATGCCGCGCGCTGGCGCGCCGCCACCAGCTCGATCCGGCCCGCACCGTGTTCGCGCGGCAGGCGGCTGAGGCCATCGACGCTGGCGCTTTTCACAACGATGTCGTCGCCGTCGCGCATGAGCACGTGCTCTTCCATCACGAAGACGCCTTCGCCGATAAGGCCGCGCTCTACGCCGAGGTCCGCGCCAAGGCGCAGGGCTTTGAACCGGTGTTTGTCGAAGTCCCGCGCGCGCGTGTGGATCTCGAGTCGGCCGTCTCGTCCTATCTTTTCAATTCGCAGCTCGTGCGCACGCCAGGCGCCGCGCACCTGACGCTGATCGCGCCGACGGAAGTGCGCGAGAACAACAAGACGGCAGCCTTCGTTGAAGAGATGATCGCACAGCCGAACGCAGCGATCGGGAACGTCGAATACGTCGAGGTGCGCGAAAGCATGCGCAATGGCGGCGGTCCGGCCTGCCTCCGCCTCCGCATCGTGATGACGGCGCAAGAGCGAGCCGCGGCCGCACAAGGCTTCTTCCTCGACGATGCGCTGGCGTCGAAGTTGGAGGATTGGGTGCGCCGCCACTACCGCGAAGAACTTGCGCCGCCCGATCTCGCTGATCCGAACATCGTCGCCGAAGTCGAAACGGGGCTCGATGAGCTGACGCGCATCCTGCCGCTCGGCTCGGACTTCTATCCGTTCCAGCGCGCATAAAAAAAATCGGCAGCTGCTCCTCGCAACTGCCGATCCAACTTTGCTTTGCTCCAAGCTTAGTTCAGGCTTTCGCGCCGCAGCTTGTATTCACCATCGTCGGTTTCTTCGAACAGAAGGTCGATCTGCGGGTGATCGATCGGCTCGCCGCTGTCGTCAGCGATCAAGTTCTGCTCGGAGACGTACGCGATGTAGTGGCTGTCCGAATTTTCCGCGAACAGGTGGTAGAAGGGCTGATTGCGGTCGGGGCGCACGGGTTCGGGAATGGCTTCAAGCCAATCTTCCGTGTTCGAGAATTCCGGATCGACATCGAACACGACGCCGCGGAACGGAAACATCTTGTGGCGGACCACCTGACCGATGGAGAATCTAGCTGTTTGCATTTTCTCCTCCTTCTACTCCTCCTTTTGCCTACTCGCCCACGTAACGTATGAACCGATAACGCTCGCCACAAGGATTGGCGCCGTGCACACGAATATGTGTGCTTCCCATAGGGCGGGATGCATCGAGTTGGGCGAAATCTGGGCGGGGAAAGATGTGTCGCCGACCGGAAATTCCGCTAGCATGGCGTCGAATTAGCTTTTGTGGGCGGCCTGCCGTCCCAACATGAGTTTACGATGAATAAGGATGGGCGAGCGCCAGCGCCGCG
>JAEYPY010000205.1 GCA_023410295.1 Pseudomonadota bacterium | reverse complement strand
CCGCCAAACTCTGGGCACTGCGCGGCGAAATTTTCGGCCTCGGCGCGGCGCAAGTAATCACCTGCGCGGCGCTGTTGTCGCTGGTGGGGCTTGCGGCGGGATTACCGTGGCCTGCGGCGATCATTGGCGCGTCTGGGTTCGTGCTCTCGTCCACCGCCGTCATCATGAAAATGATGGACGACCGCGGCGACACCGCGACCGAAGCCGGCCAGCGCAACATCTCGATCCTTTTGTTTGAAGATCTGATGATCGTGCCGCTGCTGGCGTTGGTCGCAGTGTTCGCTTCGGTGCTGGGCGTGCAAGCAGAGAACGCGCGCCCGCTCTGGCAGAGCATCGCCATCGCCCTCGCGTCGATCGCCGCTGTGGTGGTGTTCGGGCGCTGGCTGCTCAATCCGCTGTTCGGCTTGCTGGCGCGATCGGGTGCGCGCGAGGTGATGACGGCGGCGGCGCTGCTGGTCGTACTGGGCGCGGCGCTCTTCATGCAATGGGGCGGGCTCTCGATGGCCATGGGCGCCTTCCTTGCCGGCGTCCTGCTCTCAGATTCCGTGTTTCGCCATCAGCTCGAAGCGGACATCGAGCCGTTCCGCGGCATCCTGCTGGCGCTTTTTTTCATCAGCGTCGGCATGGCGCTCAACGTTCCGCTCGTGATCGCCGACTGGATGCTGATCGGCGCGGGCGTGCTTGTGTTCATGGCCGTCAAGGCGATCGGCATTTATGGCGTCGCGCGCTTGCTCGGGGCCGCGAGACGCGAAGCGATCGACCGCGCGGCGTTGTTCGCGCAAGGCGGGGAGTTCGCGTTTGTGCTTTACGGCGCGGCGTTCGTCGGCGGCGCTATGGATGCGCGCACCGCCGCGATCATGACGGCCATCGTCATTCTCTCCATGGTGCTGACGCCGCTGGTGGTGCTCGCGCTCACCGCGCTGACGCGGCCGCCGGAAGTGTCGCGTCACGGCGTCGAGGACGCGCGCGATCTCAACGGCCGCGTGCTCTTCATCGGTTTCGGCCGCTTCGGCCAGGTGGTGAGTCAATCGCTGCTGGCGCGCGGTGTTGATATCTCGCTGATCGAGACCGATGTGGAGATGATCCAGGCCGCGGCCAATTTCGGCTTCAAGGTCTATTATGGCGACGGTACGCGGCTCGATGTGCTGCACGCCTCGGGCGCTGCTACCGCCGAGGCTATCCTCATCTGCGTCGACAAGCCCGAAACCACGGATCGCATCGTTGCGCTGGTGAAGTCCGAGTTTCCTCACGCCAAGGTGTTGGCGCGCGCGTTCGACCGCGGCCATTCAATGCGGCTCGTGAAAGCGGGCGTCGATTTCCAGATCCGCGAACTGTTCGAGTCCGCGATCACGTTCAGCGGCGCGGCGATGCGCGAGCTTGGCTTCTCCGACATCGAGATTGCCGAGACCATCGAAGAAGTGCGCGAGCGCGACGAGGCGCGGTTCGAAGCCCAGCTCGCCGGCGGCATCGAGGCGGGCCGGGCGCTGATGCGCAACAACGCGGTGACGCCGCAGCCGACGCCATTCACGCGGCCGCGCCGCGAAGCCCGACCGCTCAACGAGGAAGCGGCCGAGGCGCTGGGCGACGAGCAGCATTGATCGCATTGACGTTGCGGCGCCGGCGCGGCCGCCGCTAAAGCCTGCTAAGACTGGGTTCGAAGGGAGAATGGGGATGCGAATTTTGGCGGCGGCGCTGTTCGCCTTAGCGGTTGCGGCTTGCTCGCAGCAGCGTGCAGCGCCCGATCTCAATCCGCTGGCCGAGACCTATGTGCGTCTCTCGCTCGAAATCGGCACGCACGAGGAGGGCTATATCGACGCGTATTACGGCCCGCCGGAATGGAAGACCGAGGCCGAAGCCGATCCCCGCCCAATCGCCGAACTGAAGACCGCGGCCGACCAGCTGCTCGCGCAGCTCAATGAAGCGACCGAAGCGGCGGAGGATGAAACCGTGCAGCGGCGCGCGCGCACGCTCGCGGCGTACGTCTCCAGCGCGCGCTTCCGCCTCGACATGATCGAAGGCGCGCGCGCGCCGTTCGTTGAGGAGGCTGAGCGCCTGTTCGCGCTGCGCCCCGAGATCGTGCCGCTCGAGCGTTACGATGCGGTGCTGCAGCGCCTGGAAACGAGCGTGCCGGGCCGCGGGGCGCTGGCGGACCGGATCGCCGCGTTCACCGCGCGCTATGTCGTACCGCGCGACCGCGCCGATGCGGTGATGCGTGCGGCGATCGATGAGTGCCGCCGTCGCACAGCTGAACACATCACGCTGCCGGAAGGCGAGCGCTTCGATTTCGAGTTCGTCAGCAATCAGCCGTGGGGCGCCTACAATTGGTACCAAGGCGACAATCACAGCCTCATTCAGGTCAACACTGATCTGCCGCTGAAGATCAACGCCGCCATCGGTTATGGCTGCCACGAAGGCTATCCCGGCCACCACGTGCAGGGCATGTCGGCTGAGCGGCTCTATCGCGAGAATGGCTGGGTCGAATATTCGATCATGCCGCTCTACTCGCCGCAGGGCCCGCTCAACGAAGGCGGCGGAAATTACGGCGAAACGCTCGCATTCCCCGGCGATGAACGCATGCGCTTCGAGCAGGAGACGCTGTTTCCACTGGCTGGCCTCGATCCGGCGACCGCGCCGGCGTATTACGAGCTGCTCGAAGCGCTGGGCGAGCTTTCCGGCGCGCAGCGTACGATCGATCAGATGTATCTCGACGGCGAAATCGACCGCGAACGCGCGATCGAGCTGCTCGCGCGCTATTCCGTGTCGACGCGTCAGCAAGCTGAGAAGCATCTTGAGTTCGCCGATCATTATCGCAGCTACGTGATCAATTATTCGAGCGGCGAAGATGTTGTGCGTGCTTATGTTGAACGCATCGGCGACACGCAGGAGGAGCGCTGGGCGGCGTATGAACAATTGCTGACGACGCCGACGACGGCGCGGGACCTTGCGCCATGAAGCCGGACTTTCGCATCGTCGAGGCCAACGGCATCAAGATCCGCGCCGCTGTCGTGGGCTCCGGCCCGCTCGTCGTCATGGTGCACGGCTTTCCGGAAAGCTGGTATTCCTGGCGCCACCAGATCGGCCCGATCGCGGAAGCGGGCTTCACCGCGTGCGCCATCGATGTGCGCGGCTATGGCGGTTCGGACAAACCGCACGCGGTCGAAGCTTACGCGATGAAGGAAATGACGGCGGATGTCGCCGGCGTGATCGATGCGCTCTCGCCCGATGCACCGGGCGTCCTGATCGGTCACGATTGGGGCGCGCCGATCGTGTGGTCGACTGCGGTGCTGCATCCGAAAAAAGTGCGCGCCGTCGCTGGTCTTTCGGTGCCGTATTACGGCCATCCGCCGGCGCCGGTCTCACAAATCTTCAAGGCGATGTACACCGATCAGGGCAAGTTTTTCTATCAAGCCTATTTCCAGGACGAAGGCATCGCCGAAGCGGCGTTCGAGGCCGATGTGCGCGGCGGCCTGCGCAAGCTCTATTACGCTGGCGGCGGCGAATCCGAAGCATATTGGGGCGGCGTCGATAAAAAGCACGGCGACGCGCTGCTCGACGGCTTGCCCGATCCCGATCCATTCCCGCCATGGCTGACGGAAGCGGACATCGACTATTTCGTCGGCGAGTTCGAACGCTCCGGCTTCCGCGGGCCGCTCAATCGCTATCGCAATTTCGAGCGCGACTGGGCGGACATGAGCGCGGTTGAGGACAAGATCATCCACCAACCTTCGCTGTTCATCTCCGGCGAACGCGATCTGGTGCTGAAAATGTTCGGCGGCAGCAAGGACGCCGCGGCCGAGCGCATGCGCGACAACACCAGCGATCTGCGCGGCGCGCATTTCATCCCGAACATCGGCCACTGGACGCAGCAGGAAGCGCCGGAGGAGACCAATCGGCTGCTCATCGATTGGCTCAAGGGGCTGTAAACAGGCTTAAATCGCTCGTTCAAGGTCCGCGCCGAATGCCGCATCGGCCTTGCCCTCCGCCTTGTCGAAACCACATTAAGATGAGGAGGATAAGACCATGTACAAGAGCCGCATCGATCTACCTGACAACACGCGCAAAGCCATGATCGATGTCCTGAACGCGCGCCTCGCCGATGCGTTGGCGCTGCGCATGATCTTGAAGCAGGCGCACTGGAACGTGAAGGGACCGAACTTCATCGCCTTGCACGAGATGTTCGATCAGATGCATGGCCGCGTCAGCGGCTTCGTCGACGAGATCGCCGAGCGCGCAGTGACGCTGGGCGGCGTCGTCGATGGCACGCCCGCGGCGGCGAACAATTCGAAACTCGAAGCCTATCCGGCCACGATCACCGCGCAGGAAGATCACTTGAAAGCGCTCGCTGATCGCATCGCCGTGTTCGGCCAGCTTACGCGCCAAGCCATCGATGCCGCCGATGAAGTCGGCGACAAGGACACCGCCGATCTTTTCACCGGCGTTTCCAAGCAGATGGACATGGACCTCTGGTTCATCGAAGCGCATCTCAGCTGATGCGCCTGGCTGCACTTGTCGTCGCGGCTGCACTCGCCGCCTGCGCGCCGGAATCGCGGGGCGATATCGAAGCGCCCGCCGGCGCGGCTGCGCCTGGCGCGACGCCGGACGTGGCGACGCAACTGGGGCTATCCTGGAACGCCGCCGCTGATGGCGCGCAGCTGACATTGACGAACCCTGACGGCAGCACGCTGCTCGCGCTTTCCTGCGCCAATCGCACGATGACTGCGCTCGCGCCGGGCTTCGAGGAAATCGCAAGCGAAGAGCGGTTCTCGCTCGGCGCGGATGATCAGGTGTTCATCCTGGTCGCGCAGCTGGGGCAGGGCGAAGGCGTGCGCGCTGAGGGGCAGCCGGCGGATTATTTCCTGGATCACCTGCCGAGCGCCAATGCCATTCATGCCAATTACGGCGCGCAGAATCTTGGACCGCACATCCCGCCGTCGCCGGACGAGGCGCGCGCATTCGCAGCGGCTTGCCGGCGCTAGAGCGTGCGCGCGAGCTCGGTGATGACCTCGTAAGCGCTCATCACGTCAGCTTCGGTGCATTCGAACTGGCCGACCTGGAAGCGGATGGCGACGCGGCCATCAACGCGCGTTTGCGTCAGATAGATGCGGCCATCTGCATTGACGGCTTCGACCAGCGCGAGATTGAGCGCATCGAGATCGGCTGCGCCCTCGGGCGCATAGCGGAATGAGAAGAGCGAGAGGAACGGCTCGGTGACGATCTCAAAGCCAGGCGCCGCGCGCAGCTGCTCGCACAAAGCGCGCGACCAGGCGATGTGGTTGCGGATCATTTCGCGCAGGCCTTCTAGCCCGTAGGCGCGCAGCACAAACCAGAGCTTCAGCGCGCGAAACTGGCGCCCGAGCGGAATGCCCCATTCGCTGTAATTGACGACCTCGTCGTGCCCGAGCGTGTGCAGATAATCCGGCCGGGCCGCCAGCGTACGCACCAGCGAGTTGGGATCGCGCACAAAATGCGCGGTGCAGTGCGGCTGCGCGCCGAGCCATTTGTGCGGGTTGACGACGATGGAGTCGGCGTGCTCGGCGCCGGCCCAGAGCGGCCGCAGCTCCGGGCAGATCATGGCCGCGCCCGCCCAGGCGGCGTCGATATGCAGATAAAGATCGAACTCACGCGCTATCGCCGCGAGCTCGGCGATCGGATCGGTGGCGCCGACGCCGGTTGCGCCGACATTGGCGATGATGCCGGCAGGCTTGTAGCCCGCGGCGAGGTCGGCGCGGATGTGCGCGCGCAGCGCATCAGGATCGGCGCCGCGCAGCGGGCCTTTGATTGGTATGCGCACGAGATTGTCGGCGCCGATGCCGGAGAACCAGATGGCGCGGTCGATCGAGGAATGTGCTTCGCCGGAGCAATAGATGCGCAAACGCGGCGCGCCCGAAAGCCCAGCGCTATTCCCTGCAAAGCCCAGCGCGTGCTCGCGCATCACCAGCACAGCCGCGAGCGTTGCGGTGGAGGCGGTGTCCTGGATGCAGCCCTTGAAAACCTCCGGCAGGCCGAAGGCTTGGCGCAGCCAGTCGATTGTCAGCGTTTCAAGCTCGGTCGCCGCCGGGCTCGTCTGCCAGAGCATGCAAACCGCGTTGATGGCGCTGGCAAGGTGCTCGGCGATCAGCGAGGGCGGGGCGGAGTTGGAAGGGAAGTAGGCGAAGAAGCGCGGGTGCTGCCAATGCGTCATGCCCGGCGCGATGATGCGTTCGAAATCGGCGAAGATCTCGGCGAACGCTTCGCCTGTCTCCGGCGGCGAGGGCTTGAGCTGCGCGGCGATCTCGCCGGGCCTCACCGGCGGGCGCACCGGCAGCTCACGCAGCCGCGCCCGATAATCCATGCCCCATTCAGCGGCCTTCACCGCCCACGCGCGCCAGTCCGTCATGCAGCCCTATATGGACCCGCGCCGCGCCGCGAGCAGCAAATTTTGAAGCGCGCATGTGCGCTACGGATTATCGTGCACCTCGACCTCCGGCCGGTCGTCGCCGCTCGAGACTTCGTCGTGCCAGCGCCCGCGCGCGTCTTCCCACGAGATGCCGACCGTCTCGCCCGGACGCATCTGCTCCAGCGCCGCGCGGCGGGCGGCGTTATAGGCGGCCTCGTGCGTCAGGAACGATTGTGAGATCGTATCGCCGAGCCGAAACGCCCAGCCCCCATCGTGCTCGACGATCTCATAGGTGATCTTCGTCATCGCTCGTTTCGCGCCTCCTCAGCATAAACTGTCTCAGGCCCGCCGGGTTTCAAGCAGCGTCTTGGCCCGGCTTTGACCAAGGTCAAACCCGGTTATTCGCCCCTGCCTACACTCGGTGCGGAGGCGTCCTATGGTTTCTGCAACTCACTCGCAGCGCCGCGTGGAAGTTTGGGATTATCCGACGCGCGCATTTCACTGGCTGCTCGTGCTGCTCATTCTCGTTTCGTGGTTCACCGGCGAAGAAGAGGGCGTGGCGGCGCAAGTCCATCTCATTTCCGGCGAGATCATCGCTGGCATGTTGGTCTTCCGCTTAGTTTGGGGCTTCATCGGCGGCGAGCATGCGCGCTTCGCCGACTTCGCCGCGGGGCCGAACGCCGTTCTGCGCCATGTGCGGGATTTGATGTCGTCCAAGCCGCATCGCCATCTTGGCCATAACCCGCTCGGCGGCCTCGCGGTGTTTCTCCTGCTCATCACCACAGGCGTCATTGTCGCCACTGGATTGTTCAGCGGCGAGGACGAGATGCGCGGCCCATTCGCTGGCCTTGGCCCGGATTTGAGCGAAGCACACGAAGTCGCGTTCCGTGTCCTGCAGGCGCTCGTCGTGGTCCACATTCTGGGCGTGATCGTCGAGACACTGCGCGCGCGCGATCCGCTCGTGCCGGCGATGATCCGCGGCTGGAAACCGCGCGGCGAGGGAGAACCAGGCGCCGACGCGAAACGCGCCTCGGCGGCTGCTTTCTTGCTGGCTTTGGCGCTGGGCGCTGCCACGACAGCCGCTCTGGCTTGGATGACGCCAACCGCCCCCATCGTCCAGACAGAGGACTCGCACGAACGCTACGAAGGTGATTAGGCTGGCCGCATGAGCCGTTTACATACCGAGCAACACTTGGTGTCTCGCATCGGCTGGCTGCGGGCAGCCGTGCTGGGCGCGAACGATGGCGTCGTATCGACGGCGAGTTTGGTCATTGGCGTCGCAGCGGCGGAAGCGAGCAAGGAGGCGATCCTGGTCGCGGGCGTGGCGGGCTTGGTTGCGGGCGCCATGTCGATGGCGGCGGGCGAATATGTTTCGGTCAGTTCGCAATCGGACACCGAGAAGGCTGACATTGCGCGCGAGACCCGCGAGTTGCGCGAGCAGCCGGAGTTCGAGCGCGAAGAGTTGACCGCCATTTATGTTGGCCGGGGTCTTTCGCCTGATCTGGCCGCGCAGGTGACAGAGCAATTGATGGCGAAGGACGCGCTCGGCGCGCATGCGCGGGACGAACTCGGCATCTCGGAGGTGACGACGGCTCGGCCTGTGCAGGCGGCGCTCGCCTCGGCGGCGACCTTCGCGGTAGGGGCCATCTTGCCGTTGATTGTGGTCTTGCTCTCGCCGCTGTCCAGCGTGATCG
>JAEYPY010000168.1 GCA_023410295.1 Pseudomonadota bacterium | reverse complement strand
GTCCACGCCGTTGATGGAGAGGCGCACGCGGGGCTGGCGGCGAGAGAGCTCAAGCGCGATGACGCGCGGCTCGGTTGCGGAGGAGAGCCCGCCGATAAACGGCGTGGCGGCGGCGGCGAGCAGGAAGGCGCGGCGACGCATGTTGCTTTTCCCAAGATGTCAGTCCTGCCGGCACCTGACACCTCGTCCATTTCAGCAATGTTTCAGAACGGCGCTATTCAGCGGCGTTCGTCGCGGGAGGAGGCGTTTCCGTCGGAATTGGCGCGTCCGGGGCCACCAGCTTCACATGCGGGAACGGGATGCGGATGCCGGCGTCGTCGAAATTGGACTTGATGCGCTTCAAGTATTCGCGCTTCACGCTCCATTGCTGGCCCGGGGCGGTCTTGATGCGAGCTTTCAGGATCACGGCCGAGTCCGCGAGCTGATCGACGCCGACGATCTCGATGTCTTCGAGCAGCACGTTGGCGAAGGCGGGATCGTTCGCGAGAGATTCGCCGGTATCCTTCATCACCTCGAGAGCGCGGCCGATATTGGCGCCGTAATCGATCGAGAGCTCGAACACGGCGTAGCTGAAGCTCTTGGTGCGGTTGGAAATGACCTGGGCCTCGCTGAACGGGAAGATGTGCAGCGTGCCGTCGAAATCCCGCAGCTTGATGGTGCGGATGTTCATGTCCTCGACGACGCCGCCGAACTCGCGAATGGCGATGACGTCGCCGATGGAAACGGCGTCTTCGAGGATGAGGAAGATGCCGGTGAGGAAGTCTTTGACGATGGTCTGCGCGCCGAAGCCGACGGCGAGGCCGACAATGCCGGCGCCTGCGATCAGCGGGCCGATGTCGACGCCGAATTCGGAGAGCGTCATCATCACGGCGACAAAGATGACGAAGGTGTGCGCCACGGCTTTGAGCACCGGCGCCAGCGTGCGTAATTGCGCGGCGCGCCGTAAATCGCGCGAGTGCCGCGCGCCGCGGTGCAGGACGCGGGTGATGGCGTAGCCGGAAACTTCCACGGCGGCGAGCGCGAGCAGGATAATGAGGCCGGCGCGCCAGATAACGGCGAGGCCTTGGCCGAGCGCGCCGCCGCGCACGTCGAAGCCCCAGATATAAAGTACCGTACCGAGCGCGAACATGCCGATGACGAAGCGCGCCATGCCCATGGTCCACGAGCCGACATTGCGGCGCGCTTCCTTGCCGGCGGGCGCGTCCTTGTCGTGGCGCGGCGAAAGCCAGCGCGCGGCGAGACGGAGTAGAAAGCGCAGCAGCCAGAGCAGGGCGAACGCTGCGGCGATAATGGCCAAGGTCCAGCCGGCGCGAATGGCGATCTCTTGGCCGCTCAACCCGCTCAAGTGCCCGAGAAAATATTGCAGGTCGTAGAGCAGCGCGTCGCCGGTGACGACGGGCTCGAAGATCGGGGCGTCGGGCGTTTCGGGCGCGGTTGGGGATTGCGTGATCGTCATGCCATTCTGCTGTGGTGGAACATCGAGCTATTTAGCGTCGCAACGCGTGGTGGAAAGCGCGGTTCATGCGCGCGGCTTGGTGAACGCGAGGGCAAGCCAGCCGACGATGAGGCAGATTCCCCCGACAGGGGCGAGCATCGCCAGCGCGCGGATGTGCGTGAGGGACAGCGCGTAGAGCACGGCGGAGAAGAGCCCGGCGCCGGCAAGGATCATGACGCCGGCGATGAGATTGAGGCGCCCTTCGCGGTTGGAGATGGCGAGCGCGGCGGCGGCTGAGGTCAATTGGATGAAGCCGCCGAGCTGAATGCGCGCGATGTCCTCAGCCGGGCCTTGCAGCACGTGCGAGGCGATCACCAGCATAAAAAGCGCCAGCGCGCCGGAAAGGGCTGCGCAAATGTTGATGAAACGCATAGCGGGTCCTAACCTGACAGCCCACGGGCGCAACAGCGCCCGCTTTCCATATGTGCGAGGAGCCGCCCGGTGCAACAACAACGACAAATAGGCGCAAGCGGCATTGAAATCGCTCCGTTCGGACTCGGCGGCAACGTGTTTGGCTTCACCTCGGACGAGAAGACTTCGTTCGCCATCCTCGATGCGTTCGTCGATCTTGGCGGCAGCGCGATCGATACAGCCGATGTCTATTCGAACTGGGCGCCAGGCCATCAGGGCGGCGAGAGCGAGAACGTGATCGGCGCCTGGCTGAAGCAAAGCGGCAAACGCAACAAGGTCGTGATTGGTACGAAAGTGGGCATGTGGGACAAGCAGCTGGGGCTCGGCCGCGACAACATTATCAGCGCGTGCGAAGGCTCATTGCGTCGGCTTGGGGTAGAGACGATCGATCTCTATTGGCTGCACCGCGACGATTTGAAGACGCCAGCGGAGGACTATGTCGGCGCGCTGGAAACGCTTGTGCGCGATGGCAAAGTGCGTGCGCTGGGCGCTTCCAACTTCGAGCCGGACCGTTTCCGCGAAGCCATCGCCGAAGCGCGCCGCCGCGGCTTGCGTTTCGACGCGCAACAGCCGGAGTACAATCTGATGCAGCGCGGAATCGAAGCCGATCTGATGCCGCTTTGCGTGGAGGAAGGCGTCAGTCTACTGCCCTATTACGGGCTCGCCAGCGGCTATCTCACCGGCAAGTACCGTAGCGAGGCGGACAAAGCCAAGAGCGTGCGCGGCGGACGCATGGACAAGTATATGGCCGGCAAGGGACCGGCGGTGCTGGCGGCGCTTGATGCGGTGGCGGCGCGGCGCAATGCGACGCCGGCGCAAGTCGCGCTGGCCTGGATCATGGCCAAGCCCGCGATTGGCGGGCCAATTGCGAGCGCGACGAGCGTGGCGCAGCTGCGCGAATTGATGGGCGCGCTCGAGTTGACGCTTGCGCCCGAGGATGTGACCGAACTCGACCGCGCCAGCGCTTAGCGCTGCGGCGCAAATGTGCCGGGTGGCATCGGCGCATTGAAGCGGGCGGATTCCACGATGCTCGTCGTCTTTCCGAGCGCATCCTGGGTGGTGAACCGGTGCGGGATGATCTCGCCGTCGATGCTGCGGAAATCGTCGTAATCCGTGGTGCTCGTAGCCGTGACACGGCGAATGATGCGGCCGCTATCGCGGGCCACGAGCCACGTCTCCAGTGTTTCGCCATCGGCGCCGAGTGTGATCGCATAGACCGGCGCGCCGTCGATCTCGGCATTGGCGGTGGCGATCTCGGGGTAGATCTCGCGCAAGCTCAGCAGCTGCCGGAAATCGTAGAGCCGCCGCCATCTCGCGTTCGCATCCTCGTCGTTGATCTCATCCTGGCCGAACGTGGTTTCCTGGCCGCCGTGCGCGCCGTCGAAATAGATACGCACGCGGCTGATCTCGCGATCGGCGGCGAACCAGGTTTCGCGCGCGTCGAACGACGCGGGCGCGCAGCTTTGCAAGACGAACGGCCCGGCGATGCCCTGGTGATCGTAGGATTTTGTGCCTTCGAGCGTGAGGCAACGGTGACGGCGGAGCGCCGCGGCGCCGCCTGCTGCGCGCACCATGCGGGGCAACAGTGTGTCGATGGAGGGCGTTTCAGCACGATGTGGCTCTGCGGCTGCAGCGGGCGGTGTAGGCGCTGCAGACGCGGCGGGCGCCGCGGCCGGCACGCCGAACAGGATCGGATAGATGAGATCGCCGGCGGCGGTGATGCGCGTCATCGCGTTGGGCGAGGTGTTGGCCAGGAACACAAAACCGGTGCGGCGTTCGGGGATGTAGCTGACGAGCGCGCTGATGCCGCGCGAGCCGCCATTGTGTTCGACCACATCGAGCCCGTTCCAGTCATACGTCGCCCAGCCGAGCGCGTAGGAGAGGTGATCGTTGATGGCGATGTGCGGGCGCGTCAGCTCGGCGAGCATGGCCTCGGAGACGAAGCGCTCGCCGTTATGCACGCCGCCCGCGGTGAGCATGAGCAGCCATTGCGCCATGTCGTTCGCGGACGCGGAGATCGCGCCGGCGGGCGCCAAGGCCGCGAGGCTCGCGGGCGGGGCAATCGGCGCATAGGTCTCGGTTGACGCGTCATAGACGTAGCCGACGGCGTGATCGGCGGCCGGCGTTTCGGTGATGATGTTGGCGATGCTGTTCGTCATGCCGAGCGGGACGAAGATGCGTTGCTCGACCAGCGCTTCCCAGGAGAGGCCGTTGGCGTGGGCAGCCGCCTCGCCAGCCGCGGTAATCATGGCGTTGGAATACTGAAACTGCGTGCGCGGCGGAAACGCCGGCTCGGCGCCGATCGTGGCGCGCAGATATTCCTCGCGCGTCAGCACGCCGGGCTCGGCGGCGAGATCGGCATAGGCGCGGAGGCCGGTCTGATGGCTCAGCAGGTCGCGCAGCGTGATCGTTGCATCGGCCTGTGCATCGCGCATCTGGAAATAGGGGAGGTAGCGGCGCGGATGATCGCCGAGCGTCAAGAGGCCATCGTCTTGCGCGAGCGCGACGAGCATCGACGTGAACGACTTCGTCGCCGAGCCGATCGGGAAGGCCGTGTCGAGCGTGACCGGCAAATCGTGCTCGATGTCGCGTTGGCCGAGCGTGCGCGTGTAGACGATCTCGCCGTCCTGCACGATCAGCATCGCGAGACCGGGAATGTGCTGGTCTTGCTGCTGCTCGGCGAGAATGGCGTCGATCTCAGCGGCCTGCGTGGGATTGAGACGCGGCGGCGTGGTGGCGCAGGCGGCGAGCGCGAGCGCGACGGCGAGCAGAAGAATGCGCATGTGGCCGCCTTAGCGGCCAGAGAGCCGAAGGTAAATGCCGAGCTGTTTGGCGAGTGCAGCGCCGATTTGGCGACGGCGGCGGCGCGCGTGCCAGCGGCCGAGATCGTGCAGCAGCACAGCAACGTCGATGGCGCAAAGCTCGAGCACGCGCTGACGTACGGGTGGACGCAGCAACACGGCGCCGGTGGTGTCGAGATGACCGTGAGCGAAGGCGATCAGCGCGTGGGCGATGAGGCGGTCCTGCTCCGCGGCGGTGTTTGCCAAGAGATCTTCCGCGGGGCGCAGGTAAAGCGCGTCGGCGGCAATGGGCTGACCCGCGGAGATCGGCGTTGCGCCGCCGCTCCAGCGATCCGGCGGCGCTTCTGTGCCGCGGCGCCAGGTCTGAAGATTGTCGAGCGATGCGAGCCTAAAGCCGCGCGTGCGCAACTCGGCGTCGATGTCGGCGAAGAGCGGCTGATTTTTGTAGAGCGGCGCGAACAGAATGCGGGCGCGGATGGCGCAAAGTCCGTCGATGAGGTTTGGGCCGGAGCGCAGCACGTCCAGCGGCGCGGCGGTGCCGGAAATTCTGAGATAGCGCGCGTTGGCAATGTTGGCGCTGGCGACGGCGTCATCGAGCGTTACGGCGTCGACTTGCATGGAATCTTCGAGCGCGAACAGCGCGCCCCGCGCGTAGTGCTTGGCCAAGGTCGCGTCAGCGCTCTGCAACGAAGACCAGCTGCGGTCGCGATAGAGATTGAGCGTTGCTTGGCCGCCGCTCGAAGCGATAGCGAGCGGCAGGATACGGAGCGTGCGATAGCCCTCGCTATCGCTGCGCGCCTCCTCAGAAAGCAGGGCTGCTTCGACCTTGTCAGCTTCGAACGCCACCGCATCGATGGCGCCGGCGATGGGCGCAAGCTCCCGCGTGAAGCCCTCGCGCGCGCCGACTTGCACCGCGGCGAAGCGGATCGCCGAGAGCAGGCGGTTGAGACGGGAGATGTTGGCTTTCATGCGTCGGGGCGGCTCTTTAGCAAGCCTCGGCCGCCCTGGATACTCAGGGCGCGGCGGGGGCTTCGGCGGGCGCATCCGCGTCGGCGAGATAGGCCGCCGCTTCGGTGCGCAGGTTGAAGCCTTCGGTCAGGACGTTGTGCACGCGCCAGCCGTCCGGCGTTTCGATCAGGTCCCAGAGGATAGTGCGCTCGGTGTCGCCGTTCAGCATGAAGCTCGCCTGCACCCAGTGATGCCCGGGTTCGGTGGGTTCGTTGTACGGCCCGCGCTGGGGGCCGATGACGAGATTGTCGATCGAGGTGCAGTCTTGGCAGTCGAGCGCGAGATCGCCGTCGATGAACGGCTCTTCGCGCGCGTCGGCAGCGGCTTCGGCGCGTTCAACTAAGGCGCGCAGATCGTTGCTCATCGGGATGGCCTCGTGCGGGGTCGCCGTGCGGCCGAGATGTTCCTGCGCGGTGGCGTAAATTTCGCGCACGACGGCTTCGGCGTCGGATTGCGGCTGCGTGCAGGCGCCAAGGCTAAGCAGCGCCAGCGCGGCGAGTAGCTGTCTCATCTCATCCCCTCTGCCTCGTCTCTAGCCCGCGGCGCGCGCAATCACCAGCCGCCGCCGCCGCCACCACCGCCGCCGCCGCCGGAGGAGCCGCCGCCGCCGGAGCCGGACGAGCTTGAGCTTTGCGGCAGGGCGCTGGAGACGCCGGAACTCATGTTGGCGACCAGTGCGCCGGTGACCGCGCCGAGCGAACGCGAGCCGGACATGTTGGTCCAGCCGGGGCGATAGGCGGCGGCTTCTTGCGGCAAGAGGTTCTCGAAGTGACGCGTCCACGGCTCTTCGACGCCGAGCGCGACGGCGTAGGGGAGGAAGCGCTCGTAGCGCTCCTTGGTCATCGGCGGGGGCTGTTCGAGGCCGACATCAACGGCGTTGAGCTGCAGCTTCTCGGCTTTGTCCATATAGAGGCGAAAGCCTTCGATCTCGGTGCGGATGGCTTGGCCTTTCTGCGTCGGCGCCGGCATCAGGTAGAGAAAGACGGCGTTGAGCAGCAGCAGCACGATGATCGCCAGTGTGTGCCAAAGCGTCCATTGCACGATCTGCGTCGCGGCGAGGCCGATGAGCACGATGGTGAGCGCGATGGCGGCGATCGTGTAGCCTAGATTCCAGCGGAAATAGGCGCTGCCGTAACGCCGGCCGAGCGTTGCGCTGAAGGCGTTGTAAGCGGCGGTGAAGCCGGGGTCGTATTTGGCGCCGAGCGATTTTGTGCGGCCGCTGGCGAAGATCGCGTTCTCAAGCGTGAGATCTTCTTGCGCGAGGCCATCGCGGCTGGCGCCTTCGGTGCGGCGGGTGAGCACTGTGTTTTTCTTGTCTTCCGCATCGATGCGCAGGCGGTTGCGCACGGCGAGGTTCATCAGCGTGGCGATGAGCGCGCGATGGCCGCTGACGCCGCGATGATAAATGTGGTGCACGGCGGCGGGCGAGTAGCCGGCGGGCGGTTCGTAGCGCGGAAACACGGGGCCTTTGACCGGATCGCGCCCGACTTTGTTGAAGCTCGACATGAGAAAGGCGGCGAGGCCGGCAAGGCCAAGCGCGAGGATGACGAGCGCGCCATAGCGCTGCCACCAGCGGCCGAATTCATCGGCGGAGGAGGGCGGATCTATGAGGCCTTTCTCGAAGCCGACGGCGATGGTGAGGCCTTCGCCGGCTGCGAGCGGGCGCGTGGTGACGAAGCTGTGCAGGTTGTCTTGCTGGCGATAGGCGTAATCTGCGCCGGCCTGGCCGAGCGCGCCGGTGTAGCCGCGTGTGCCGGTGATGGCCGCGCCGGGCGGCAATTCGACGATGGCGCGCGCGCGCTGAATCGGGAAGGCCCAGTAATTGCCGGTCGCGTTCCAGTAGATTTCGTCATAGCCGTCGAAATAGCGGACCTGGTTCGCGACCTCGTAGCGGATCACGTAGCGGTGCGGGCCGCTGGGGATGTAGACGTCCTCATCGCCGATGCGGATGCGATAGGCGTTGTCGTCGGTGCTGGTCTCGTAGGGCTCGCGCTGGCCGTCGCGCTGCACCTCGATGACATCGTAATCGTAGGCGAGCGTGGCGCCGTCGAGTTCGTAGAGCCGCGGCAGGTCGCGGAAAATGCCGCGCTGAATCTGATAGCCCTCGGAAATGACGTCGATGGTTTCGGTGACGACAATGTCGCCGTCGGTCTGCACTTCGATGCGCACGTCGAACATGGTGATCTGTTCGAGCGCGAGGGCAGGTGTGGCGAAGAAGAGCGCGATAAGCGCGAAGAGAAGCGCGCGCATCAGCTGAGACCCAGCGCCGGCGCGGCGCGGTTGGCGGATTCGATCTCGAAATAGGCGCGTGGTTTCACGCCGGCGATGGCGGCGACGATGTTGCCGGGCACGGTTTCAACAGCCGTGTTCAGCTCGCGCACGGCGCCGTTATAGAAGCGGCGGGCCATTTCGATCTTGTCCTCGGTGGCGGAGAGCTCGTTCTGTAGATCGAGGAAATTCTGGCTGGCCTTGAGATCGGGATAGGCTTCCGCCACCGCGACGAGGCGCGCCAGCGGGCGCGAAAGCTCGCTCTCGGCCGCGCCACGCGTCGCCACATCATCGCCGGCGGCGAGGGCGGCGGCGCGCCGGGCGGTGATGTCCTCGAACAATTGCTTCTCGTGCGCGGCGTAGGCCTTCACCACGGTGACGAGCTGCGGAATGAGATCGGCGCGGCGCTTCAGCTGCACGTCGATGTCGGACCAGCCATTCTTGGCCATCTGCCGCTTGGCGATGAGGTTGTTGTAAAGCACGACGCCGGCGATCAGCACGATCGCGGCGAGGGCGAGGGTGATGGTGGTGGTCAAGTCGCGGGCCTCCCGGACGCCGGACTTACACTAGCGCGACGCAAAGCACACCATAGCGGCCTTAGTTTTCGTGGAGCCAAGTGGGCGGACTAACCCAGGATGAAACAGAGTGCCGGCTGGACGCCGGCGGTCCGAAATTCGTTAAACGCCGGCTCGGTTCGTGACGAGATCATCCACCACGGCGGGATCGGCGAGCGTGCTGGTGTCGCCGAGATTGGAGATGTCGTTCTCGGCGATCTTGCGGAGGATGCGGCGCATGATCTTGCCGCTGCGCGTTTTCGGCAGGCCGGGGGCCCATTGGATGATGTCCGGCGTGGCGATCGGGCTGATCTCGGTGCGCACGAACCGCTTCAGCTCGTCGCGCAGCGCTTCGCTCGGCTCTTCATGCGCGTTGAGCGTGACATAGGCGTAGATGCCTTGGCCTTTGATGTCGTGCGGATAGCCGACGACGGCGGCTTCAGCGACCTTGTGGTGTGCGACGAGCGCGCTCTCGATCTCGGCCGTGCCGAGACGATGGCCGCTGACATTCAGAACATCATCGACGCGGCCGGTGATCCAGTAATAGCCGTCTTCATCACGCCGGCAGCCGTCGCCGGTGAAATACATGCCCGGATAGGTGGTGAAGTAGGTTTCAAAGAAGCGCTGGTGATCGCCGTAGACGGTGCGCATCTGGCCCGGCCAGGAATCCAACAGCACGAGATTACCGCTGGCGGCGCCTTCGAGAAACTTGCCGGTCTCGTCGACCAGCGCGGGCTTGATGCCGAAGAACGGACGCGTGGCGCTGCCGGGCTTCATCGCCGTGGCGCCAGGGAGATTGGTGATGAGCGCGGCGCCGGTTTCGGTCTGCCACCAGGTGTCGACCACGGGGCAGCGCCCATCGCCGACCGTGCGATAATACCAGAGCCAGGCTTCCGGATTGATCGGCTCGCCGACCGTGCCGATGAGGCGAAGGCTGGCGCGGGAGGTCTTCTTCACCGGCTCTTCGCCTTCGCGCATCAGGGCGCGGATGGCGGTGGGGGCGGTGTAGAAGGTGTTGACCTTGTGCTTGTCGATCACCTCCCAGAAGCGCGAGGTGGTCGGGTAGTTGGGCACGCCTTCGAACATCAGCGTGGTCGCGCCGTTCGCGAGCGGGCCATAGACGATGTAGGTGTGGCCGGTGACCCAGCCGACATCGGCGGTGCACCAATAGATCTCGCCGTCTTTGTAATCGAACACGTACTGGTGCGTCATCGCCGCGTAGACCAGATAGCCGCCGCTGGTGTGCAAGACGCCTTTGGGTTTGCCGGTCGAGCCTGAGGTGTAGAGGATGAAGAGCGGATCTTCCGCGTTCATCGGCTCGGGCGCGCACTCGGCGGAAACGAGCGCGGCTTCGTCTTCGTAGACGTAATCGCGTCCGTCCTGCATCGGCACGCCGGCGCCGGTCCGGGTGACGACGAGCACGCTGGTGACGCCGATCGCGTGTTCCAGCGCTTCGTCGACATTGCGCTTCAGCGGGACGATCTTGCCGCCGCGCACGCCTTCGTCGGCGGTGACGATGACTTTGGAGTCGCAATCGCGGATGCGGTTGGCAAGGCTTTCGGGTGAGAAGCCGCCGAAGACGACCGAATGGATGGCGCCGATGCGGGCGCAGGCCAGCATCGCGTACGCCGCTTCCGGGATCATCGGCATATAGATGGTGACGCGGTCGCCCTTTTTGACGTTGTGCTTCTTCAGCACGTTGGCGAAGCGGCAGACCTCGGCATGGAGTTCGCGATAGGTGACCGTGCTGGAGTGGCTGGGATCGTCGCCTTCCCAGATGATCGCGGTTTGATCGCCGCGGGTTTCGAGGTGGCGGTCGATGCAATTGGCGGCGACGTTGAGGATGCCGTCTTCATACCAGCGGATGCGGAAGTCGGCTTCGTTGAAGCTGGTATCTTTGACCTTGGTGTAAGGCTTCAGCCAGTCGAGCCGCTGGCCGGCGAGGCCCCAGAAGGCTTCCGGGTCGCCTAGCGCCGCCGCGTGCATGGCCTTGTACTTCACGTCGTCGACGTAAGCGCGCTTGGCCCATTCTTCCGGCACGGGGATGACGACAGGATCGGACATGGCGGTTCCTCTTTGGCCGGGGATTGTCGCGATGTGAGGCCTCAGTGCAAGCGCCTACCCCGAAGCGAAGAGGCCCGCCCTAACGCGGGCGAAGGGCGCCGGACGAAGTGTATCCCAATGAGGATAATGCTGAAATGGGATCACTGCTAACGCGATTGGATCGTTCGAAACGGCGCCGTGCATGGCCCTCGTCCATAAGCGGACCCCAGCGAGATTTCGCCGAGATGCAGTGTGCCTTCGGAAAGCGTGATACGCCCTTGTCCAACAAAATCAGCCGGCCGGTTGTTGCCGCCGTCAATTACGAGCTCAAGCTCGCGCGTCCGCTCGTTGAAGCTCCAGCGTCCCCAATAGTCGCGATAGGTTTCGAAGGGGCGCCATGTAACGCTAAACCGGCCGTTGGCGCCAAACTCCAATTCCCGGACGTCCAGCGCTATGCCGCAGTCAATTTCAGCCTGGCGCCACTGGCCAACGAGCGCGCTGCTCGGAACGCTCGACGCCGTCGCGCAGGCGCTCACGAGAGCGATTACGAGGATCAGGGCTTGGCTTCGAACACACTGAAGGCGGGTCAACATCGTTCAAGACTCAGGTTGAAAACCGCTTTGGTGCGGAACGGAAAGTATGACCGTAGCTTCAGCCGGGATACGCGGCAATGTCGACAAGAATGTCTTGAAGCGACTCGCGGTAGTGGACGCCTGCGATAAAGCGCGTGCGGTTTCCCTCTCGCAACTCAACATAGGTTGAAGAAGAGTCCTGTGGCGGCGGTGGAGGCGTCACGCGACTGCCTCGGGTCAAAGGCGTATCGCTGGGCCAAATATCGGGCTCCCAAGCGCGGCAAGGGTCGTTGAGCGTTGTCTCCAAAGTCTCCGCAAGGTCCGCATTGAGGCGTCCCGTCTGGGGCGGCCATCGAATGTCATCGGCGGGAACGCCTGTTGGAAAGCGCGCAAAGTAATCGCGGTGCTCCTGCGTACCCGGCGGCGGAGGCGGCGGAGGTGCGTCGGTGGTCCGGTTCTGTTTCCAAAACCACCATGCGCCGGCGCTATCGCGCCACACAACACTCCACATCGTATTGCTGTGTCCGCCGCCGGGTGGGGAGACGGCGCGGATCACAACCGACGCATCAGGCTGTGGCCGGTAAGGCGACGAAGCAGGAATGAAAATTTGATCTACGGCCGCCTGCATGTAACTCAAAGCCCGTTCGCGCTGTGCGATGCGCTCAGGCGCGTGTTGGGCTCGTTCAAGCGCGCGCAGATCGACGTCTGCGACAAGACGGCAGCGCCGTTGCGGTGGCGGCGCCGGAGCGCCTGTCGCCAGCCATGATTCGATTTGTGGAAGCGGAGTGGCGGGCGCCGCGCAGGCGCTCAGGATAAAGGTGAGCGCTAAACCGACGCCAATGTGCGCGAACAAATTAGTCAGCATGTGCTGGCGTCACCTTACCTACCCCAGTGATACGCGACCACCTTAGCCAACACGGGGTTTGTGCTGTCAACGCCACATCGAGGCTGGTTTACGGAGCCGATCTAGCTCGCCGACGTCGATAATCCTCAGTGCGCCACACTCGCCGCGCGCCGGAAGACGGTGCGGATGGTGAAGTTGCTGACCAGCCGCCGCACGCCGGGGAGTTTGGAGAGCGTGTCTTGGTGCACGCGCTCGTAGCGGTCGTCGTCGGCGATGACGATGCGCAGCAGATAATCGCTCTCGCCGGTCATCAGGTGGCAGTCTTGCACCTCGCGGCAGCGGGCGACGGCGCGTTCGAACGCGGCCATGGTTTCGCTGCGCTGGTTCTCCAGCGTGACGGCGACGAAAATGGTGGCGCTGCGGCCGAGCGCTTTTTCCGAGATGATGGCGGCGTAGCCCTCGATCACGCCGGCGGCCTCCATGGCTTTGACACGCCGGTGGCAGGCGGAGGGGGAGAGGCCGACGCGCTCGGAGAGGGCGGCGGCGGTGAGGGCGCCGTCGCGCTCGAGCTCGGTCAGGATTTTATGGTCGAATTCGTCCATCTGGACGGGAGATTTTTGCGTGGCGGCGGTCATGGCGCTACAGATTAGCCGCGATTTGCGGCGGCGGTAGCAAAATATCGAAGAAAGTGCATGTTCTTCGCGCTACGTCAGCGCATTCCAGGAGAAATTCCCATGCGCGTCGGCTGCCCGAAGGAAATCAAGGTCCATGAGTATCGCGTCGGCCTGACGCCGGAGAGCGCGGCCGAGCTGGTCCGTTACGGTCACGAAGTGTTTCTCGAAACCAAAGCCGGCGAAGGCATCGGCGCGCCGGACGAGGTCTACGAAAAGGTCGGTGTGAAGATTTTGCCGAACGCGGACGCCGTGTTCGAGACCGCCGAGATGATCGTGAAGGTGAAGGAGCCGCAGGCGGTCGAGATCGCGCGGCTGAAGCCGGAGCACATTCTCTTCACCTATCTCCACCTCGCGCCGGATCCGGAGCAAGCGAAGGGACTGATCCAGTCGGGTGCGACTTGTATTGCGTATGAGACGGTAACTGATCGCGATGGCCGCCTGCCGCTCTTGAAGCCCATGTCGGAAGTCGCGGGCCGCATGTCGATCCAGGTCGGCGCGTACTTTTTGGAGAAGGCGCACGGCGGGCGCGGCGTGCTGTTGGGCGGCGTGCCGGGCGTGCAGCCGGGCAATGTCGTGATCCTGGGCGCGGGCGTCTCTGGCTACAACGCAGCGCAGATCGCTGTCGGCATGCGCGCGCGGGTGCAGGTGTTCGACAAGAACCCGGCGCGGCTCGAAGAGCTCGACCGCGAATTCAATGGCCGTTTGGAAACGGTCTATTCGACCAGCGCGGCGATCGCCGAAGCGATCAAGGATGCGGATGTCGTCGTTGGCGCGGTGCTGGTGGCGGGGGCAGCGGCGCCGAAGCTGATTACGCGAGACATGCTGAAGACGATGCAGCCGGGTTCGGTGCTGGTCGACATTTCGATCGATCAGGGCGGCTGCTTCGAGACTTCGAAGCCAACTACGCATTCGGACCCGGTGTTCAATGTCGACGGCATCATCCATTATTGCGTCGCGAACATGCCGGGTGCGGTGGCCCGCACCAGCGCGTTTGCGTTGAATAACGCGACGTTGCCATTCACGCTGGCGCTAGCGAACAAAGGCTATAAGCAGGCGCTGCAGGACGATCCGCACTTGGCCAACGGACTCAATGTCTATGATGGCGACATCGCCCACGAAGCGGTAGCGCGCGATCTCGGCTTCAAGTCGAAGCGGCCAAGTTGGCTTTCGTAGCGCTGTCTAGCGCCAGTGCGAACGCTGAGAACAAAAAAGGCCGCGGAGGGGGAGCATCCTTCGCGGCCTTTCTTATGCGTCGCGCGGGAGCTTAGGCGACGATTTGGGCGGCTTGATTGAGCGTGGCCATGGCGAACGGAGCGAACACGGCGCAGGCGGCGATCAGGGCGTAGAGCTTGGTCATTGGACTGGCTTTCGAATTCTGTGGGCGGGCCGATCAGGCGACGATTTGCGCGGCTTGCGCGACGGTGGCGTAAGCGGCCGGGAAGAACACGGCGGCGGCGGCGATCAGGCTGTAGAACTTGGTCATCTCGGTTGCTCCTCTTGGGTGAAGCGGCAGCGCTTCGATGAGGAGAAGGTACGCGCGGGCTAACCTTGTCGCTGTGACGTGAGTCACGATATGATACTTGACAAACCCAGGCGCAAAATCTAGATTGAGGGCATGGCCAAGTCCGTTCTCTCTGCTCCGCACTTTCACGATGAAGCCGCCGCGTTCGCGTACCTCGAAGGCAAGCTCTGGCCCCAAGGCCCGGTCTGCCCGAAGTGCGGCGGCGAAGGCTATCCGCTCCAAGGCGTGAAGGACAAAAAGGGCCGCGTTCGTTTGGGCCTGAAGAAGTGCCGCGCCTGCCGCGCTCAGTTCACCGTGCGCGTCGGCACCATCTTTGAAGATAGCCACGCGCCGCTGCATCTGTGGCTGCAAGCGATCGCGCTCATGGCCGCGAGCAAGAAAGGCATCAGCTCTAACCAGCTTCACCGCACTCTGGGCGTCACCCTCAAAACCGCTTGGTTCATGTCGCATCGCATCCGCATGGCGATGGCGCCGCGTGCTGGCTCGCTTCCTCCGATGGGCGGCGAAGGCAAGGTCGTGGAAGTGGATGAAACCTACCACGGCAAAGTGGCGAACCCGGCTGAGTTCACCAAGCAAGGCAAGCGCTTCAAGTCGCGCCGTCGCGGCCCGTCTGACTCTGACTCCGCGGTGTTCGGCCCCGCGAACCGCCGCGCCATTGTCTCGCTGATTGAACGCGGCGGCTCCGCGCGCACCTTCCACGTTGCGGAAGCCAATGTTGAAACCGTTGCGAAGATTGTGCGTGAGAACGTTGACCGCCGCTCGCGCCTCCACACTGACGCAAGCTCGCTCTATCTGGGCGTCGGCAAAGAGTTTGCCGAGCATGCCTCTGTGCGTCACTCGCTTGGCGAATACGTGAAGTGGAACGAGAACGGCGCGGTCCATAACAATAGCTGCGAGAGCTATTTCAGCACCTTCAAGCGCGGGATGCGCGGCGTCTATCAGCATTGCTCAGAGAAGCACTTGCACCGCTATCTGGCCGAGTTCGATTATCGCCATAACACCCGCGTCGCGCTTGGCATGGACGATCAAGACCGCGCCGAACAACTGATTACTCAGGTCGTTGGCAAGCGCCTCACCTACAAGGCCGCTGATAGCGCCGCCTGATCGGGAGACGCTATTCGCCTATTGGCTACGGGAAGTG
>JAEYPY010000081.1 GCA_023410295.1 Pseudomonadota bacterium | reverse complement strand
CCCCCGCCCCCCCCCCCCCCCACGTCCCTCTGCCCCGCTGGCAGCCTTGACTTCCTTGTGCGCTAACTCATCACTCAAATGGGTGAAAAGACGCCTTCGGGTGTCGAGAGATGAATGGTGTGGCTGGAAAGATACGCGGCGATGGCTGAGCAGGGGACCTTTGAGCCAGACACGCTCGAGCGCTGCCGCCTTCACCTGAGAGCGGCGCTGGCGATCTTCAGTCCGGCAGCCTCATCAGGCATTGGCCTGCGCGAAGAGGCGGAGTCATTCCGCCGCTCAGACCAAGCGCAAACGCCCGACAGCATCATCCCGGGGCTTGAGTTGATTGGGGTGGCGGCAATCTGCGTCGGCCACGATGGTCAGGTCCTGGGTGAGACTGCGGCGGCGCGGTTGCTGTATCACGATGAGTTCGGCGTGGTCGGCGCGCGCCTTCAGGCCCGCGGCAGCGAAAATCGTCAGCGTCTCCAGCATGTCTTTGATGGAATCCGAAGGGGCGTGGCGACGCACTACGGCGTCATTCGAACGAGCCGTCATCCTGACGGCATTCTGGTTTCAACAGTTCTCGCGGCGAAGGCAGGGGCGCCTCAGCGGATGGCGGCTCTTGTCCTGTTGCGCGATCTGCGCGAGTTCCAACAACCGGAGGCGGCGCTTCTGGCCGATGCGTTCGACCTCACGCGTGCGGAAGCTGAAACTGCCGCGCTCATCGCCGCTGGACGCACCGTCGATCAGATCGCCATGGCGCGCGCCGTTAGCAAGGACACGGTGCGCACCATGCTCAAGGCGATTTTCGCCAAGACGCAGACCGCACGCCAATCTCAGCTCGTCCTGCTGCTCAGCCGTTTCACCACGCCTTGATGCTCAGCCGGTCGTCGCCGCGCGCATCGAGCGTTTGATGTGATTGGCGAAAAGGATCGCCGCGCCGGCGAATGGGTAAAGGAACAGGGTGACGGCCGCTGCGATCAGGTCGTCCGTTATCGAGAGTGCCGAAGCGCCTTGGAGAGCGACGCTATAGAAAGCGGCAAGCAGACACCAACTGGCAAACAGCACCCTGCGCTGCGGCGCTAGAAATAGCAGCGACAGAAGAATCGTGGCGACAACAAACTAGCAACAGCCCCATCATCCCGATGTGAGTAAATCTTCATTTGGAAGGGGCGGCATCACCCATTTGAGGCGCCGCTGATGAGATCGCGCCTAAGCTGCTTGCCCGGCTTGGCGCAGCTTCTTTGTCACCATCACCGAGAGCTGTTGCGTCACTGTTTGGCGCAGCTCGATCTGCGAATTGGGCAGCTCCGCCAGCTTCAGCACCGCATCCAGGTGCGCCTGCACGACGTCGGTGTTGAGCGGCGCGCCGGCGCCGACGCCCTTAACATAGTTGAAGAGCGAGGAGGTCGCCGACATGAGCAGCCGGTCTTTCATGTCGCCTGCCAGTACTGACAGCTGCGCGCAGCTCAGCGAGACGTCGCGCATGGCGTCCGTGTCGCCGGCCGGCGCGGCTTCGAGGAGGGCGCCGAGGCTCTGCACGTACATGCGGACGAGGCCTTTGCGGATCTGCGTATCCGGGGAATCTGCGCCTTTGTCGGCGGCGTCGAACAGGCGCCGCTTCGGGCCATCATAATCATCGCGCGCGCGGCGGCGCCGGCAGGGGCCGACATAGTGCGTACTTTCGACGAATTCGCGACGCCGTCCTAGCGTCTCGCGTACGCGCCGGTGGAGCACGGTGGCCGAGAACGGGCGCTGCACATATTCATCGACGCCGGCGGCGCGGGCGCGTTCGATCTCGCTGGCGCGGCCGCGAGCGCTGATCATCACTACGGGAAGGCGTCGGAACGCGTCGCCCGCATCGCCCTGGCGCAAGCGCTGCGTGAAAGCGAGGCCATCGGTCTCGTTCATCTCCCAGGCGACGAGAACGACGTCGGGCTGCACATAGCCTAGCGCCCCAAGCCCAGCCTCGGCGCTCTCGACCTGATCCACGTGAACATTGCGCATCATGCGCAGCGTGTCCGCCGCCAGCCTGCGGTGGAACGGATGGTCATCGACCACCAAGATGCGAAGGAGCGGAGTCTTCTCCGCGCGGACACCCCAGCCCATGCGCCGACCTTAGCGCGTCAGCCTTAATAATTGCGCCGCGGCGCGCGCAAATTCAGCGTAAACAACCGGTGAATCTGCTAAGCGACGTCGATGCTTTCCATTCTGCTCGCCTCGTTCGTGACCTTCTTCGTCGCCATCGACCCGGTCGCCATGGCGCCGATGTTCACGACCATGACCGCGCGCATGAGCCCCGCTTGGCGACGCAAGATGGCCTGGAAGTCGATCGCCATCGCCACCGGCATTCTGCTGGCCTTCGCCTTCGGCGGCGCTTTGCTCCTGGAGCAAATCCACGTCTCGCTCGACGCCTTTCGCATTGCCGGCGGGTTGCTGTTGTTCTTGATCGCGATCGACATGCTGTTCGAGAAGCGCAGCGAGCGGCGCGATGAGCGTGCGGAGAAGGTGGCCGCCGAGCAGGCGCAGCACCCCGAGCAACAGGACGACATCTCCGTATTCCCGCTTGCTATCCCACTCATCGCCGGCCCAGGCGCGATCGCCTCGATCATGCTTTTCTTTGCCGAGTACGAAGGCGTCATGGAGCGGGTCATGGTGCTGGGCGGGGTTGGCGCCAATCTCGCACTCTGCCTGATCGCCTTCCTGCTCGCCGGCCCGATCTCGCGCGTCATGGGGCCGACGATCGCTTCGATGCTGACCCGCATCTTCGGCATCCTCCTGGCCGCGCTGGCGGCGCAGTTCGTCGTGGATGGCGTGCGGAACGCATTTGGGATCGGCGGCTGACCCAATCGCGCCTTCAACTTCGCAACTAGGCTGCTAAGTACAGGGTCATGAGCAGCTACGATCTTATTGTCATCGGTTCCGGCCCCGGCGGCTACGTCACGGCCATCCGCGCCAGCCAACTTGGGCTGAAGACCGCCATCGTCGAGCGCGAGAAGCTCGGCGGCATTTGCCTCAACTGGGGCTGCATTCCCACCAAGGCGCTGCTGCGTTCGGCGGAGGTCTATCGCAACTTCCAGCACGCCAAGGAATACGGCCTTTCGGCCGACGGCGTGAACTTCAATCCGGAAGCCGTGGTGAAGCGCTCACGTGGCGTCGCCGGGCGTATGGAGAAGGGCGTCCAGTTCCTGATGAAAAAGCACAAGATCGATGTGCTGATGGGCGAAGCGCGCCTAGAGAAGGGGAGCGCAGCGCCGAAGGTCGTGGTCAAGGGCGCGGATGGCAAAGAGGCGACCCACGAGGCCAAGCACGTTATCCTCGCCACCGGGGCGCGGGCGCGCGAAATTCCGGCCGCCGGCCTCAAGGCCGACGGCAAGCGCATCTGGACCTATCGCCATGCTATGGCGCCGCCGGAATGGCCGGAGTCGCTGCTTGTGTTTGGTTCAGGCGCGATCGGCATCGAGTTCGCGAGCTTTTACGCCGCGTTCGGCGTGAAGGTGACGGTGGTGGAGTTGCTCGATCGCGTGCTGCCGGTTGAGGACGAGGAGATTTCTGCGTTCGCCAAGAAGCGCTTCGAGAAGGAGGGGCTGAGGATTCTCACCTCCACGGAAGCGAAATCGCTGAAGGCGACCGCAAACGGCGTTGAAGCCATCGTCTCAGCGAAGGGCAAGGAAGAGAAGCTGACCGCCTCACACGCGATCGTCGCTGTCGGCATCACCGGCAATATCGAAAACATCGGGCTCGAAGCGCTCGGCGTGAAAACCGAGCGCGGCCACATCGTCACCGACGGTTACGGCAACACCAATGTCGCCGGACTCTATGCCATTGGCGATGTCACTGGCGGCCCGTGGCTCGCGCATAAAGCCAGCCACGAGGGCGTCATCTGCGTCGAAGCCATCGCCGGCCAGAAGCCGCACGCGATGATCAAGGAACGTATCCCCGGCAACACCTATTCGCACCCGCAAGTCGCCAGCGTCGGCCTCACTGAAGCCAAAGCGAAGGAGCAGGGGCGCGAGGTGCGCGTCGGCCGCTTTCCGTTCGTCGGTAACGGCAAGGCCGTTGCGCTCGGCGAAGACCAGGGCCTCGTCAAAGTCATCTTCGACGTCAAGACCGGCGAACTCCTCGGCGCGCACATGGTTGGCGCCGAAGTGACGGAGCTGATTCAAGGCTACGTCATCGCCATGAACGCCGAAGTCACCGAGCACGAGCTGATGGAAACAATCTTCCCGCACCCGACGCTGTCAGAAATGATGCACGAAGCGGTGCTGGATGCGTACGGGCGCGTGCTGCACGTCTAATATGGACCACCGGCACGCACAGGCGCTGGCCGGCGGTCCATATCTTAAGCCGCCTTCTGCTCCGCGAAGCGTTCTGCCGCCATGCGCTGCAGCGCCACGTAATCCGTCTTGCCTGAGCCAAGCACCGGAATGCTCTCGATCGTGACGATGCGCTTTGGTACGGCGAGTTCGCTCGCGCCATGCGTCTTGCACCACGCCAGGAGATCGTCCGCCTTCGCATCGGGATGATCGGTGAAGAGGATGATGCGCTCGCCCTTGCGCGAATCCGGCAGCGCCACAGCGGCGTGCAGGTTTTCCGGCCAGACGTGCTGGGCGTAGCTTTCGACAGCGTTTAGCGAAACCATCTCGCCACCTACCTTGGCGAAGCGCTTCACGCGACCGAGGATGCGGATGAAGCCGTCTTCGTCGACATCCACCACATCGCCGGTGTCGTGCCAACCTTGCGGCAGGAGGTCGATGCCGAACGGCTTGGTCGGATCGAGATAGCCGCGCATCACGTTAGGCCCGCGCACATAAAGCTTCTGCCCGCCTTCGATCCCCGGCACCGGCTCAAGCCGCCATTCCATGCCCGGCATGAACTGGCCGACCGTGCCGTGGCGATTGGTGGCCGGGGTGTTCACCGCGATCACCGGTGAAGCTTCGGTCGCGCCATAGCCCTCGATTATCTCGACATCGAAGCGGCGCTTATAAAGCTCGCGCGTCTCTTCCTTCACGCGCTCGGCGCCGCAGACCATCAGCTCCAGCGACTGGAGATCTTCGTCGGTCGCATTGCGCGAATATTGCTGCGCGAAGGTGTCGGTCGCCAGAAAGACATTGGCGCCTGTGTCGCGCACCAGTTTCGGGATTTCCTTCACCGCAAGCGGGGAGGGGAAGAGGAAGCATTTGTGGCCGGTCAACAGCGGCAGCATGACGCCACCGGTCAGGCCGAAGCAGTGGAACATCGGCAAGGGCGAGAAGAACGACCAGTTCGGGTCGAACGGCACGTGGCTGTGCGCCTGCTCGACGTTGGCCACGATGTTGGCGTGGCTCAGCACCGCGCCCTTCGGCGTGCCGTAGGAGCCTGACGTGAAGAGAATGACGCCGGTATCGTCCGGATTGGCCTTGGCCGCGAACACGCGCGGGAACGAGCCCTTCGCCAGCGCGATCAGTTTGTCGCCGAGATCGATCGTCTTGCGGATGTCTTCGAGATAGATGAGTTGCGCGAACTTGGAGAGTTCCTTCGCCAGCGGCTCAAGCTTCGCCAGCTCGATGAAGCGGCGGGACGTCAGAATCTTTTTCACGTTCGCCGCTTCGCAGGCCGCGCGCAGATTCATCGCGCCGGCCGTGAAGTTCAGCATCGCCGGCGTACGCCCGATCGCGTGCAGCGCAAAGAACGTCACGGTGCAGCCGACGCCGGTCGGCAGCATCACGCCGGCGGTCTCGCGCTTCTTGATCAGCGTATCGATCTTTCCGCCGAGAGCGAACGCGGCGCGCACGATATCATCGTACGTCAGCACTTTGCGTTCGTGATCCTCAAGGATCGGAAACCGGCCGCCCCGGGCGTCACGGGCGCGAAGCAGAGCTTCGAACAAGGTCACGCGAGTGCGCGCCAGCTCGAACGGACGATGCGACATGGGACCTGATGCCTCCGTTGACCCGCCCTAGAACGTCCCCGAAGAAGTAAGACGCTCGACCCGTGATTATTGTTTCACGGTTGTAACAGACCCTAGCGGCGCAAAATCCCGCCCGCAAGTGAAGGCGCCATTAACCCATTGGCGACGCAAGGGCCCCATGCGTTCCAGGCGTTGCAGCCCAAGGTCCGGAGGCTCATGTTCAGCACGTGCCGACCCTGATTGATTTGCGCGCCTCAGGCGAAAAGGACGAGCCGGCTCGCCCGCGTCACCCTGAGAAGCAGGGCCGCCCCGACGCGCCCAGCCCACGCAAGCCCGACTGGATCCGGGTCAAGGCGCCGACAAGCCTCGGCTACCACCAGACCAAGGAGTTGGTGCGCGACCTGAAGCTCCACACCGTCTGCGAAGAAGCGGGCTGCCCCAACATTGGCGAGTGCTGGAGCCAGAAGCACGCCACCTTCATGATCCTCGGCGGGATATGCACGCGCGCGTGCAGCTTCTGCAATGTCGCCACCGGCAAGCCATTGCCGCTCGATCAGAACGAGCCTGAGAACGTCGCCTACGCCACCGCGCAGATGGGCCTCAAGCACGTTGTGGTCACAAGCGTCGACCGCGACGATCTCGACGACGGCGGCGCCGATCATTTCGTGCGCACCATCGAAGCCATCCGCCGCGCCGCGCCCGAGACGACGATCGAAATCCTGACGCCGGACTTTCTGCGCAAGCCTGGCGCGGCTGAGCGCGTCATCGACGCGAAGGCCGACGTCTTCAACCACAACCTCGAAACCGTGCCGCGGCTCTATCACTCGATCCGCCCCGGCGCGCGCTACTACCAATCGCTGCGCCTGCTCGATTCAGTGAAACAGCGCGATCCGCAGGCCTTCACCAAGTCCGGCCTCATGGTCGGTCTCGGTGAGAGTAAGGACGAAGTGCTGCAGGTGATGGACGACCTGCGCGTCGCGAACGTCGATTTCCTCACCATTGGCCAGTACCTGCAACCCACCAGGAAGCACGCCGCGATCGATCGCTTCTGGACGCCGGAAGAGTTCAAGGCGCTCGAGACCATCGCCTACGCCAAGGGCTTCCTCATGGTTTCCGCTTCGCCGCTGACGCGCTCCTCGCATCACGCCGGCGAAGATTTCGCGCGCCTCAAGGCAGCGCGCCTGGCGCAAGCTTCGGCGTAAATGAAGCGTACCGTCATCGAAGCCGAACGCATCCTGCCATTTGCGCCGGATGCGCTGTGCCGTCTCGTCGGCGATGTGCGCGAATACCCGAAGTTCATCCCCTGGCTGCAGAGCCTGCGCGTCGTCAAAGAAGAACCGTTGCCGGAAGGCGGCTGGCAGGGACTCGCGGCCGCCGTCGTTGGCTGGCAGGCGATCACCGAGCGCTTCGCCACCAACGTTCGCTCGGAACCAGCGAAAGGGGAGGTGGAGGTTTCACTGGTCAGCGGACCATTTCACGCGCTCGACAATCGCTGGCGCTTCGAGGCGCACGAAAAAGGCGCGAAGGTGCGCTTCTGGATCAGCTACCAGTTCAAGAACCCCGTGCTGAATGCGCTGGTCGCCGCCAACAAAGATAAGCTCGCCTCCCGCATCATGGGCGCGTTCGAGCGCGAGGCGCACCGGCGGCTCGGCCGCTAATCGATCAGCCGCTCCAGCAAGGTCAGCGCATCGGCGACGGTTTGGCCTTGCACCTCGTGGCGGCCAATATCGCCGTAGCGCTTCTCCTCATGCAGCCGCGCGCCGTCCTTGCGCGCCGCGGCTATGTGCACGAGCCCGACCGGCTTTTCCTCTGAACCGCCATCCGGCCCCGCGATCCCCGTCACCGCGACGGCGATATCCGCGTGGCTGTGCGCAAGCGCCCCTTCCACCATCGCCAGCGCCACTTCGCGGCTGACGGCGCCGTGCTGGTCGATCAGGCTTTGCGGCACGCCGAGCATCTCGCTCTTGGCTTCGTTGGAATAGGTCACGAAGCCGCGCTCCAGCGCCGCTGAGGCGCCCGGCACGGCGGTAATGGCGGCGGCGATCAGTCCGCCGGTGCAGCTCTCGGCGGTGGCGATCTTCAACCCGCGGTCCTTGGACTTGCCGACGAAGCCGGCGGCGCGATCGTAATTCGGGTTCGAAACCATGGCCGAGCGATAACGCGCCAGGGCGGAAAAAGTCCATTCCCTGGAATCGGCGCGGGTGGCAGAGACGGGGCCAGCCAAGGGGGAGAGTTCATGCAAGCCATCGCGCGCCGCGCGGCTGCGCCGGTCTTCGCGCTCGCGCTCTTCTCCAGCGCCGCGCTCATTTTCGTGCTGCAGCCGCTGTTCGCACGCATGGTGACGCCGCTCTTGGGCGGCAGTCCGCAAGTCTGGAACGCCTCGATGGCGTTCTTCCAGGGCGCGCTGCTGGTGGGCTATCTCTATGCGCACCTGTTGCAGCGGGTGAAGGACCTTCGCGTACAGGCCGGTGTGCACATCCTGGTGCTGGCGCTCGCCTGGTTCGTGCTGCCGATCCATGTGACGAGCGCGTTCGGCCCGCCCAGCTCAGAACAACCCGCGCTCTGGCTTATCGGCGTGCTGACTCTTTCCGTCGGCGCGCCCTTCGCGGCGGCGTCCGCGACGGCGCCTCTGCTGCAGGCCTGGTACGCCCGCACCGGCCGCAGCGACGCGCACGATCCCTATTACCTCTATGCCGCCAGCAACCTCGGCAGCTTTGGCGGTTTGCTCGCCTATCCTGCGCTGATCGAGCCGGTGCTCGGTGTGCAGGAGCAAAGCGTCGCCTGGTCGTCCGGCTATGTGTTGGTCGCCGCGCTGATCTTGCTTGCCGCGGCGCTCGCCGTCTCCGCGCACGGGGAGGGGCCGAAGGCGATCGCGCATACTTCGCCCGCACCGAGCTGGCGCCAGCGCTTCTATTGGATCGCGGCCGCCGCCGTGCCATCGGCGCTTTCGCTCGGCGTCACGCTGCACATCTCGACCGACGTTGCTTCGGCGCCAATGCTGTGGGTGATCCCGCTGGCGCTCTATCTCGCCACTTTCGTGCTCGCCTTCATGAAGGGCGGTGACAAGCTGGTGGCGCCGACGCTGCTGATCCACCCGGTCGCGCTTGCACTGATGGTCGGTTCGTACTTCGCCGCCGGGAACTGGGTGATGTCGGTTTCGCTGATCTTGGCGGGGTTCTTTTTCAGCGCGTTGGTTTGCCATCTCGCGCTTTCGCAGTCGCGACCCAGCGCCGACCGGCTGACGGAGTTTTACCTGCTCGTCTCCGTAGGCGGCGTGCTTGGCGGCGCTTTCGCCGCGTTCGCAGCGCCGCTCATTTTCAACAATGTCTATGAATTTCCGCTGGCGCTTGCGGCAGTCTGCCTTTTCCGCCCTCGCGCCCGAAGTGACATGCCGCGTCTGACCGATGCCTCCTTCGCCACCGCCGTCACCATGGGCGTCATGGCGGTGCTGCTGATGCTGCAAACGCCGGTCGACACGATTTTGACCATCGGCGCGCTCGGGGCTGCGGCGGCAATGGTGGCGGCGGGCTGGAGCGATGAGTCGAAGCCCGCGCCTTATCGCTACGCCTTCCTCTTCATCGCAATGTCTCACGCCGCCATCGTGATCTGGCTCGCCTTCAACAATCAGACGCTCATCACCCGCACGGTGGTCGAAGGCTCGCCCGAACTGAACATCGTATCGCCCTGGGGTTGGCTGCTCGGGATCAGCAGCTTCATGGTGCTCGCGTTCGCGGTCCACGGCACCATCCAGCCGCGCCGTGACGACAAGCGCATCGCGGATTTTGCGCTGGGCGCCGCATTGCCGACGGCGATCCTGCTGCTGATGCTGCTGATGAATGGCGCACTGATGGATAGCGTCCAATCGCTGACCATCATCGGGCTCCTGTTCTGCGGCCTCGCCATCTTCTTCAACCGCGGCCGGCCGATCCTGCTGGCCGCGATCGTACTCATTGCTTTCGCAGCCATCTTCCTCGAAGACGCCCGCAACGGGCGCATCATCACGCAAGAGCGCAGCTTCTTCGGCGTCCTGCGCACGCGCGAGATCGTCGACGATGACGCTCAGGCGCCGCCGTTGCGCATCTTGATGCACGGCACCACCATTCACGGCGCCCAGCTTGTCGGCGAAGGTTATTCGCGCCAACCGCTCACATATTACAATCCGCGGACCGCGCTGGGCGAGGCCATCGTTGCCGGGCTCAGCACCAACGAGCCTGCGAGCATGGCGCTCATTGGCCTCGGCGCAGGATCTTCGGCCTGCCTCATGCGCCCCGAAGATCGGCTGACCATCTTCGAGATCGATCCGGCCGTCGTGCGCCTCGCAGCGCGGCCGGGCGGCGACTTCACCTACGTGGCCGAATGTCAGCCCAACGCGCGCGTTGAACTCGGCGATGCGCGACTACAGATCGCTGAGGAGCCGAACGATTCTTACGACGTCATCGTCGTTGATGCGTTCTCATCGGACGCCATCCCCGCGCACTTGCTGACGCGCGAAGCGCTGGCGCTCTATCTCAGCAAGGTCCGCGAAAGCGGCATCGTCGTGTTGCACCTGTCCAACCGCAACCTTGCGCTGGTATCGGAAGCCGCGCGCGTCGCACGTTCACTCAACGCGCCGGCGCTCTATCGCGTTAGTGATCGCTTCGAAGTGCCGTACGTTTCCTATTATGGCGGCCTGGCTGCGAGCGTGATGATCGTCGCCCGTTCGCCGGATGTCCTGAGCCGTCTCGTTTTGCCGAGCAACGATTGGCAAGATTTCCAGGCGCCGGAGGGCCGGCCCTGGACCGATGACTACATCAACATGCCGCGTGCGCTCTGGGAGGGCCTCAGCGGCGCGGAGGAATGCCGGATCTATTCCTACCTGCCGCAATGCGTCGGCGCGACTCCGGCCGAAGAAACCGAGTCTGCATCGCCCACGGAAGCGACGGACTAGATAGGCCGCTCCAACGTCGCTGTCGCCTGCGCGGCGATGCCTTCTTCGCGGCCGGTAAAGCCCATGCGCTCGGTGGTCGTCGCTTTGACGCTGACGCGCTCCAGCGGCAGCCCAAGTACCTCCGCCGTGCGCGCGCGCATCGCGTCGCGGTGCGGCCCGACTTTGGGCCGTTCGCAGATCAGCGTCACATCGACATGCACGATCCGCGCGCCTGTCTTGGCCGTCAGCTCTGCCGCGTGCCGTAAAAAGCGTTCGCTATCAGCGCCTTTCCATTGCGGATCGCTCGGCGGGAAATGTGCGCCAATGTCGCCTGCGCCCAGCGCACCTAGAATAGCGTCCACCAGCGCATGCCAGCCGGCGTCCGCGTCTGAATGCCCGAGTAGCCCCTTGCTATGCGCAATGCGCACGCCGCAAAGCGTCACATACTCGCCCTCGCCGAAGCGATGGGCGTCAACGCCATGCCCGACGCAAGTCACGCGTTCGCTCAGCATGCGCTCCAACACAGCGAAATCCTCCGGATAGGTCAATTTCATCAGCCGCGGATCGCCCTCGATCAGCACGCACGTCCCGCCATAGGCGCGCACCACGGCGAGATCGTCGCTGAACACGGCGGCATCGCCGATCGCCGCGTAAGCCGCGCGCAACGTCGCGGCGTCGAAAGCTTGCGGCGTCTGCACCCGCATCAGTCCCTCGCGTTCAACTTCTCCGACAACTTGTCCTCGCTCATCGACACGACGCAGCGAATCCGGGATCGCGAGGGCAGGGGCGGCGCCTGCTACGTCCGAGCCCATCGCCT